>JASBZD010000065.1 GCA_029983595.1 Peptoniphilaceae bacterium
GTAATGTTGTCATTAGCCATAGGTCTTTCACCTTGTAATACGTGAATATCTACAGAAGTTTGGTTATCTGCTGCTGTAGTAAATATTTGAGATTTTTTAGTAGGAATAGTTGTATTTCTTTCGATAAGTGGAGTCATTACACCACCCATGGTTTCTAGACCTAATGATAATGGAGTAACATCTAGTAATAAAATATCTTTTACATCACCAGATAATACACCACCTTGGATAGCAGCACCAAGAGCTACAGCTTCATCAGGGTTAATATCTCTTTGTGGTTCTTTTCCTACAAGTTGTTTTACTTTAGCTTGAACAGCTGGAATTCTAGTAGATCCACCAACTAATAACACTTTATCTATATCAGATGCTTGTAGTCCAGCATCTTTAAGAGCATCTTTAACTGGAGCTACAGTTTTTTCAACTAATGATGCAGTAAGCTCATCAAATTTAGCACGAGATAAATCCATATTTAAGTGAACAGGTCCAGCGCTAGTAGCTGAAATAAATGGAAGATTTATATTAGTATTTACTGCAGAAGAAAGTTCTTTTTTAGCTTTTTCAGCAGCTTCTTGAATTCTTTGAAGACTCATTTTATCTTGTCTTAAATCAATTCCATGTTCTTTTTTAAATTCTTCAGCTATATAATCCACTACAGCGTTATCGAAATCGTCCCCACCTAGTTTGTTATTACCACGAGTAGATAGTACTTCAAATACACCATCACCTAAATCAAGGATAGATACGTCAAATGTACCACCACCTAAGTCATATACCATAATAGTGCTATGACCTTGGTCCTTATCTACACCATATGATAAAGCAGCAGCTGTAGGTTCGTTAATAATCCTTTGTACATTTAAACCAGCTATTTGCCCAGCATCTTTTGTCGCTTGTCTTTGAGCATCTGTAAAGTAAGCTGGAACTGTAATTACAGCATCAGTTACTTTTTCTCCTAAATAACTTTCAGTATCTGCTTTAATTTTTTGTAAAATCATAGCAGATATCTCTTGTGGAGTATATTTTTTTCCATCTATATCCACTGTAAAATCAGAGCCCATATGTCTTTTGATAGAAGTAATAGTTCTATCTGGGTTAGTGATAGCTTGTCTTTTAGCAGTTTCTCCTACTAATCTTTCTCCATCTTTTGTAAATGCTACTACTGAAGGAGTAGTTCTATTACCTTCAGCATTAGGGATAATTGTAGCTTGTCCCCCTTCTAATACTGCTACTGCAGAGTTTGTTGTACCTAAGTCAATACCAATTGTTTTTGCCATTTAATAATTCTCCTTTAAATTAATTTATTTTGAAACGCGTACCATTGACGGTCTAATTACTTCATTTTTTATTTTGTATCCTTTTTGGAGTACATCTACTACTATATCAGAATCTAAATCTGAATCTTCTACCACGCCTACTGCATAGTGAAAGTTTGGATCAAATTTCTGACCTTCAGCCTCTATCTCCACTATATCGTGTTTTTTAAGTACTTCCATAAGCTGATCATCTATTAAATCAAAACCCTCAATTAGGCCTTTATCCCCTGTATGATCAGAAACGCTAACTAAAGCGAGGCTTAGATTATCTAGAACTGGAAGAATATCCATTGCGAGTTTTTTTATACCTAAAGTCATATACTCTTTTTTCTCTAGATCAGTACGTCTTTTATAATTACTAAAGTCCGCTTGAAGTCTTAAAAGTTGATCTTTAAGGCTCTCTAATTCCGAGTTTATATTCTCTTCATCAGATACCTCGCTAGAATCTTCTGATTCTTCACTAGACTCTTCATTTTCTTCAATCTCTTCCTCTTCAATTATCTCTTCATCTAATATAGTTTCGTCATCTTTCTCTTCATCAATAATTTCATAATCTTCATTTTCTAAATTATCGACATCTTTTTTTACATCTTCTAAGTCTTCTTTTTTCACAAATCCACCTCATACTCATTTTTATTTTCTATACTACTTAATGTCTCTGTAAAATTATAGATAATATTTAAAATCTTTTTATAGTCCATTCTAGTCGGACCTATTAACAAGACATTTCCATAATTATCATTTGAATCTCTATATCTACTAGAGATAGTTGAGTAAAACTTTAATGGAGTTTCGCTATTTTCATTTCCAATTTTGATATTTAATCTATCATTACTTTTCATAGCATAGTTAAATAAGTTATTATAATCTTCTAAAAAATTCATTAAAGATTTAAACTCATTTTCATTATCAAAATATCCATAAGCATTAGAAACACCATCTAAATAAATAGAAAAGTTTTTATCTCTTAAAAAATCCATGCCTAGTTCCATAATTTTAAGTATTATAACCCGATTAGGATAATCACTAGGAAGACTATCAAAAATTTTATTTATTTCATGAAAATCTTTATTAACTAAAAACTCTCTAGCTTTTTTTTCTATCTCTCTAACATCAACTATACCCCTAATATTTGATATCCCAACTACATAATTTTTGGAATAACCATGTTTTTCTATAAAAACAACTAAAATATTTTCACTATCTAATCTTTCCACAACCAAGTAATTGATTTTAAAAGAAGTAAGTACGGGTGAAATCAAAACAGTTATATAATTTGTCTTTTCTGAAAGCATCTTATTAGCTAAAGTATAAAGCTCATTCTTGCTCTCATTTTCTAAACTATCAACTAAATAATTTTTAATATTTAGATTTTCAGAAAGTGCATCATCTAAAAATCTATTAACATATAATCTATAAGCCTTCTCGGATGGCACTCTTCCTGATGAGACATGAGTCTTAGTAAGATAACCAAGCTCCTCTAGATCGCTCATCTCATTACGAATAGTCGCCGAACTAAGTCCTATAGAGTCGACTTTAGAAAGAGTGCGAGACCCAATAGGCTCAGCATATTTAATATGATAGTCAATAATCTCTGTTAAAATCACAAG
Organism: Peptoniphilaceae bacterium; assembly: GCA_029983595.1. GTDB lineage: Bacteria > Bacillota > Clostridia > Tissierellales > Peptoniphilaceae > Neofamilia. Next base: position 2,924 of record JASBZD010000065.1, read on the forward strand.
TTTTCTATTGTCTAACATACATCACCTTCTATTATTAGCACTCATATGTATCGAGTGCTAGAACCTCGCAAAAATATTATACCCCCTGTGGAGGTATTTAAACAATAAAATATTAATAACTTTAATTTTCATGGTGCTTTTGGCGGGAATCGAACCCGCACGTCCAAAGGACAACAGATTTTGAGTCTGTCTCGTCTGCCAGTTCCGACACAAAAGCGTACTAATATAATACCATTTTCTATTTTTCTAATCAAGAAATATAATCAACTCTTTAATTATTGTAATGAAATCTTTAAACTTTTGTAATAAATTAATTTAATAATTATGATATACTCTACTTACTTCAAGTTTAAGGAGGAAATTATGAAAAAATTAAATAAAAGATTAATGGCAATTTTGCTAGCTACTATATTAGTTACTTCTCCAGTATTAGCTGATGCGACAGTTGGGGACTCAATAATAAGTATAGGAGCTGATCTTACAGAAGATCAAAAATCTAAAGTAATAAAAGAACTTGATGCAGAAAATTCACAGTTAATTGAAGTAACTAACGCTGAAGAGCATAAATATTTAGGAAGCTATATCCCTGCTGGTAAAATCGGTTCCACTGCTTTATCTAACGCGAAAGTAACTTTAACTGAAAAAGGTAGCGGGATTAATGTAAAAGTAAGCGATAATATTAATTATATTACGCCAGAAATGTATAGAAATGCCCTTATTACTGCTGGAATAACTGATGCAGATGTTGAAGTTACTGCATTAACTAGCGTTACTGGTACTGGTGCCTTAACTGGTATTATGAAGGCTTATGAAACTATTACAGGAAAAGTTATCCCAGAAGATGTAAAACAAGTAGCTAATGAAGAAATGGTTGTTACTTTTGATCTTAATGAACAACTAGATAATGAAGAAACAGCTAAAATGTTAAATGATATAAAAGCTACATTTGCTAAACAAATGCCTGAAACTAAGGAAGAAGCAAAAACTATTATAGTAAATATTTCTAATCAATATAATATAAATCTAACTGACGAACAAGTAGACCAAATAGCTGATCTATTAATGAAGATGAAAAATGTAAATATCGATTGGAATGCAGTTTCTGAAACTGCTTCGAAATATATAGGAAAAGCTAGAGATTACTTCCAATCTGAAAAAGGACAAGAAACGCTAAAACAGACCGGTAATTTTTTACAAAGATTTTTCTACTGGATAGCTAGTTTATTTAAAAAAGATTAAGATTATAAAAGCGCATCTATAGTGGATGCGTTTTTTTACATAAATTTTAGATATTTATACTATTATATGTGTTAAAATATATAAGATAGACTAACATTAAAACTAAAGAGGAAAATTAATGTATTGTAATAAATGTGGAAAAAAAGTCCCAGAAGAAAGCAACTTTTGTCTTTTCTGTGGAGCTAACCTAGCTGAATATAAAAGCTATTTTAATCAAGAGAATCTTGAGTCTGAAAGCTCAAATCTAGATTTAGATTCTAAAATCAATTCAAAAATTGATAAAAAAATCAATGAAGATAGTATAGCCGAAAATAGAAAGCCTTATAAATATAAAAAGGCTGTTATTTCTGATTCTTCTAATGATAAGGATAAGAATTCTTATAAAAAAGATACCATGGTATTTAAAAGAGAAGAGTTTTTAGGTTCATATAAAGATTTAGTTAATAAAAATAATGAAAATATAGATATAAAATCTTTAAGTAAATATGATAATAAAGAAAATAAAATATCATCAGAAATTAAAGATAAAAAAGTAGATATTAAAAAGGAAGAAATATCTGATTATTCTTATGATAAAAATAATATTAAAGGTCATAGTTTTTTCGATATAGAAGATGAAAAAGATATAATATCTAAAGATAACAAATCAACTGATTCTATAGATATATCTAAAAATAATTCAAAACCTAAATCAAAAGAAAAATCTTTAGGTTCTTTTTTTAGTAATTTCTTTTCAAATAAAGAAGAAGAATCTGAAACTACGATTAAAGAAGATGAGTTAGTTAAACCTTCTAAAAACCAAAAAGTTTTAGAATCAGACTACGACACATCTCTTTATCTTGATAGAGAATATGAAAATTCACCTATTAAAGATAATTCAATAATAATTGATGAAATAGAAGATAAAATAGAGATTAAGGAAAAAGATGAAATTAATAGCTTAGAAAATCCAATAAAACGCTTTGTAAAATATATGTTTGAAGAGGAAGAATATGATACCTCATATCTTACAACACACTCTAAAGAATCTGACAATGTAGATTTAGATAATTTAGAAGAACCAAAGATAGAAAATACTAAAGACGCGGATGATATAATTCCTGACTCAAATATTGATAAAAGTATAGATTATGAAGTTTTTGAAGATAATAAAAATAATAATCTAAAAAAAGAATCAGATATAGTTATTGATAAAAAAGATATTTCTAATAAATCAGATATTGTAGATAAAAATAGCGATAAAAATATTATAGATCTTAAACCTAAGTCAGATTCAGATAATCTAGAAAATAGAGAAAAATCATCATCACAAAAATCAGAAAATAGTGTATTTAAAAAACTTAAAGAATTTATGTATGAAAGTGACGATGAGGACGATTTACTAGACCTATCCCCTAATGAGTATGAGAAACTAAAAGAAGAAGTAGTAACAAATTTTGATAGAGACTCTATAAAAACATTCTTTTTTGGAAATAATTCTAAAAAAGAAGATGATATATTAGAAGATAGAATATTTGTTGAAAACCCATCAGATGAAAATTCTAATTATGAAAAAGAACTAGACTACGATGAAATAACTACTGCTGATGAGATAGAGGACCCTTATTTAAACGCTGACAAAAACCAAAATATACGTTTTTCTAAAAAAGTAATAGATACACATCAAAAGAAGAAATCAGATAAAAACGAATTAATAGAAACTAAAAATAATAAACCAAAAGATGAAACTATAGAGCTTGAAAAAGAAATAGAAAATAAAAATAGTCAGGATATAAAAGTAGAAGAAATCTCCGATAGTGAAAGATATATTTTAAAAGATGAGCTAGAAAAAGCTTTTAAAGATGAGATAGATTCAGGAAAAATCGTAATAGAAATGGAAGAGAAACCTAATAAAGCACTCTTACCTATAAAAAACTTTTTTGGAAGTATTGGACAATTTTTCTCATCTAAGGAAAAATCAAATAATAAAAAATCTGAGAACATAGAGATTATAGTTAATTCTCCAATTGACACAGAAGACACTATGCCTCTAAAGCTTACCAAAGAAGAAAGAGAGTTTTTAAATAAAGAACTTAATAAAAGAAATAAATCTAAAACTAGTAGCTCTCTAAATAAAATGCACGGGAATATAAAACCACTAATCAAAAAGTTATTATCCCAAGGATCAAGTTTTATAATACCTATGCTTATAATAGCGCTTGTAATCTCAATATTTAGTCTTACAAAAGGCGTTAAAACTATTCCTTCAGCGATAATATTAGGATTTTTAAAAGTAATAATGCTATACTTTAGTCTATATATCTCAACAAATACATCATTTAAATCTGTAGGGATTAGGCTAAAACAAAATGTAATTACACTATTTGTAGTAATTGGAGTTACACTAATCATCGCAGCTGATTTAATATATATATTATTATCTAGTAGCGCAAATTCTTCTTTAGATAATTTATTTAGAGCATTTTCACCTAATATAATTGTAACAATAGTTTCATTAGTACTTCTAGGATGCTTTAACATGATAGCAAATTATAAAAAATTAGAAGAACGAGCAAAAATCGTCGAATTCTTAGGTTGGTTTATAGTACTATCTATAACTATTTCCTTAATTATGATATTACTACAATTTTTGATAACTACAGTAGTATATACAGCATTTCCTGGAGTGTTATATTAGTGAGAAATAGTTTTTACTGAAATAAAAAACTCTTAAATCAATTTTTAGATTTAAGAGTTT
>JASBZD010000066.1 GCA_029983595.1 Peptoniphilaceae bacterium
TAAGTGATGTGAAATATATTGAGACGTCATTTATGAATGAAGTAGGTCTAGAGGATCTATTAGAAAAAATTAAGGATTTATTCTTTAGCGATAAGATTAAGGCTGATGAAGAGGTGCTAGTTTCTAATATGAGACATATTGAGCATCTTAGAAAAGCTAAAAAATCTCTAGAATCAGCTATTTTAGATCTAAATAATGGTGTATTTTTAGATCTAGTCGAGGTAGATTTAAATGATGCACTTGAAGAGCTAGGAAAGATCACGGGAGAGACTGCGACTGAAGATATTTTAGATCAGATATTTAGTCAGTTTTGTATAGGAAAATAGGTGAATAAATTTTGAGAGATGTAAAAGAATATATATATGGTGAATATGATGTAGTCGTCGTAGGTGCCGGACATGCGGGAATTGAGGCTGGTCTTGCGGCTGCTAGAATGGGGCATAAAACTGCCCTTTTAACGATAAATCTAGATGGAATTGGGCTACTAGCATGTAACCCAAATATTGGTGGGACAGGAAAAGGCCATCTTGTGCGTGAAATAGACGCTCTAGGTGGTGAAATGGCAAAAAATATCGATAAGACTTTTATTCAGTCGAGAATGCTAAATACGTCTAAAGGTCCTGCTGTTCACTCGCTTAGAGTTCAGGCAGATAAAAAAGACTATCAAAAAACTATAAAACAAGTCCTAGAAGATGAGCCTAATCTAGAACTAAAACAGGCAGAAGTAACTGATTTATTAATTGAGGATAAAAAAGTAGTCGGTGTAAAAACTCTTACTGGCGCCATTTATAAGGCTAAGGCTGTAGTAGTATGTACTGGTACTTTTTTAGGTGGAAAAGTTTATATGGGAGAGCTAGCTTATGAGTCAGGTCCAGACGGCCTAAAGGCTTCTATAGAGCTTTCAAAATCTATGCGTAAACAGTTTAAAACTCGCCGAATGAAGACTGGTACTCCTGCTAGAGTCCATAGAGATAGTATTGATTACTCCACAATGGAAGTCCAAAGTGGAGATAAAGAAGTCGTGCCATTTTCATTTTTAAACCTAGAGAAAAAGTTTGATATAGATCAGGTGGACTGCTATCTAACTCGTACTACTGAAAAATGTCATGAGATAATTATGGATAATATTGAGCGTTCAGCTATGTATGGTGGCGAAATTGAGGGAGTTGGGCCTCGTTATTGTCCTTCTATTGAGGATAAAGTAACTAGATTTCCAGATAGAACTAGCCATCAGGTATTTATTGAGCCTGAAGGACTTGATACTAAGGAGATGTATATTCAGGGAGTGTCGTCATCTCTTCCAGAAGAAGTCCAAAATGAGCTATATAAGCATATTGTGGGGCTAGAAAATTGTAAAATAATGCGTACTGCTTACGCTATCGAGTATGATGCAATTGACGCTCGTGATTTATATTTATCTTTAGAGTCTAAAGAAGTCGAAGGTCTTTATTTTGCTGGCCAAATTAATGGTTCGTCAGGATATGAAGAAGCCGGAGCCCAAGGGATAATCGCAGGGATTAACGCTAGTTTAAAGATTGAGGGTCGTGAGCCTTTAATTTTAGACCGTTCAGAGGCCTATATCGGCGTATTAATCGATGATCTTGTTACTAAGGGGACTGACGAGCCATATAGAATGATGACATCTCGTGCAGAGTATAGACTTACTCTTCGTCAGGATAATGCTGATTTAAGGCTTACAGAGATAGGTCGTAAGGTGGGGCTTGTAGATGATGAGAGATATGAAAAATTTAAACTTCGTAAATCTCAGATAGATAATGAGCTAGAAAGACTTAACTCTATAATTATTACTCCAACTGATGAAAATAATGAAATAGCTGAAAATCTAGGCACTACTCGTCTAAAAACTGCTATAAGTTTAGCTGAACTAATTAGACGTCCAGAGCTAGATTATGAAAAAGTGGCGATATTTGATAAGGATAGAATGCCACTTCCGGCTCCAGTAATTTCAGAAATCGAGACTACTATAAAATATGAAGGATATATAAAGAAACAAAATATCCAGATTGACCAATTTAAAAAGCTAGAAAATAAGAGAATTGATGATATAGATTTTGATGATGTAAAAAACTTATCACTAGAGTCACGTCAAAAATTAAAAGATTTTAAACCTCTAAATCTAGGTCAAGCATCGCGTATAACTGGTATAAGCCCAGCAGATATCAACACTCTTTTAATATATCTAGAGCAAAGAAGGAGACAATCTAATGTCTAACTCTGAAAAGTTGTTACTTGAAGGACTAAAAGAGCATAACTTAGAAGATATAGTAGATGAAATAAACCTATCTAGACTTGAGATTTTTTATGATTATATGATCTCTTATAATAAAAAGACTGATCTTACTAATATCACTGAAAAAGACGAGGTTTATATTAAGCATTTTCTAGATTCGCTAATGCTTTTTAAAATAGAAGAGTTTAAAGAAGCTCATACTTTAGTAGATATTGGGACTGGTGCCGGATTTCCAGGAGTTCCATTAAAAATTATTAATAATAATCTAGATATAACTTTAATGGATTCTTTAAATAAAAGGCTGATTTTTTTAGACTATATTATTGATGAGATGAGCCTATCAGATATACGCACTCTACATGCGCGTGCAGAAGATATGGGAAATGACACACTACGCGATAATTTTGAGATTGCTACTTCGCGTGCGGTATCTAGACTTAATAAGTTAGTCGAGCTTTCCCTACCCTTAGTCGCACCAGGTGGGATATTTGTGGCTATGAAGGGAAAAGACGCCCATGAAGAGTTAGATGAGGCAGAAAATGCCATAAAAACGCTTAATGGACATGTCAGAGAAGTTATAGATTTTAAATTATTTAAAGGAGATCAAGATAGATCTCTTATAGTAATTGAAAAAACTGCTCCAACGCCTAAAAAATATCCTCGAAGCTTTGGGAAAATAAAGAATAAACCTCTATAGGTGAGATATGATTTTAAGAAGTATAATTTTTATTTTGATAACATATTTTTTTATAAATGATTATCTGGAAAAAAGACAAAAATATAAATTATCTATTTTTATCGTTATAGCCTGTGCTTATTTAAATGGAGTTTCTTATTTTAACTCAATAGATGAGAGAATTCGCTTATCTATAATGGTTATATCGGCTCTAATCGGGTTATTTTATATTTATAAAAGATATAATGATTATAAAATAGAGAAGTTTGAACTAAAAAAAGAGGCTCGTGGTGAGGAAAGCTATAAAAAAGAGATAAGTATGATCAGAGGAGAAAATCATATAGAATCTAATAATGAGAATATCATTATAATAGAAAAATCTGATAATAAAAATAAAGCTGACTAGTAAAATTAGTCAGCTTTTAAAATGTTTAAAATGAGCTTTGAGGAGCGTTTTCTATATTATCAAAAAATATCATTGAATGTTCTAGATCATGATATTCATACCCTAGATCAAACGCCTCTTTACGCTGTTTTGAAGTACCATGAGTAAAGTTATCGACATTGGCCTCAACTCCTTGCATTTCGTGAATACGATCATCCCCTACTCCTGCAGCAGCAGCCATTGCTTCTTCTATATCTCCAGCCTCAAGATATCCTTTTTGTTCTACATAAAATGTAAATAATCCAGCAAAATAGTCAGCTTGCAGCTCTTGAGCTACGGAATATTTATTATATTCTTTTTCTGGAAGTTGTCGTCTAAGCTGTGCTGTCTGTTGTAATATGCCTAGTTGTTTTTGGATATGGTGACCTACTTCGTGAGCTAAAACATATGCAAATGCAAAGTCTCCCCCACCGCCATAATTATTTACTAGATCATTATAAAAACTAACATCTATATAAACAACCTCGTCGTTAGGACAGTAAAATGGACCCATACGGTTACTAGCTACTCCACAGCCTGAACGAGTAGTACCCTCATAAAGATTCATTCTAGGTTCTGTATATTCTCTATTATATTCAGCAAATTTTTCATGCCAAACATCTTCTGTATCTGCTAAAATTACAGATAGAAAATCTTCCATTCTCTCTCTACTATTTTGGTTTTGTGGTAATTGAGATTGGGTCTGAGTTTGAGTTTGAGGTTGTCTTCTAGGTTCTTCGCCATAATAATCATTATTTCCACTAAATAATCCATTAAATACCATATATAGAACTAAAATAAGAATAATAGTTCCGCAGCCTATTCCTCCACCGCCGATTCCACCTCTACGGCGTCTGCCACCAGTAGGGATAGGAATTGGAATTGGCATCCTTCCCCCTCGTCTACCTTTAGGCGATCTTTGATAGCTATTTGTATTTCTACTAGATCTACCAAAAATAGAGCCACCGCTACTTCTAGTTACGTTAGAACTCCTTCTACGATCTTCCCACTTCATAAAATTCCTCCAGTATAAATATAACTACTTATACCCATTAAGTATCGATATTAAAAATTATTAGTTATTATCTTATTTTTACTATAAAATTTTAAACCAATTTTTATTAAAATCAATCTCCCCTTCCCTTCTAAGGCTTGATAGCTCTTTAGATAATGCACTTCTATCTACGCTTAGATAATCTGCTAGTTCTTGGCGATTATATTCAATATAAAATTCCCTACTTCCCTGTCTTTTTGCTTCTAAAGATAAATAAACCCTTAGTTTTTCTTTAATCGTCTTCGGAGATGTAGAAAATATCTTTTCAGTAAGTTTAATATTTTTTTTAGCAAGAATAGAAATTAAGTTATATCTAATTTTTACGATTTCATCGATTTCTTCACTTTTTATATCTTTACTAATTGAAGAGTTTATAATTGTCTTAGGGTTAATAAGCATTACCTTAGAATCGCCTTCACTTCTGGCATTAGCTTTTACGCACTCGCCTGCCAGAGCATATGACTCGCCAAATAGCTCCCCTTTTTCGACTTTAGTAAGTATATTATTATTTCCATCTATATCCTGGGATTCTATGACGACAATTCCCTCTAAAACTAGCCCAAAATCCTTTATACATTCAGTTTCTGTAAAAATATATTCTCCGTCTTTAGATTCTATAATTTTATAGCTAATTATATCCGTATCCAGAATTCTTAGATCTACTCCATTAAAGAGTTTGCTAGCTCTTAATAAATCCTTCATTTTTGTAAAACTCCTTTAATGTTGTTAAAACAACGTACTTCTTGATATAATTATTGTACCATAAAGTAGAGTTAAAATTTAAAAAATAAATTGGAGGTATTTATGGAAGCTAGAGAATTAGAATTTAACGATAGTGCAATGTTTTGTTATCAATGCCAAGAAGCAGCCCGTAATATAGGATGTACCAAAGTAGGAGTGTGTGGAAAACAGCCAAATACTTCTAACTTACAAGATTTACTTATTTATGCTACTAAAGGACTAGCAGCAGTAGCGTATAAATTAAAAAATGAAAATAAAGAAATAAGCGAAGAAGTAGCTCATAGAGTAACTTTTAACCTATTTGTTACTATAACTAACGCTAACTTTGATGATAAAATTATAACAAAATATATTGGTGAAACTCTAGGACTTAGAGATGAGCTTAAAAAAGAGTTAGAAAATACTGAGGATTTACCAGAATCTGCATCATGGTATGGAGATGAACAAACTTATTTAGAAAAATCTAAAGAAGTAGGAATATTATCTACTGAAGATAAGGATATAAGAAGCCTTAGATCTTTAATACTATTTGGTCTAAAAGGTCTTGCAGCTTATACTCATCACGCTAATGTATTAATAAAAGAAGATAAAGATGTAGATAACTTCTTTATTGAAGCACTTTATAAAATCCAAGATGATAGTCTAACAGTAGATGAACTTGTAGCTCTTACATTAAAAACTGGTGAATATGGCGTAAAAGGTATGGCTTTATTAGATAGCGCCAATACAGAAGCTTATGGAAATCCAGAAGTGACTAAAGTAAATATAGGAGTTAGAAATAATCCAGGTATCCTAGTATCTGGTCATGATTTAAGAGATTTTGAAATGCTTTTAGAACAGGCTAAAGATTCTGGAGTAGATATTTATACTCACTCTGAAATGCTACCAGCTCACTACTACCCTGCTTTTAAAAAATATGAAAACTTTGTAGGAAACTATGGAAACGCATGGTGGAAACAAAAAGAAGAATTTGAATCATTTAATGGTCCAATACTTATGACTACTAACTGTATCGTGCCACCTAAAGATAGCTATAAAGATAAGATGTTTACTACTGGCGCAGCTGGATATCCTGGAGTAAAGCATATAGATGGAGAAATTGGAGAATATAAAGATTTTTCTGAAATAATAGAGATGGCAAAAACTTGTAATCCTCCTACTGAAATAGAAACTGGAGAAATCGTTGGTGGATTTGCTCATAACCAAGTATTTGAGTTAGCTGATAAAGTAGTAGATGCAGTAAAATCTGGAGCTATATCTAAGTTTGTAGTAATGGGTGGATGTGACGGACGTCAATCAGGAAGATCATATTATACAGAGTTTGCAGAAAAACTACCTGAAGACACAGTAATTTTAACTGCTGGATGTGCAAAATATAGATATAATAAATTAGGTTTAGGAGATATAGATGGAATCCCTAGAGTATTAGATGCTGGACAATGTAATGACTCATATTCTCTAGCAGTAATAGCCCTTAAACTTAAAGAAATATTTGAGCTAGATGATATTAACAAATTACCTATTATCTATAATATAGCATGGTATGAACAAAAAGCTGTAATAGTATTCTTAGCATTATTATCATTAGGAGTAAAAAATATCCATCTTGGACCTACTCTACCAGCCTTCTTATCAGAAGATGTAACTGATGTATTAGTTAAAAACTTTGGAGTAGCACCAAATGGAACAGTTGATGAAGATATAGAAAAGTTTTTTGGATAAATTAGAGAAT
>JASBZD010000067.1 GCA_029983595.1 Peptoniphilaceae bacterium
ACTAATAGGCATGTTATAAATAGTCTGACATTGGATAGACCTATTATACCTAGAAATTTTATAACTATTGGCATTGCAAATAGTGAGTGAGAAAAAGCAAATATAAGTGGCAATGAGAATACTAGACCCATCTGTTTAGATATGCTCTTTTTAGCTTCACTATCTGTCATTCCAAGCTGGCGCATGGTTTTAAATCTAGATATATCTTCTAGTCCTTCAGAGAGTTGTTTATAATAAATGGCTAGAACTGTCGATACTATAAACCCTAGACCTAGAATTATTCCAACGAAAAATATTCCAGCATAAAGAGTTAAAAACTCATTTCTATCGTATTCACTATCAGAAACAACCATGCTAGTTTCTGGGAAGTCCTCTTTTAGATTCTCTCTAATAGTATAAGCAAGATCTTTATTATATTCTCCTTTAATATCTGCATTAATTACTAGTCGTTTCTGGTCATAAAGATCGTTATCAGGTATAAGATATTTTGTTATTTTTTCAAATATCTCTGGATCTTTTAATATAATCTCGTCATAATTTTCAAACGCAGTAGATTCTCTTGCAAACTTCATAGGATATTTATCAATCCTAGATATTTTTAGACCCATACCGCCTATATCTTTTATAGAGTCGGTATCGTCAGCTGATATGAGTAGTGCATTGCTATCTTTAAAATCATATTGAGAATTTTTATCTAGATACACTGCTATAGGCTTATATTTTAATATTTCCTTCCATGGTAGGTCTGGAGGGACACTTGTGGCATTACCATCTTTCATATCTGCTATTGTCGCGCTTCCAAGATAATAATACATATCATATTCTATATTTTTATTATCAAGTGTATTTTTTACTGACTTTACATACTTATCTTCTGAGTCTTTTATATCATTTACTATTATCTTATAATCACTAGGATATACCGAGTTTATAAGATCATCTGATCCTAAGTATAAAGAAAACCCAGATGTCAGTACTATTATTACCATAGTTGAGAAAATGGATATATCTGCTAGTGTACTGGCACTTTTTCTTACTCTATATAATAGACCTGATATGGCAGTAAAGTTATTTTTCTTAAGATAATATTTCTTATTTTTTTGTAGTAGCTTTAATACTCCTGATACAATTACAGAAAATGCTAGATTAGTACCTATAATTACTAAAAATACAGCTATCCAAAATCTCTGTAATGCACTGATTGAGCTACCTACTGTAAGTGATAGATAATATCCTACTCCTATTAGTAATGCCCCTAAGACACCATTAAGTACTGGATATTTAGGAGGTTTTTCACCTGATTTAGATTCATTTATATAGCTTATTGGGCTATAGTTTCGAGATCTAAATACTTGTATTATATATAAAATTATAAAGATCACTAGAAATATCAAAGCCGTAATCCCTATTGGAATAAAACTTGGGAATATTCCAGATTCTAGAACATTTATATTGCTATCTAGTAGTTTTACTAATAACGCTGATGCAAACTTATATAATACTAGCGAGACTAGGCTGCCTAGTATGGCAGATATAAGATAGATATGGGCTAGCTCATAGCGATATATCTTGTTTAGATGTTTCTTTTCCATCCCTAAAATAAGATACAATCCATTTTCTGATCCTTTTCCCTTTTGAATAAACTTGTAGTTAGTATATATTGATGCAGTAGAAAATAAGATGAGAATAAATATCCCTAAAAATATAATATAACTCATATTGCTCATTCCATGCAGGCTATTTAAAGTCTCATCAAATATAATGGATAAACATAAGTTTATTAAAACTATAAAAAATATTGTGGTGCCTATAAATGGATAGTACAGCTTTTTATAGCGTTTTATCCCATCTTTTGCGAGATTTCTATAAAGTGATTTCATTATAACTGGCTCCTACTTAACATTTGCATAGTCTTAGAGATTTTTTCTTGCATCTCAAAAGGCGTAAAACCAGAGTTATATAGTTCATGAAAAATCTCACCATCTTTTATAAATAGCACGCGAGAAGCTTCAGAAGCAGCAATGACAGAGTGAGTTACCATAATTATAGTCTGTGAAGAGTTATGAAGCTCTCTAAAAATGGCTAGTAATTCACGAGATGAGTTAGAGTCTAGCGCTCCAGTAGGCTCATCAGCAAGAAGCATCATCGGCTTTGTAATTAAAGCTCGCGCAACAGATGTACGCTGCTTTTGACCTCCTGAAATTTCATAAGGATACTTATTTAATAAATCCTCAATATGCAGAATTTTAGCTAGATGATCTACTTTATCTTTAAAAGTCGATTTATCCTCTTCTGCCAGAATAAGCGGAAGAAGTATATTTTCAGAAACAGTAAGAGTATCTAGCAGATTAAAATCCTGGAATACAAACCCGAGGTTATCACGTCTAAATTTAGAAATATCGCTATCTTTTATAGACGATAAATCCATCCCGTTAAGAATAATCTTTCCGCTAGTAGGTTTATCAAGCATCGCCAGAAGATTTAAAAGAGTAGTCTTACCAGAGCCAGACTCACCCATAATCGCTATATATTCGCCCTCCTCTACCGAGAAGTTAATATCTTTTAAAGCCCTTACTTCATTAGAGCTAAGTTTTGTCTTATATATTTTTTCTAAGTTAGAAACTTTAAGTAACATAAAAAACACATCCTTTCGTATTCTTTTCGTATTCTTATAATATATCGGGATGTGTCAAAAATCCTTTTATTTATATAACAATTTAGGGGTTAAAGTGACAAAGTTGTTATTTTAAAATCTTAGACAGATCTAATATAACTCTTGTGCCTTTATCTACTTCTGATTCTATATTTACATCTATATTTAGATTTTCTGATACGGTTTTTACGAGATTTAGCCCTATGCCTGTCGATTTTTTATAGATTCGGCCATTATAACCTGTATATGAATGATCAAATACTCGTGGCAAGTCCTCAACACGGATGCCTATTCCCGTATCTTCGATAACTAGTTTTGTTCCCTCCATATATATTGAGATAACTCCTTCTTTAGTATATTTATTGGAGTTAGATAATATCTGCTCTATTATAAAGCTAAACCACTTTTCATCTGTCGTTATAATTTTTTCGGTCTTTTTAAAGTCCATTTGATTTTTCTTTTTTATAAAGACTTTGGAATACTTACGCACCGAGCTTCTTAGAAGTTCGTCAAGATTTTTATCCTCAAAAATATAATCTGTAGAAGATGACTCGAGCCTGATATATGATAAAAGCGTATTTATATACTCATCTATCTCAAATAACTCATTTTTAGCCTGAGATATATCTATTTCATCGTCATTTAAAATAAGATCTAACGAAAATAGCGGAGTTTTTATCTGATGAGTCCAGATAGTGACGTAGTCTTTTAACTTACTAAATTTTATATTTATATTATCTAGATTTTCTCTAGAATTTTTATAATTATAGCTAATAACTTCTGATAATTCGCTATCTTTTATTATATCAGGTGGTGCATTATATGGCTCTTTAGCCCACTGTGATATTATATTAAGAAGATTTTTAAAATTTTTATAGCTTAGGATGAGATTTATTATAAATAAAATAGTGGAGATTATCATAATATAAATAATATAGTTTATATTTATATTAAAAAGACTCGAAAGACATAAAAGGAATAGATAAATTATAAAGATAGTTATAGATTTTATTTTAAGCTTTAGAAACTTTTTAACGCTCAATATAATATCCTACCTTCTTTTTAGTTTTTATAAAATCTGTAAGTCCGATATCTTCTAGCTTTTTACGCAGTCTCATAATATTTACAGTAAGAGTATTATCATCTATAAACTCATCAGACTGCCATATGCGATCCATTAGCTCATCGCGTTTAAATACGCGTTCTGGCGATCCAAGTAGCATCTCAATTATCATATACTCATTTTTAGTAAGATCTGCCTCATTATTATTAAATAAAATCGTCATCTTATCCCTATATAATGTGACGTCTTTATATGTTAGGTTTTTAGACGTTTCAGTATACTCATATGAACGCCTTATCATGGCCTTAATTTTAGCTTCAAGAAAATCTAAATCAAAAGGCTTAGTAATATAATCATCTGCTCCCATATTCATAGCCATAATTTTATTTAGATTTTCGCTAGCTGACGATATAAAAATAATTGGCACAGATGATTCTCTGCGGATCATCTCCGTCCAGTAGTAGCCATTAAAATATGGCAAAGACACATCCATTAATAGAAGATCTGGACTAAAATCCATAAACTCGTCAAAGACTTTCTCAAAATCATCTACAGTAGCGACCTCATAGCCCCAACTTTCTAGAAATTTTTTTAGAGAATTAGCTATAACTTCATCGTCCTCTACTAAATATATTTTAAAAGAATTCATAAATTCACCTCTTTAATTAGATTATAGCTTAAAATTAATAAAATGAGAGCTAAACTTAATAATTATTTGGAGTGATTAAAACAACTAAAAATTTAACTAAAAATTTACATAATTAAATATTGTTAAAATAAGTGTACTGTGTTATTATCTTCGTAAGGAAGGTAGCATAGAAAAAAAGAGGTAAAAATGAAAAGAAAAATCTTACTTTTTTTAGGAGCTTTGTTATTAGTTCCTAATGTTGCTTCTGCTTCTTCTTACTATGAGTTACAACAAAAACAAGAATATATAGAAAAGGGTATATCAAAAGAAGAAGACTATAAGAACAAAAATATAAAAGTTGTAGAAAATAAGAAAGATAATGGAGATTTATCGTTTGTTTCTGAACTAGAGAATGTAAAAATAGTTGAAAACACTATTGATAGAGATGGAAATCAGGTAATTGTTCTTGAACCTACTGGTATACCTCTACCGATTATCACAGATGATGGAAAATTTATAATGCCATATAGCACTCGAGATTTAGTATCAAGAGATGGCAAAGTATCTTTTAATTTTTCAGTACCAAGTGGTAGAAAAGCAGAAGTATATATAGACAATAGAACTACTGTACCATTCTGGGTAAGCTTTGACCTTACAAATGCGTCTGGTTATAAAGTGCGAAATGTATTTAGAAAATTATTTACTGAATGGGGAACAAAATTTATAGATCTTAATGAACATGGTGGATATACTGGTCACTATAAATTTAAAGCTGAAAATATAGCTGGATATAATTTTACTGTTAGAGTAATTTTATCAGATGCTAACGAATAAAAAATGAAAAACTGCCTTTCTAAAAAAGGATTCTAATTTTATATTAGAGTCCTTTTTTTAGAAAGAAAATATTTTAACTATGTAAACTATCTCATAAGTATAGAACTTAAAAAGAACTCTTTTTAAAAATAGTTCTATTAAGATTTAAAAACTTATATCTTACTCCCCAATTCTTTAAAGTTTTTATAGATTAAATATATACACTGCAAAGTTATAACTGATACTGCTGCTATATTATTACGCTTATATATAAAAAATAAAACAGCTACTTGCGTTAAAATAAGTGGAATACTATTAATTTTAACTTCGCCAATTTTTTTCCTTCTATATAAATCTAATAATATAAAAATAACTAAAAAAATTATGCTAGTTATACCGCTTTCGTCAAATGATATGGCTAAAGCTGCAATTATTAAACTTAGCTCTGGCAAAAATAATAAAGATTTCATAATTATCCTCCTATTTATGTATAACCTAATTGCCTTAAGTTTAAATATTTCGTAAATATAGCTATCATAAATTAAAGTTTTATACTTGCATTATTATAATCATATTTAATTTAAGGTTTTAAATATATATGGCATTATAAAACTCACTCTCGCAAAAAATTTAAATATCATACCCAATAGAACAAAGGAACTTGTGAGAAAATCTCGGTGCGAGTTGGCAAAATGAGACGGCTACATTCGAGATTGTTTGAGACCTTTAAATATATTTTAGAGCTAAGTAGTATAAATAGAAATTTTGTAGTCTGCCCTAAAAAGATTTAATAGGTCGAGTCCGAAGAATGTAGTCGAATGAGCCTTAGGAGCACCCGATTTTCGAGTCGTTCCTGTTCATTGGGTATGAGAGGAAATTTTAATCTTAAAAGTTACCTAAATTAAGTCGTAAAATTCTTAATATAAACTTTTGTGGTGGCGAGTATAGTTGTTAAAAATATATCTATAAATTATAAATTTACTATATTTTAATTATACCACCATTCCCCTAAGTTGGTTACTATTATTTTACGCCGTCCCCTTGTTAGCTTAATAAATTTCATCTATAATATATAGGATAAATTATTAGGAGGGAAAATCTTGAATACAGTATGTGCGATTTCGACTAGTATTGGTAGAGCTGGGCTTGGGATAGTTAGGATGACGGGTGATGAGTCATTTGAGATTTTAAAAAAGGTTTTTTCAAATTCTGAAAATATTAAAAATAGAAAATTGACTTATGGACATATTATAGAAAATGATACTACTATCGATGAGGTTTTAGTGGCATATATGAAGGCTCCACATACTTATACGCGTGAGGACGTGGTGGAAATCTACTGTCATGGCGGAGTTGTGGCTGTGCGTGCTGTATTACAGACGCTTTTAAATAATGGGGCGGATATAGCTGAGCCTGGTGAGTTTACTAAACGTGCTTTTTTAAATGGAAGACTAGATCTTTCTGAGGCTGAGGCTGTGTTAGACTTAATTGATTCTAATACTTCCTTAAGCTATGAGACTAGCCTTAAAGAGCTTAGCGGATCTGTATCTGAAAAAATAAACCATATAAAATCTGAGCTTATGGCTGTTATGGCTTCTACTATTACTGAGATAGATTTTCCTGAGGACGAAAATGATACTCTTAGCGATATGGAAAAGGTTGATAAGCTATCGCCTATTTTATCTGAAATAGATACTCTTTTAATTAATGCAAAACGCGG
>JASBZD010000068.1 GCA_029983595.1 Peptoniphilaceae bacterium
TGCAAACTTTTGTAAGAAACAAGTATCAAAACACCATCCAAAGCATTTTGAATGGCAGAAACAAGTAAACTTAAGTTTAAAGCATCCATACTCTTCTCTATTTTCTAACTGAGCTATTCCAACCCATAGAGAGTTATTATTATTTAATGATTTCATTTATATCTCCTATATATTTTTTATCCAAAACATAGTGTAAAGCATATGTTAAAGCATGTATTTAGACAAAAACATCTAAATTTAAAACATCCGTATTCTTCTCTATTTTCTAACTTTTCTACAGAGGCTACCCATAGCATTTCGTTATTATTTAAAGATTTCATTTTTTCTCCTATTTATTATAAGTATTTAATTATTAAGTAATTTTAACTGTTTTTAATAATATGGATATGGTGTAAAACATGGGCGAAAACAAAATTTAAAACATTTTAAGCAAAAACATTTAAAACAGAAGCAACCATATTCTTCTCTTGTTTCTAAATTATCCATATTCCAAAGTTTATTATTATCGTTTAAAGATTTCATATGTTATTTATACCTTTGATTAATTTATTAAGTATTTATTAAGAATTAACTAGAATAATTTGAAACAAAAATTAAAGCAAACTGTTAAACAGAACTTCCAATCAAAGCTGTAGCATCCATATTCTACTCTATTTTCTAGTTCTACAACTTCATCTAACCATAACATTTCATTACTATTTAAAGATTTCATTTTTTCTCCTTATAAATTTAATATATTATTATTAAGCTTATCCTCTAGTGATTCCTAGGCATATGTTAAAGCAAATTTTAAAGCAAAAGCACCCTTTAACTTTTAGACAGAAGCATCCATATTCTTCTCTGATTTCTAGATCTTCTGCATTCCATAATTCTACTGTAGAATTTAATGATTTCATTTATATCTCCTTTTTTTATAATTTATTAAGTATTCTAATTTTTAAATAAGTACCTGGAGATTAAAGATTTATTTATATTTTAAATTTATAGTTTCAAATTAATCTATAAATAGCCTCATTCTTAACTATGTAATTTAATAAATAAATCTAAAATAATCTTTTAGGAAATCTCCAGCAGTTCCAACATTTCATAAAACAAAAGCACTCGATAGGTCTGTATATAAAACAGCCATATTCTTCCCTAGTTTCTAATACTATAAAACTATTATTCCAAAGGGATTTGCTTTTATTAAGTGATCTCATAATCTACTCCTTAATATATATTTAAGCTTAAAAGTGTATAGCATAGAGAGTAGCAAAAACATTTAATTGTCCAGCACCAGCATCCATACTCTTGTCTTAGCTCTAAATCTTCGATTGAATCGATAGTATATAAAGCTTCACTACTGTTTAAAGATTTCATTTTAGATCCTCCTTTTTTAGATTTTTTTATTATAGGTTACTTTACGTAACAATAGCTACATTTTTACCGTCTGGGTATTTATATTTTGATTTTTAAATCTACTAAATATCCCAGATATAATCTTAACTACAAAGTTAATTAAGAAGAAAATTGGTATTAGATATATAAATAACTCATTTAAAAGTACAAAGAATTCACTAAAATTAAGATCTATTAAGTTTGAGATCATTTTTGCGACCTCAGTTTTTAAGTATCCGAAGTTATATGCTATATTTATCGATGAATTTATTACAAAAAAGATAGCTATTAAAGTAGAAATCGCCATTACTAAACTATATATTCCATATACTTTTACAGTTAGCGGTATTTTATGCGCTTTATCTTTAATCTTTATTTTTATTTCCTCGATAAGATTTAAGATAGATTCTCCTGAATTAATAGTTACATTTTGTATTCCTAACATATCTGAAACTAACCAATATCCATCTAGTCTTAAAAATGGCATTAGATTCGTTGCAGTACCTAAAAATATCATCATTATCGATATTATTAATGAAAAATTACTCGTAAATAGATAGATAATAAATAGTGGAATAACTGTTAGGATCTGAAAGTACATTCCACCAAAATCTGTTACTACCCTCTCTTTTTTATCTAATTTCCAAACATTTGTCATATCGACAAAAAATAGAAAATACATTAGATAAATCCCAACGCCTATTTTTCCTACTTCTACATTATATTTATGAGCTGCAGTAACATGGCCTAGCTCATGAAAAAACATCGAAAAATATACTAAGACTAGGATAAGAAGCGTATTAATAGATGTTATACCATCTTTTATATTTATAGTTTTTAAAAGTGATAAAAATACACATGTAAAACTTGCTATAAGTAGGCTTATTACTACTGTCCTATTTTTCATTAGGACTTCTAAAATATCATATAATGGCGATAACCTTTTTGATTCAAATAGTGGCTTATGAAACCAAAGGCTGCTATTTTGTTTTTCTTTTTTTACTTCTACCTCTATCCCATCTATAAGATTTCTAGGAATTAAGTAATTTTTTATAAAATATTCAATCTCTTCAGCAGAAACTATATGATTTATTTCATTACTTACCATAAAAGCTACATCTTTATTAGATCTCTTACCATCTAACTTTTCTATAACCGACATGGCAAACTTATTAAGTTTCATATGAGTAGAATTATCAAAAGTCACTATATAATTCGTATTTCCGTCAAGATCTTTTTCCTCTCTGACTTCATATGGGACGACTTTTAAGTAATCCATACTACATTTCTCCGTTAATAATTCTATCCTTGTTATAAGTTACAAACTCTACTAGGGTGTCTTTTATATCAGAGCATACTGGGCAGTCTATATCGTTATTTAAGTCTATTGCAGCAACTGGACATCCGCCGCCACATAAAAATCCAAATTGACACTTGCTACATCTTTCTATTCTAGTAACAGTTCTATCAGCCCATTTACTATTTAAATCTTCTTTTATATATACTCCATCATCATCATAAGTCCCAATTAACTCTTCACAGTGACCAGCTAGCATTAGACATGTAGTTATATCACCATTTGGGCTAAATACAAAGTTTCCGCCAGAAGTAGCTTCACAATATCCTAGCTTCCATGGTTTCATACTTTTTTTATCTGTAAAAAACTCGTTAATAAAGTTGATATTAGGAGCAGAAACAGTTTTAATTACAGCTTCTTCTTTACCTAGATTAGGTTCAATTTTTAAAACTTCTCTATATAAAACGCTCTCTGGCATTGAATTATTTTTCCCATCACAATAGTCCATAACTGGAGCTACATAAGGATATATATTTTTAGAATTATGCCATCCTTTTTCAATAATAAAATCTCTAAGCTCTGAGATACTCTCGATATTATCTTCATTTACATTAGTTCTTAAATGCACATTAATTCCAGCGTTATCTAAAATATCTACACTTTCGATTATTTTATCAAAAGTCCCAGTTTTATTTACTCCTACTCTTCTAGTATCGTGAATAGATTTTGAGCCATCTAGAGTAATTTGAACTGCCACATTATCATATTGTTTAAGTAAATCTATATATTTATCGATAGTAGTCCCATTAGTAATAATCGATACGCCTAAAGATCTCTCTTTTCCAAACTCTAAAATATCTTCAATTAATGGTCTATTTTTTAAAAGTAGAGGTTCACCACCAAAAATAGAAATTTGAGCTTTAAAAATCTCGCTAGGATCAGCATCCTCTCCATTTACTTTCATATTTTTTACTAGCTCATATTGCTCTGCAATAGTCTTGTCAATAAAATCAAATATAGTATGTAGCTGACCTTCAGTCATGATTTTAGGGTTTGATAAATTGTCATCTCCCTCAAAACAATAGACACATCTTAAATTACATCCCATAGTAGGGCAAATTGTAAAAACTAGATTTCTATTAAATTTAGACATTTGCTCGTGAAATTTTGAGAATTTATTAATTAATTTATCTTCATCAGAATCATTTTCAAAGATATAGCCTCTTTGTTTTAGCTGACCTAATAGTTTCATATCGCCTATAGGCTTTCCATTTTTAAAGTTTTTAATTTTTTCATAAGTAGGTTTATCAACGATATCTAAAGCGCTACTTATACTATTAATAAGTAAAATGTTGTCCTCGTCTAAAGGAATATCAATAATTCGATCAGTTAAATGCATAGTTTATTTCCCCCGTTTAATTTTAGTCACAAGTGGGATTTTATCACCAATTTTTCACTTTAGACTAAAATTGATGTAAAATATGTATTTTCACGTGCTAAGTTGAGATAATGAGATTTTATTTAACAATCTGATTATATTTATTTTACAATTCCATAAAAATTTATTATATATTTAGAATCATAGTAATTTTATCTTTAATAAAAAGCTATATTTAGTTCTATTATTATGTAAATATCAGTATTTTAATAAGTATAATAATATACTATGTAAAGCATAGATAAACTTTTTATAGTTATATTAAGAAAATATAAAATTAATTTGAAAAATCTTAATAGTTATGGTATATTAGTTTTTACGGTGGTATAGCCAAGTGGTAAGGCACAGGTCTGCAACACCTTTACTCGCCAGTTCAAATCTGGCTACCACCTCCATTATTATTTAAGCGGTCATAGTTTATGATCGTTTTTTTATTTTAGTAAAAGAGTAAATTAAAATAGGTTATTTATTTTGGGTATAAATTTAAAGTGAGGTGAATTATGATAAAAGGCATAATTTTAGATATGGATGGACTTATTTCTGATACAGAAAAACTTCATATGAAGGCTTTTATTAAGGCTTTTGATGATTATAATATCCCACTTAATGAAGAAGAATATCGCGCTTATTGGATACGAGATGGGCTAGGTACAGATGATGTGCTGGAATTAAAAGGCTCTGATATGGACGCTCGTGTAGTAAGAGGTAGAAAAAAAGAGTATTTTGATATACTTTTAGAAGAAGAGCTTAAACCTATGCCATATGCGTTAGAATTTATAAAACATTTTTATGGTCGTGTCCCAATGGCTGTAGCTAGTGCATCTCCTAGATATGTAGTTTTATATGTTTTAGAAAAGTTTGATATTTTAAAATATATGGAGTTTTTCTTATCTGCTGATGATGTGATAAATAGAAAACCAGATCCAGAAGTATGGCTAAAATCAGCTGAAGAACTCGGGCTAAAGCCAGAGGAGTGTATTGCAATTGAGGATGCTGAAAAAGGCGTAAAAGCTGCATTTAATGGCAATATGCCAGTTATAGCTATTCCTAATGAAGAGACAATGGATAATGATTTTAAAAATGCGACATATATGGCCAAAGATATGAAAGAGGCTGTAGAGATAGTGGAAAATTTAATAAAATAGGGTTAAAACAAAAAAAGACAAGTGATTTATTCTTCACTTGTCTTAATTTTTTATAAAATTATATATTTAGTTTTTGATTTTAGATTCTAAACTTTTAATCTTCTATCATCCATATAGACTTCATCGATTACGGCCGAACCTATGCAGATTTCTTCATCATAAAATACTGCTTGTTGGCCTGGAGTAACTGATTTTGTGTTATCATATGTTACTTCTACTTTTCCGCCTTCTAAAACTTTTACATGTGCGTTAATATCTTTTTGACGATATCTAAATTTTGCAGTACAGTCAAACTCAGCTGGTGAAGGCTTATCAGAGACTGTTGAGAAGTTAGATCCGATTAGTCTATTAGAAAATAATAGCGGATTATCGCCACCTTGGCATACAAGTAACTCATTTTTTTCTAGATCTTTTCCATAGACAAACCACGCATCTCCATCGCCGCCTATTCCAAGACCCCTTCTCTGACCGATAGTATGATACATCAGTCCATCATGAGTTCCTAGAATATTACCCTCAGTATCTACAATTTTTCCAGATTTAGCTGGAAGATAGTTAGATAAAAATTCATTAAAATCTCTCTCACCTATAAAGCATATCCCAGTAGAGTCCTTTTTATTAGCAGTAGCTAGTCCTGCTCTCATTGCAATTTCTCTTACTTCTGATTTTTCTAGCTCTCCAACAGGGAATAATATATCGCTAAGTTGAGCCTGGCTAAGTGCTGATAAAAAATAAGTCTGATCTTTATTATTATCCACTCCACGTAGCATCTTTACCTCATCTTCTGAGCGGTCTATGCGTGCATAATGCCCAGTCGCCACATAATCAGCTCCAAGCATCTTAGCATAATCTAAAAATGCCTTAAATTTTATCTCTTTATTGCACATTATATCAGGATTTGGTGTGCGGCCCTTTTTATATTCATCTAAAAAATACGTAAATACTCTATCATAATATTCTTTTTCAAAATTTATAGAATAATAGTCTATTCCGATCTGGTTACATACTGCTATTGCATCTTCAAAATCTTTTTCAGCAGTACATACGCCATTTTCATCAGTATCATCCCAATTTTTCATAAAAATACCAGTTACGTCATAGCCTGCCTCTTTTAATAAAAGCGCTGCAACAGAGGAATCTACACCGCCTGATACACCGACTATGACTTTTTTATTTTTATTATCAATCTTATTTTGCAAGTCTATTTAATACCTCCATAGCCTTATCGATATCTTCTTTTTTATTTTCATACCCAAAGCTAAATCTTACTGAACCCATAGCTCGCTTTTTATCATAAATTGCTGAAATCACATGGCTTGGCTCTATACTTCCCGCTCTACATGCTGATCCTGCTGATATAGCGATTCCATTCATATCCATAAGGGTAAGTAAAAATTCATTTTTAAAATCTTTAAAATATAAATTTAGGATATGATCTGATGAATTTTTTATATCTCCATTTATCTCATATTTAATCTTTAGATTTTTTAAAGACTCTATAAAATAAGCCTTAATTTCTC
>JASBZD010000069.1 GCA_029983595.1 Peptoniphilaceae bacterium
TACTTTAGATATACTGAAGATGAAGAAGGAAACCCATTACTAGATGAAATAGAAACTGACGAGGAATTTGAAAAAGTTCACGAAGTATTTGAAGATATTTACACTGTAGAATAATAGGAAGATTTATGGATTATAATTTTAACGTAAAAACGAATAAAAGCGATAGCCTTACTCTAGATGACTTTAAAGGAAAACTTTTAGTTTTATATTTCTATCCAAAAGATAATACTCCAGGATGCTCTATCCAGGCTGCTGATTTTTCTGATATGTATGACGAATTTCAAAGTCTAGGGGCTGAGATTTTAGGAGTTTCTAAAGACTCCAAATCATCTCATGATAAATTTACTGAAAAATTTAACATTCCTTATGAATTAGTAGTTGATGATGAGAAAAAATTACTAGAACAATATGGCGTGTTAGAAGATGGCACTATGTTTGGAAAGCCAGTTAAGAAAACTATAAGATCTACTTTTTTATTTGATGAAGATGGAAATCTTATAAAAGAA
Organism: Peptoniphilaceae bacterium; assembly: GCA_029983595.1. Lineage (GTDB taxonomy): Bacteria > Bacillota > Clostridia > Tissierellales > Peptoniphilaceae > Neofamilia. Next base: position 507 of record JASBZD010000069.1, read on the forward strand.
TGGCGAAAAGTACAAGCTAAAGGCCATGCAGAAGAAGTTTTAGAATTTATTAAAGAGTATAAGAATAACAAATAGTGGAAAAATATTATAAATATTCAGAATTTTTAAAAGAGGAGTTTGGAGAGAAAGTCTACAAACTCCCTATTTCTTTGGATTTAACTTGTCCTAATAGGGATGGAAAATGCGGTACTGGTGGATGTATATTTTGTTCTGAAGAGGGTGGGTCGCATGAGAATCTAGATAATAGACTTTCGATAAAAGACCAACTTTTAGAAAATAAAGAATATATCGGCTCTAGATATGGTGCGAAAAAATTTATAGCTTATTTTCAGAGTTTTACAAATACCTATATGCCTTTTTTCGATTTTAAGAAAAATATAGAAGAAGTTATGGAAGTAGATGATATAGTCGGTATCTCTATATCTACACGTCCAGATTCTATATCGAGTGAGATATTAGATTATCTAGAGAGTATAAAAGATAAAAATTTAATTACTATAGAATATGGACTTCAATCAGTAAATAACTTTACTTTAGAAAAAATAAATCGCGGTCATTATCTATCTGACTTTATTAATGCTGTAATAGAGACTAAAAAAAGAGGTTTACGTGTATGTACTCACATGATTTTAAACCTTCCATGGGATAATATGACTGATGTTATTGAAGGAGCTAAGATCTTATCTATTCTTGGGATAGATGAGGTAAAACTACATTCTCTTTATATCGTAGAAGGCACTAAGATGGGGCAGATGTATAAAAATAATGAATTTAGCATTATTTCTAAGGATGAGTATATTAAAAGGGTATGTTATTTTTTAGCATATCTAAAAAAAGATATAGCAGTTCAGAGAATTTTAAGTCGTGCGCCTAGTGAGGTTACTTTATTTTCTAACTGGGATACTTCTTGGTGGAAGATACATGATGAGATTATTAGTAAAATGGACGAACTTAGTCTAGAACAAGGTTCATTATATAATTTTTAATGAAATTTTAATCATAATAATTTATAATTAGATAGAAGATAAATTAGAATTGAGGAAAGAAATTGAATAATAAGAATAAAAACAAAGGTAGAATTGTAGCTTTAGTACTTGCTGTTATTATGCTACTTGGAAGCTTAACTGCACTAACTTATTTATTTTAGGTTAGGAGGATCGTTTTGACTGAATTAAGAAGGCGAAATGCTTTTGAAAAATTCTTCGACAATCGAAATTTCCTAATTAAACTTTACGAGAATAATAAAATAACAAAAAGGGAGTTTATCGATCTAAATTATGATGCTATAAGAAAATCGTCAATTCAACCTTTTAATAAAATTGATAGCGTAGAGAAGGGGCTTTATAATTATCAGTACTATAATTCGATGGCAAAATATTATAAGACTTTAGCTAAGGAATTAAAGTCTGTAAAAAACAAGAATTATAAGAGAGATAAAAATAATTTTATAGCTAGAAGTAATGATTATTATAATAAGAAGGATATTACCACTTATAAACTTCTAAAGTTTTTAAATTTTAACGGAGTTGAGGCATATTTTGTAGAGACTGAGTCTAAGTATCTAAAAGGCGAGCTTTATGAAATTGTACTTACTGATTATGAAAATATAATTTTTCATTCAAAGTCTTTAGAATTATTAGAAGAACTTCGAAATGAGGGGATTTTTACTGAAGAAACTTATCCCTCTATTATTTCTGAATATATAAATGAATATTATTAGGATGTGATTTTTTGACTAGAGTACCTAGTTACGAAGAAGGTTTAGAGCTATTAAAAAAATATAATAAAGATGAGTTTCATATAGAGCATGGCATAACTGTCGGCGAGGTTATGGGATATTTTTCAAAGATTTATGACCCTGATAATTATGATTACTGGAGAATAGTCGGACTTTTACATGATATAGATTTTGAAGAGTATCCTGATTTACATTGTAAAAAATGTATAGAAATTCTAGAAGAAGAAAATATTGATAAATCTATTATAAGATCTATCGTAAGCCATGGTTATCTATCTTGTCAGGAAGATACACCTCCAGAAAAAACTATGGAAAAAGTATTATATGCTGTAGATGAATTAACTGGTATTATATATGCTGCTAAGCTTATGAGGCCGTCTAAATCCACGCTTGATATGAATCTTAAAAGCGTAAAGAAAAAGTTTAAAGATAAAAAATTTGCAGCCGGATGTCATAGAGATGTGATTATTCGAGGAGCAGAAATGCTTGATATGGATATTGATGATTTAATCTTAGAGACTTTAAAAGCAATGCAAGAAATGGAAGAAAATAATATAAATTAATTTTTGTATATTACTTGATTAGAAGGCGATTTTTAGGGGTAACTTTAGAATATAAATCATTTGCGGAGGTGCAAAACTATTATGTTATTAGATTATTTAGAAGAAAGAAGAAGAAGAGAAACTATTGAAGAAGTTACTAGTGCTGTATTAACTGGTGCTACAATTGCCTTAATTGCGTATGGTGTTGGAGTTTTAACTGCTCCTCAAAGTGGGAAGGAAACTAGAGCTGAACTTAAAGAAGCGGCTAATGATTTAGCTGAAAAAGCTCGTGATACTGCTAATGATGTAGCTGACGAATTATATGTAAGAAGTTTAGAAGTTAGAGATTCTGCTCAAGAATTTAAAGATAAAGCTGTAGCTAAAGCTTCAGATGTAGCTTCAGATGTGGCTGAAAAAGCTTCTGACGTAGCTGAAAAAGCTTCTGAAACTGCTGAAAAAGCTGTAGATAAAGCTTCTGATGTGGCTGAAGATGTGGCTGACAAGGCTTCTGTTGTAGCTTCTGATGTAGCTGATAGTGCTTCTGAAACTGCTGATAAAGTTAAAGATAAAGCTGAACAAGTTTCTGAAGATACTAAAGATGCAGTAGATGATTTAGGTAGAAAATTAAATAGAAAAACTGACGAAGTTAAAGAAGATCTTAAAGAAAAATCAGACGAAATAAAAGCTAAAAATGAATATGATAAAAAAGAAAGAGCTAATAAAGCTCCAGATAAAGCTAAAAGCGCTGATGAGCTAGATTATAAAGTAGTAAAAGAACACAACATGGATAAAATAGATCCAAAAAAGAAGAAATAGGAGGATCTAATGCCATATCAAGTAAGCACTGTAAATAATGTATTATTATTTATAGCAGCGATTGCTTCGATTTTAGTTTTAATATTCTTTGTGCTTGTTTTATTATCTATTAAAAAATTAGTAGATAAAATTAATGGATTAGTTGATGAAAATAAAAAACAACTTGATAATATCATGGAACAGGCTCCAGTTTTAATGAACAATGTAAATATGATTTCTACTAAGACTTCTATGTTAGTAGATGATCTTAACGAAGTCGTTATAAAGAATAAAGATGATGTTACTGGAATTATCAGATCTGCTAATAAGAGTATGGATGATATTCAAAGAATTACTGAAACTGCAACCGATATAGCTTATAGAGCTGAATCAGCTGCTAAAGACGTTGAAGAGACAGTTTATTCAATTACTGGAAATGTAAATGATGTTCATGGAATAGTAAGAGACTCTCAGTCTCACGCATTAGACTATGCTAATATTTTCCTAGACTTTTTCCAAGAAATGGGTCGAATTGTATTTAAAGGTAGAAGATAGTTTTAAATTTTAAACGCAAGGTAAAATAGTACTTGCGTTTTTTAATGCCTATAAACTTTGATTTTACGCTGATTTTATACTATTTATCTAGCTATATGATATAATAGTTATTAAGTAATTATGGAAAAATTTAATTTAATTGCAACTACGACCTTCGGCTTAGAAGCTATTTGTAAAAATGAGCTAAAAAATCTAGGCTATGAAATTATTAATACAGAAAATGGAAGAGTATATTTTGAGGGCTCTTTAAGAGATGTAGCAAGATGTAATTTATGGCTTAGATCTGCTGATAGAGTACTTATCGAGCTTGGCAGATTTGAAGCTTTGAGTTTTGAAGAGCTATTTGATAATGTATATAAAATAAATTGGCAAGATATACTTCCAGAAAATGGAAATTTTATCATTAATGGTAAAAGTATAAAGTCTAGATTATTTTCTATTTCAGATTGTCAGAGAATTACTGAGAAAGCTATAGTAGAAAAACTTAAAACTAAATATAAAACGAGCTGGTTTAAAAAAGATGGACCACTTTATAATATTGAAGTTTCTCTTTTAAATGATGTCGCTAGTATAACTATCGATACTTCTGGAGCGGGACTTCATAAAAGAGGATATAGAAGGCTTCATGGAGAGGCGCCTCTAAAAGAGACTTTAGCTGCTGCATTAGTTTTATTAAGCTACTGGAATGAAGATAGAACGCTTTATGATCCCTTTTCAGGTACTGGTACTATTTTAATTGAGGCGGCTATGATAGGCAAAAATATCGCACCAGGGTTAGAACGTGGGTTTAATTTTAATGACTGGACTGGTGTTGATAAAAATATATTAAAAGATGAGAAAGAAAAAGCGAAGGCTTCAATTAAAAATATAGATTTATCGATTAGGGGATCTGAAATCGACCGAGATACATATAAATTATCAAAAGATATAATAGATGATCTAGGTTTTTCTAAAGATATAATTATAAAAAATGAGGATTTTAGAAACTCTAAAGCTTTAAATAATAACTATGAGGTTATAATAACTAATCCGCCATATGGCGAACGCTTAAAAGATGTTGATGTTAAAAAACTTGAGGTGGATTTATTTAATAAATATAAAAAGCATGACACTTTATCTAAATATATTTTAACAAGTGATGAGAATTTAGAAAGAAATATCAATAAAAAAGCAGATAGAAAAAGAAAACTATATAATGGTCGAATAAAAGTAAATTATTATCAGTTTTATGGGCCAAGGCCACCACAAAAATAATTATTATATATAAATTATCGTGAGGAAGATATGGAAAAAAGAGATGAAAAATTTTATCCTTTAGAGCTAGTGTGCATTAAAGACACTGATAACAATATAATATTTTCAAGCTATCCTGAAGATTTAGATAAAAATGTAGGAAAGTACTCTCTAGATGATAGAACTTATGATGAAAGAGAAGTAGATGGACGTAACTATTTTGTTCAGTCTGGAGTTTTATATGATGAGAAAAATAACAAAAGGGGTTCTATAGAAGTATTAACTGATATCTCAAATCAAAAAAGACTTGAAAGAGAGCTTACTAAGGCCTATCTAGAGATGCAATCAGAGCTTGATTTTGCATCAAAAATACAGGATAAGCTTCTTCCTAATAAGGGGATGTTTAGAAATATCAGAGTCGATTATAAATATCTACCATCTAAAAAGCTAAGTGGAGATTTATTTGATGTCTATGAAATCGATAAAAACCATATAGGGCTATATATTGTAGATGTAGCTGGACATGGGGTAGCGGCTTCAATGCTTACAGTTTTTATCCGTCAAACTATTTATAATATTGGTAAAAATACATTTCAACCTTCAAGGGTTCTAAAAAGATTACAAGAAAGTTTTAAAGAACTTGGTCTTACTCCAGATAGATATTTTACGATTTTTTATGCAATCTATAACTTAAAAGATAGAACTTTAAAATATGCTAATGCAGGACATAACTCTATTCCTATTATTTATAACGATCAAACTTATATTAGGCTTGTAAATTATGGTTTACCAATACTGGGGTTTGATATTGAGACTAACTATACTGATAAATCTATCACTCTAAACGATGGTGATCATCTATTTTTATACACAGATGGCCTGATTGAGGCAAAGAACACTGATGGAGATGAGTTTGGGGAAGATAGAGTAAAAGAAATAATTTTAAAATCTGATGGGGATTTACTTGATAATCTAGAAACGGCGATAAATGAGTTTTCAGATATTGAAACTAACGATGATATAGCGATGATGTTACTTACTGTTATTTAAGAGGTATAGGTTATGTTAAAACTAAATTATGATAGTGCATTAATTGAAAAAAAAGAGCTTTTAGAAATTGAACATCTTATAAAAGCTTCAAATGAATTACTGGTTTCTAAGTCTGGGGCTGGAAGTGAGTTTTTAGGCTGGCTTGATATTAAAGAGAATACTGATTTTGATGAGTTAGAAAGAATAAAAAAATCAGCAGAAAAAATCAAGAATGAATCTGAAGCTCTTTTAGTAATTGGTATTGGTGGCTCATACTTAGGTGCAAAGGCTGCGATAGAAGCGCTTACTAATAATTTTTATAATGAGCTAGACAATAAAGATGGTATAAATATTTATTTTGCTGGAAATAA
>JASBZD010000070.1 GCA_029983595.1 Peptoniphilaceae bacterium
AAAAACCCCACCAGTTATTTTAGGTGGGGATAGATCTCACTTCACTCTTCTTGCTGCTACTAGAAATCTTCCGTTGTTATTATTTAAATTTAAAATTGAGGATTTCTTTATGTATTTTATTTTTATACTTCTATTTTTAAAAATTTTTTTGCAAGAAATATCTTTGCTTTTGTTTTATCTTTAGCTAATAAAAGATTTTTATTAAAATCTCCATAAATTGGTAAATGTGATAATATAACTTTTTTTGCATTAGACTTATTTATTAATTCTATTACATCATTAATATTCATATGACCACTACTAGATCCGTCTACATCTTCATATAAACTACACTCTGTTATTAGAAGATCTGCATTCTTTGAAAATTCTATTAGCCCATCATCTAGGCTTGCATCGGCTGTATAGACTAATGATTTTCCTTCATATTCGCAGCAAATTGCAAGACAATCTACGGGGTGCTTTGTTTTATAAAATTTAATGTCTACTCCATTTATTTTTATTTTAGAGTTTTCATCTATTTTTATTACATTGTTGCTTGGAAAATTTTCAAATTCTTTTATAAAAAACTCATTGCCCAAGCTATAAATATTTAGCTTCTTATCAATTTCTCCTATTAGATTTTTTACATATCTGTTATATATAAATACTCCTATGTCGCTAAAGTGATCCCAATGATAGTGAGATAAAATAATATTGTTAATTTCTGTTAGATTGCAATAATTTTGTACTACAGAGCTGCTTGCCGCTCCGCAATCTAGTAAAATTTTTTCTTTTCCAACTTCTAATAGATAGGAAGATGTTGCTTCATTTTTTGGAGCACTTCCTCCATAGTATCCAATCACACTTAATTCCATTTTATGCCTCTTTTAATTTAGAATATTTTAATATCATTTTTGTGTAGTCACTTTGTGGATCTAAAAAAACTTTTTCTGTATCTCCTTCTTCTACTATCTTACCTTCTTTCATAACAATGACTTTATCACTCATATATTTTACAGTTGCTAAATCATGTGATATAAATAGATAGCTTATAGAGAATTCTTTTTGCAAGTTTTTAAGAAGGTTTAGGATTTGAGCTTGTACACTTACATCTAGTGCTGAAACGGATTCATCGCATATTATATATTTTGGATTTAATAACAAGGCTCTAGCAATAGCAATTCTTTGAGCTTCTCCTCCGCTTAGTTCTTTTGGATATTTATCTAAATAACTTTTGTCCAAATCTATATATTCTAACATCTTTGTTATTTTTTCTATAGCTTCTTCTTCCTTATAATTTTCTAGAATACACTCCATTGGTTCTTTTAATATTTTTGATATTTTATAATATGGGTTCATTGATTCAATAGGAGATTGAAAGATAAATTGAACATTTTTTCTATATTCTTTATATTGTTCTTTGTTTAGCTTGTTAATTTCAATATTATTATAAAATATTTGACCGCTTGTAGATTCTTGCAAGCCCCCAACAATTTCTGCAAGAGTGGTTTTACCGCTTCCACTTTGACCAACTATTCCAAGTGTTGTATTTTCTGGAACTTCTATGCTGATATTATCTAGAGCTGTAAAATATTTTTTATTTAAAATAGAAAAATTTTCGCTTTTATATTTTTTTACTAAATTTTTTGCAACTAGCATTTTCTACTCCAGTTTTAAATAGTTTTTTATATCTTTTAACGGTTTATTTTTATCTTGATCAAATTTAACATTTACATTTAATAAGGCTTTTGTATAATCTGCTTTTGGATTATTAAAAATATTTTCAACCTTATCTTGTTCTTGAGCTACTCCTTTATAGATTACAAGAACATTTTCACAATAATTTTTTATTAGAGACAGGTCGTGAGAAATTATTATCATAGAATTTTCTGTTCTTTCATGATTTTTCCTAAGTAATTCCATAACTTGGTACTGAGTTTTTGGGTCTAGGGCAGTTGTTGGCTCATCTGCAATAAACAAAAGTGGATCAACCATAAGTGCCATAGCTATATTCACTCTTTGTTTTAAACCTCCTGATAACTCATTTGGAAACAAAGACATTATATATTCAGGATCATCTACTCCAACTCTATCTAGAAGGTCCAAAGCTTTTTTTCTTCCCTCTTTTTTACTTCCTAGTTTATGGTCAATAAAGCCATCAGAGATTTGATTTTGTATCTTTATAAGTGGATGAAGATATTCCACTGTATTTTGAGCTATATATGCTGTATTCTTTCCTACTATTTCTTTTCTTCTAGCTCTAGAAATGTCATATATATCTTCTCCGAGTATAGAATTTTTTTCATAATTTGCTTTTAAGCCTTTTGGTAAAAATCCTAAAGCTGTTTTCATTAATAAACTTTTACCTGATCCTGATTTTCCAATGATTCCAAGGCTAGAGCCCTTTTTTATAGAAATAGATATATTATCTAATAACTTTTGTTCATTCTTATTTATAACTGATAAATTACTTATTTCTAAAATGTTTGTCATTTTTCATTCCTCAAAACTAATTTATCATTTAAGCTGTCTCCAATAAATATAAAAGCTAGATTAATTAAGATTAAGCTTATTCCTGGAGGCAAAATAATGTGTGGATATACTAATGCAAATTTTTGCGCTTCTTTTAACATAAGTCCAAGACTAGCATTTGGTGGCTGTATACCTAGTCCCAAAAATGATAAACTTGATTCTATCATTATTGCTGAAGAAATATTTGATGAAATCTGAATTATTATTTTGGGAAGTAATAAAGGAAATATATGGTGTATAACTACATTAAATTTATTCATTCCGTAGCTTCTAGCTGCCTTAATAAAAGACTTATCCCAATTTTCTTTTATTGTTGTGTAGCTAAGCTTTGCATATATAGGAAGCATCATAATTCCTATTGCTATAACTGTACTTCTAACTCCTTTTCCCAGGATAAAAACAATTAGCATTGCTATTAAAATCCCAGGAAATGCAATCAAACCATCTATAAAATTCATTATTAAAGTTTTTATAGTTTTTGGAGAAATAGAAGCTAGTATTCCAATAATTGTTCCTAAAAAAGCTCCAACAAAAACAGATCCTACTCCAACTGAAAAAACAGATCTCATAGAAAACATAATTCTAGCTAGGTTATCTCTACCAAAATGATCTGTTCCTAGAATATATCTTTCGGATGGATAAGCAAATTTATTTGCCAAGTCGGTATCAGTTGGATTTTTTTTGTAGAAAAAGCTAAAAATAAGTAATAAAAAAAATATTCCAACTAAAGCTATCCCTATATATAAAGAGATATTTGTACTTTTGTCATTTTTTTTAATTCTATTTACTGTTTTCATTTACTTATTTCCATTTTTATAGATTTATTTAATGAGCTAGATATAATATCTGTAATTATAGAAATTATTACAACCATTGATGTTATAAATAATACAATTCCCTGTAATAAAATTATATCTCTTTGTTCAACGCTAACTACTAGCAGTCTTCCAAGCCCTGCTAAAGAAAATACTGTTTCAATTACAGCCGTTCCTCCAAAAAGATTTGCAAATTGCAGTCCTGTAAGAGTAATAGGTGCTATTATGGCACTTTTTAATGCATATTTAAAAATTATTTTTCTATAAGAAAGTCCTCTAATTTTTGCATTTAAAATATAATCTGAGTCCAACACATAGATCATTGAGCTTCTAACTTGTCTAATTAATGTGCCCATTTGTCCCAAGCTAAGCACCATAGCTGGTAAAATAATATTATAAATATTTTCAGATAAACTATTAGAAAAATCTATTGAAGATGTTATAGGAAATATTTTTAACCTAGCTGCTAAATATGTTAGAGCAATCATTCCCAACCAAAAACTAGGCATAGCTGTTGAGATTTGAGTTATAAATCTTATTATATGATCAATAATCCCCCCCCTATTTAGAGAAGCTATAATTCCTAATAGTACGGAAAGTATAAAGCTTATAATTATAGAAACACTAGCTAATAAAAAAGTTGTAGTTAGTCTTTCAGAAATTAATGTCTTTACACTTTTTCCAAAATAATAACTCTGTCCTAAATCTCCCATTACAGCTTTTGAAATCCATTCTATATATTGAATATAATATGGCCTATTTAGACCCATGGACTCTCTTAATCTTTCTATATTTTCAGCTGATGCTTCGGTTCCTAATATTAAAGTTGCAGGATCTGCAGGAATTACTTTTAATATTAAAAAAGTTATAATAGAAACAATAAATATTAATAAGAATCCCTGCAAAATCCTTTTAACTGTATATTTAAACATAATTTTATTTAAATTTTAAATCTTTTAGTCTATAGATATCTATTGGGTAACTTTCATATCCATTTAATGTGTCTTTCATAGCCATTATATTAATAGGTGATTGAATATATAAAGCTGGTGCTTCTTGAGATAATATTTCTTGTAATTCTTTATACATCTCTATTCTTTCATTTTCATCCATAGTCTTTGGAGCTGTATTTAATATTTCATCAACTCTTTGATTAGAAAAATTAACATAGTTTTCTGGACTATCAGATTCATATCTTGCTAGCCATTGATATGGATCAAGTCTTCCGGTATGACCAACTACTGTTAAATCATAATTTCTTCCTTGATAAACACTTTCTAACCAGTATGCCCACTCTACAATTTCAATCTCACAATTTATATTTATTGCTTTTAAATCTTCAGCTATTAATTGACCAGCATCTACATAAGCTGGATAATCTTTTGGCAAGTACATTTTTAGTGTAAATCCGTCTTTATAACCCGCTTCTTCCATTAGTTTTTTTGCAGATTCAAGATCATAACTTAGGTTTTTAGAATAATCAACGTACTCTTTTAAAATAGGTGGATAATGAGATCCAATTTTTTCTCCATAGCCATACCAAATATTTTCAATTAAACTATCTTTATTTACTGCTTTTGTTATGGCTTGACGAACTTTTTTATCTGATAAATATTCATTTTTAGTATTCATAGCCATTAATTGGAGTGCGTTTGTTGGATTTTGTTCAATCTTATATCCATCAATAGGTTCTACCATCTCTACTTGCATACCATCTATTGCAGCAATATCAATTTCACCAGATTCTAACGCTAAGATTTTTGATTGTGGGTCTGGTATAGTTTTCATAACAACTTTTTCAATATTTGCTTGGGATGGACCGTCATCAAATTTTCTTAAAACTATTTTTTCTTGAGGAATCCATTCTTCAAGCATATATGGTCCTGTACCTACAGGATTATTTTTTAATCCATCAGCAGATGAAACTTCCACTATTGCAGTCCATGGATAAGCAAACTTTGAAAGTAATTCAACATCTAGTTCTTCAGTTATAAATTTAATTTCATCATCTGCTAAAACTTCAATTTCTACTATATTTTCATAATCACTAGCTCTTGGAGATTCAGAATCTTTTAATCTTTCAAAAGATTTTTTAACTGCATCAGCATTAAATTCTTTTCCATTATGAAACTTAATATCCTTTTTTAATTTAAAAATAATATCTAGGCCATCATCACTTATTTTCCATGAATCAGCAAGGCCTGCTTCATATTCTCCATCACTTGAAACATTGACTAAAGTATCATAAATATTACTTGTAATTTGGAAGGTACTTGCTGCAGTTGTCCTCTGAGGATCTAGCCCATCTGGGTCAACTGAAATAGCAAAATTTAATATATCTTTATTTTCTGTTGTTTTTTCCTCACTTTCAAGCTTACCTGTATTTTCTTCACTTTTAGATTCTTCACTCTTTTGGCATCCAGTAAATACCACAGAGATAGATAAAATAAATAATAAAATTAAAAACTTATAATTCTTTTTCATAATTCCTCCTATTAAAATTTAAAAATTTATAAATTTTTATCAATACAATACTTATTAAGAATAAAGTTGCTGTTAATTATTAATTAAAAATACGTAAATTTTATTAATACTATTTAATTAAATAAGGTATCTAAAGATAGAATTATTTTAACTTTATACTTAATTTTAGAATGTTTTTAGGTTTATTAATACAAACCATAGTGTGTATAAACCTATGCTTTCTACTTTAGCTTTTCTGACGCTAACCACAGTCGTTTGCTGTTAATTCCATTATTATCCCCGAATAGTGTTGTTATAGCTATTATATAATATAATTGTGTAATTTTGGGCATGAAAAACCCCCTACATCCGTATTCCGGATTTTGGGGTTAAGATCAATTAAGGTAATTTTTATTGTTTTATAGCCAAACCAATTATTCCGATAAAGTACCCTTCTAATTTTAGAAGAGTTAAAACTTAAAGCCATAAATAAGTGCAAATAATTGTTTCGAAGGACATGGTTATTTCGGCCTAGCGGCCTGAGCGGTCCAAGGAACAATTATTTGCACGGAGGTCAATAATGGGGATAGTATTTTCATCTTGATACATTATTCGCAATATACCTACTTCACTCTTCTTGCTGCTACTAAAAATCTTCCGTCGTCTGTATGGTATGCGCAGGTAGATAGTATTAATATCTGCTCATTATATGATGGATTTACTTCTGTGTTATATATTGAGTTTTCAATTAGCCAATTTTTTATCTCATTATATTCTTCTTCTGTGAGTTTTCCTGAATAGTTATAAAATGCTGGTCCATCTTCTATTGGGACTTTGGTTTTTAGTACTGAGAATATCTCATATTCACGCTCTTCAGTTATGGTGGTTAAGTTAAATCGTGGATTTTTTCTATAGAATTCTTCATCTTTATAGTAGTCTAGATTACTAAACATTGTGCCATTTGACATATTAT
>JASBZD010000071.1 GCA_029983595.1 Peptoniphilaceae bacterium
TTAATAGAAAAAGATTCTTAAAATAAAAAACTGTCAGATTTTATTTTCTGACAGCTTTTTTTATGTCTAAATTATATTCCACTAAATGTAGTAAGAATTTTAATAGTTAAATAAGTTTCTATAAGTGCAGCTATTAATAATAATGGTACTACTATTGTAACAAACGCTTTAAGTCCACCTAAAAACGCATCTTTTATAGTTACATCTGTTTCTTTATTAGTGATTTTTCTATTTACAGCTCTACATAGCTCTACTCCAGCTCCTGCAGAGAAGAAAAATGCTGGAAGTTCAAAAATCCCATGAGGTAAAATACCTAATATAAAAGTCATAAGTCCTGCATAAAATCCATTAGCTGCATTTATAGCTCCTATTAAAATCCCGATTATTGCAGCATTAATTAGTATCCCATATGTTAGAGGTAAACATATAAATGGCACAATCCCTACTAAAAACATTATAAAGCAAGCTAAAACGTTATTTTTAAATAACGCAAAAAAGTTAATCTGCCCATCTGGAGATATATTTTTTAATAATTCTCCAAACGTATCCATAAGGAATTTATTTAAAGAATCCACTACACCACCTATGTTAAATGAAACGACTACAGTTACAAGTAGCATAATTATTATAAACCAAATAGCGGCACGCTTTACCCCCTTCATATAATTTCTATAATATCTCTCACCTAATAAATTTCTCATAATATTCTCCTTAAAATTTTTTATGTACTCAACTTATACCCATCAAAATATACGATTAACTGATAAATCTATTAAAAAAAGAGGCATTTAAGCCCCTTATCTAATCCAGAAAAATTTATCTAATAATATTGGCGTTATATATCCTTCTACTAATGCCCCTATGAAAATTAACGGAAGACATATTACTAATAATACTTTTATACCATTTATGAAAGCATCTTTTATCATAATTTGGTCCTCTTTATTTTTTAATTTTCTAACTATCGCATTACATAACTCAATTACGGCACCTGCCGCGATAAAGAATGCCAAAATTTCTAAAATGCCATGTGGAACTAGCCCAATAAATAGTAGCTTTATACCATGTAATAAACCTCCACCATAAATAGCATATCCCACTATTGTAGCTATATTACTAGCATTTACAAGCATCCCAAATACTATTGGTAGATATAAAAATGGCACAATACCAAAAATAAAAATCATAATAGTCGCCCTAATATTATTTATAAAAATTGGTAAAAAACCTATTTTTTCATCTGGCGCTTTAGTGCTTATTATATTTTCTAATGAGCCACTTGAGTATTTATTTAAAAAATCTGCTATAGAGCCAACATTTAGACTAATCGCTACCGTAAAAATTAGTGTAAATATAAGAAACCAAAGCGCGGATTTTTCAGCTCCTTTTATAAGTCTTTTATAATACTCTTCATTAAATAATTTTTTCATAAAAATCTCCATATTAAAATTTATTAATATTTTTATACCCCGATAGACTTCAAATAACTATGATATTTAGCCATATATAAATCCATGTATAGCTCGTCCTATTTTTATTCTAGGAATATGGGTATACTTATTTTAAATTATTTTGTGAGGTGAATATGAATATAAAAAAAGTCGAAGGGCTTATGCCTTTCGGATTAGATAAAATAAATGGTAGCAAATTTTATTATCAGATAAGTGAGACTCATGATTTTGATGATGTTATAAATCTAAAAAAATATGGGTTAGAAACTCCCGGAACTGAAATATTGTTTTTTGACAGTGAGACTTTTGAAGTTTATAAACCTTTTTTACAGATCGAAGGAATCTATTATAACAAGCCTATCTATGACGATGGAAATATCTACTTTATAAAAGCTGATATTAACGAAAATGCTATTTCTATCATTAAATATGACCTTAAAAATACTGAAGAAATTTTTAAAATGCCAATGGATGGACTTAACTTAGGGTATATTGACCTTATAAAATCACCTATTACTTTTTTAGATTATCAAGATCAGGCTGAGATATATTTTCCAGAGAGGTTGACTATAAAAAAAGACCCATCTGAAAATATCATTTTTAGAAATGGTGATGAATTTCATTTATGTAAATGGTATGAGGAAGGCTTAGAAGCTGGTGGAGTTATGGGTGATAATTATAGATATTATGAAACTAATATCATTAAGGATAAAAATTCTAATATAATTTCCGAAGAGGAAGGCGGAATTTTAGAACTAGATGATGGTACAATAATAATATATTAAATACCAAGGAGATAACTAAGAATGAATATTATTGAGATTATCGAAAAGAAAAAACATGGCGGAGCTTTAAATAGCGATGAGATTAAATACTTTATTGATGGGATGCTAGATGGTTCTATAGAAAAATATCAGACTAGCTCACTACTTATGGCTATTTTACTAAAAGATATGGACCGCGAGGAGACTTTTAACCTTACTAAGGCTATGGTAGAATCTGGCGATGAAGTAGATCTTTCTTCTATTGACGGTATAAAATGCGATAAACACTCTACTGGTGGCGTAGGAGATAAAGTTTCTCTAGCTTTAATCCCCCTAGTTTCTTCACTAGGTGTGAAAATGGCTAAGATGAGCGGAAAAGGTCTGGGACATACTGGTGGGACTTTAGATAAATTAGAGTCTATTCCAGGGTTTAATATCTCTCTTTCTGAAGAAGAATATATAGATGCAATAAATACATATGGTGAGGCAATAATATCTCAGACTGGAAACCTAGCCCCAGCTGATAAGGAGTTATACGCACTTCGTGATGTAACAGGTACAATCGACTCTATCCCTCTTATTGCATCATCTATAATGAGTAAAAAACTAGCTAGTGGTGCTGATACTATTCTCCTTGATGTAAAAACTGGATCTGGCGCATTTATGTCAGAAGTCGAAGGAGCTAAGGAGCTAGCACGTATTATGGTAGATATTGGAAATGACTATGGACGTGATACTAAAGCGGTGGTATCTAATATGGATGAGCCGCTAGGATATGCTATAGGAAACTCATTAGAACTAATCGAGGCGATAGAGACACTTAAAGGCAATGGACCAGATGATTTTAATAAATTAATTCTTGAGCTTGGGTCTATTATTCTAGACCAATCTAAGATCGAATCAGATCGAGATAAGGCAAAAGAAATGCTTTGGGAAAATATGACTAATGGTAAAGGTCTTGAAAAATTAAAAGATTTAATTAAAGCTCAAGGCGGAAATCCCGATGTCATTGATAATGTAGCTTTACTGCCACTATCTAGCAGAATGAGCTTTATAAATAGCGAAAGTAGCGGATATATCTCTGGAATTAACGCACTAGAAATAGGTATATTATCTAGAGATCTAGGAGCCGGCAGAAAAATTGCTGGAGAAAAAATAGACCATAGTGTGGGAATAATTTTAAATAAAAAAACTGGAGACTATGTAGAAGAAGGCGAAGTTCTAGCTACTATTTATCACTCTAAAGATCTAGAAGATAGTTTTATATCTAGATTTATAGATGCTTATTCATTCTCAGATGATAAAGTAGCTGAAAAAACTATAGTTTATGAATATATAAAGTAGGATAGTCATGTACGAAAAATATATAGATCATACAAATCTAAAGCCAGACTCAACTTATGAAGATATAAAAAAACTAGTAGATGAGGCGATAGAATATAAATTCGCTACAGTTTGTGTAAATCCATGTAGAGTGAAAATGGCATCTGAAATGCTTAAAGATACTGAAGTAGGGGTTACGACAGTTATTGGTTTCCCACTTGGAGCTAATACTATCGAGACTAAGGTATTTGAAACTACCGACGCTATAAAAAATGGTGCAACCGAAATCGACATGGTAATAAATATTGGAAAACTTAGAGAAAAAGACTCTGACTATCTAAAAGAAGAAATATCAAGAATAAAAGAAGCATGTAAAGATAAAATATTAAAGGTAATAATTGAGACTGCTTTACTAGATGAAGAAGAAAAAATACTGATTTCATCGATATGTATAGAGTGTGGCGTAGATTATGTAAAAACGTCAACTGGATTTAATGGAGGTGGTGCTACTGTAGAAGATGTAAAACTTATTAAATCTATTGTAAAAGATAAATGTAAAATTAAGGCATCTGGCGGGATAAGAGATAGAGAATTTATGGAAAAACTTATTGATGCTGGAGCTGATAGAATAGGCGCAAGCGCTTCAGTAAAACTTATTAAATAACAACTTAGATATTTAGAAATAAGGAGAAAGTTATGGATAAAAAATTAATTTTAATACCGACATTAGCACTGACATTAGCGATAACGGGTTGCCAAAATAACCCAGAAGCTCAAAGTAAAGCACCTGAGATGGAAAATACTAAAATCGAGGAAACTACAAAAGTAGACACTAAAGATGAAAAAATCGAACCAGAAACTAAGGAAGAAAATAAAGAAACTAAAGAAGAAAATACTACAGAAGTAGCAGAAGGCGATGTAGTACCTGATAAAAACTTTACAGACCCTATAGATTTAGAAACTGCACTTAAATCTCGCATGAATAAAGGTGGTAAAGTATATGACGATCCAAAAGATAAGGCTTATGACGAAAGACTTCTAAATATGAGTCAAAATGAATTTTATCGCTTATTAGACCAAGTAGCTGCAACGAACCTAGCTAAAAAATACGGCATTGAACTAAAAGATGAAGATGTAATTAATTATACAAAAGAGTTTATGATTTCTGAAAATACGCTAGTAGATGAAGGCAGTATTCTAGATGGATGGGTTCCTCAATCTAATATGTTTGGATGGGAAAAAATTGCTAAGTCACATATTTTAAGCTACGTAATGCAGACTGTAATAGATATGGAAACTGAAAAAGCTGTAGCTGGACTTTCTGATGAACAAAAAGAAGAAGCTCTAAGTGAATTTAAAGTAGAGTCAAATGAAAATATAAGTGAAGAAGAAGCTAAAAAACAAGCCTTTTATGGATATGTAACTGCAAATGGATATCTAAAAGAAGCTTATAGAGATACAGACTATGCAAGGCTAGAGGCCGAACTACACGCTCTAAAAATACTTTTCCCAGACCGTTATAAAAAAGAATTAGAAGGCACAACTGAAGAAGAGTATATAAATGAAAAAATTGAAAAAGGACAACTAAACCCATATGGTGAATAAAAAATACGCGACCGGGCATTGATTAGCTCGGTCGCTATTTTTATTTATCTCGTTTTATTATAAAACTTACTACAACAGATACTAGCATACATAATGCAGTCACTATCCCCATGCCATAATCTACAGATTTACCTATATATTCGCCATTTATTTTAGTAATATCATAAATTTTTAGCCCCATAATCATAACATCATAATTGTCTAGGTTATAACTATATACTTCATTATATCCTATTGTGATAAATATCGTTAAAATTAGTATTGCTGCAATAAAACCGATAACTAATGACAAGATTAATTTTTTATAATTTTTAATCATAAAAAACCTATCTAATCTCTTTTAAAGCTGATACTAAAAATTCATAAACACGTCTTGCAGACTCAATATTTAGCTTTTCTCTAGGACTATGAGCATTTTCAATATCTGGTCCAAATGAGATAAACTGAGTATCATTCATTTTATCTTTTAAAACTCCACACTCAAGTCCTCCATGAGTTACGTTAAGCTCTGCATCTTCTCCAGTCTCTTCTTTCCAAAGTTTTAAGAAAAGATCGTTAATTGGAGAGTCCTCTCGTTGCCATCCAGGGTATCCGTTATTTTCATCTACGCTAAATCCATAGTTTCTAGCTAGAGTAATAATTATATCCCTTTTGTTAAGCTTTTTAGAAGTATTTTCACTTCTTACAAAGTCTGTTCCCTTGATATATCCATCTTCATCTTTTAAAACACCAAGATTAGAAGAGCTAACGATATATCCAAGTTCTAGGTCTTTTTCATACACCCCATCAGGTATAACATATAAAAAGTCTACAATATCTCTAGATTGAGAAACACTCACTACCTCTTTATCAAATTCTACCTCTCCAAATGTGATTTCTGCATCAGGGTCAGTAGATTTATTCTCATCGATAATATTATTAGACTCCTCTTCTAAGATACTTTTTGCTTTTTCCATATCTTTTATAGCTACTACAGCCTTTGCACTAGTAGGTATGGCGTTTTTCTTAACTCCACCCTCAATAGTACCAATTTTAAAATCTTCTAGCTTATTTAAAAGTCTACCTAGTTTTAAAATAGCATTTCCTCTGTAGTTTGCTACTTCCATACCAGAATGTCCACCGTAGAAGTTTTTGGCTGAGATTTCAATAAATCTATCATCATCAGATGGTTTTTCATTCTCTCTTTTTATTTCAAAATCTATCTCCACTCCTCCAGCACATCCTAGAGTAAATATCCCCTCTTCTTCTGAGTCAATATTTAGTAGATAGTCAGCTTTTAAAATAGAAGAATCAAGCGCCATAGCACCACCCATACTAGTCTCCTCTGCAGTAGTAATTAAAGCTTCGAGTGGACCATGCTCGATATTATCAGATTCTAAAACTGCTAGAATATATGCTACTGCTAGACCATTATCTGCTCCTAGAGTAGTCCCATCAGCAGTAATCCATTCATCTTCTACTAGAAGCTTGATTGGATCATTTTCAAAATCGTGATCAGAGTCCTCATTTTTTACACA
>JASBZD010000072.1 GCA_029983595.1 Peptoniphilaceae bacterium
TAGGTTATTCTCATGAGTCTAGAATTCAGTATAAAGAGGGGATTTTAAAAAATAGATATGTAGGTAGAACTTTTACATTACCTGAACAGTCTATGAGAGAGCGTGCTGTAAAAATCAAACTAAATCCTCTTAGAAGAAATCTAGATGGAAAAAGAGTTATCCTAGTAGATGATTCTATCGTAAGAGGTACCACTATTAGAAATACTGTAGCGATGCTTAGAAATGCTGGTGCGGCTGAAGTTCACGTAAGGATTGCTGCTCCTCCAGTAGTTTATTCATGTAACTTATGTGTAGATACGCCAAGTAGAGATAATCTAATTGGAGCTAATAAAACTGTTGAAGAAACATGTGAAATTATTGGAGCTGATAGTCTAGCGTATTTAAGTATTGATTCTTTAATTAGATGTTGTGGCGGACAAAATATTTATTGTAAGCACTGTTTTGATGGAAATTATCCAATAAATTTAGAAAATATAGAGGTAAAAAATGGCGATAACTTATAAAGCTGCTGGTGTCGATAAAGAGGCTGGATATAAAGAAGTAGCTTTAATTAAAAATTTTGTATCTGAAACTCATTCTTCTGAAGTTTTAGGTGGTATTGGAAGTTTTTCAGGGCTTTTTGATCTAGGAGCACTAGGGTATAAAAATCCAGTTTTAGCATCTGGTACTGATGGGGTCGGTACAAAAGTGCTTCTTGCACAGATGATGGATAAACACGACACAGTGGGCGAAGACTGTGTGGCAATGTGTGTTAATGATATTTTATGCCAAGGTGCAAAACCTATAATTTTTCTAGATTATATTGCTACTGGAAAATTAGTTCCAGAAAAAATGGCTGATATCGTAAAAGGTGTGGCTAGTGGCTGCAAAAAAGCTGGTGCTTCACTTTTAGGTGGCGAAACTGCTGAAATGCCTGGAATCTATGACGAAGAAGACTATGATTTAGCGGGTTTTGCGGTAGGAGTTGTGGAAAAAGATAAAATTATTACTGGTGAAAGAATTAAGGAAGGTGATATATTACTTGCGCTTCCTTCATCTGGAGTTCATTCGAATGGATTTTCACTAGTTAGAAAAATTATATTTGATATAAAAGGTTTTAGCCTTGATGATACTTTTGAAGAATTATCTAAGCCATTAGGTGAAGAACTCCTAACTCCAACAAAAATATATGTTAATGATGTTTTACCACTTATTGAGGAGTTTGATATAAAGGGTCTAGCTCATATAACAGGTGGAGGAATTTATGAAAATATTCCGCGTGTTTTACCGGATGGACTTGGAGCAGAACTCGATTTATCAGAAGTTATAGTTCCACCTATTTTTGGACTTTTAGAAGAATGGGGAAATATACCTCGAAAAGAGATGTATGGAACTTTCAATATGGGAATTGGAATGGTTATGGTAGTTTCTGAAGAAGATGCTACTAAAATTATCCAAAAATTCTACCAAGAAGATAAACCGATTTATAATATCGGTAGAGTAACTAAAGGCGATTTATGGATAAAAGACGAAAGCATATAGCTGTCTTAGTCTCTGGTGGTGGAACTAATCTTCAGGCGATAATAGACGCTGTAGAATGCGGAAAAATAAATGGCGATATAAAATTAGTTGTATCAAATAGAAAAGCGGCATATGGACTAGAGCGAGCGAAGAATCATAATATAAAATCATTATATATCCGTGGAGATGGTGAATATTCTAAATCTTATGATAAAAAATTAGAAGAAGCCTTAGATAAAGAAGAAATTGATTTAATAGTTCTAGCTGGATATTTAAAAATGATTTCTGATTCTTTAATTAAAAAATACGAAAATAGAATTATTAATATCCACCCATCACTTATTCCATCGTTTTGTGGAGAGGGATTTTATGGCATTAGAGTCCACGAAAAGGTAATAGAATATGGCGTAAAAGTATCTGGAGCGACTACTCATTTTGTCAATGAAGTGCCTGATGGTGGTCCAATTATTGCTCAAAAAACAGTTATAGTAGATGATAGTGATACGAAAGAAGATCTTCAAAAAAAAGTTTTAGAAGTCGAACATAAAATACTTGTAGAAAGTGTTAGAGATTTTTGTGATGATAAGTTAGAAGTCGTAGGGAGAAAAGTAATAAAGAGGTAGATATGAAAAAACGTGCTTTAATTTCTGTATATGATAAAAAAGGTATAGTAGATCTAGCTTGTAAACTTGAAAAATTAGGATATGAGATTGTATCAACTGGTGGTACATATAGATATCTTAAAGAAAATGGTGTTTCTGTAATTGAGATAAACGATGTAACTGGATTTCCTGAGATCCTTGATGGTAGAGTAAAAACCTTAAATCCTATGATTCATGGTGGGATTTTATTTAGACGTGATTTATCTAGCCATGTCGATACAATTAAGAAAGAAGATATTACGCCTATTGATATAGTAGTAAATAACCTATATCCATTTGAAGAAAAGCTTTTATCTGGCGCTGGGTTTTCTGATATGATTGAGAATATCGATATTGGTGGGCCTTCTATGATTAGAGCTGCAGCAAAAAACTTTAATGATGTAATAATTTTAACTAATCCATGCCAATATGAGAATATTATTAAAGAGCTAGAAAAAGGTGCAGTGTCGTCAGATACTAAAAAAAGACTGGCATCTGAGGCTTTTTCTTATACTGCTTATTATGATAGTCTTATTTCTAATTATTTTAATAATATAGTTGATGTGGATTTTCCTGAATATAAAACTAATGGATATAAATTAAAAGAGATGCTTAGATATGGTGAAAATCCTCACCAAAAAGCGGCGTATTATATCGAGCCAGTTAGCTATAAAAATTTAAAAATGGATAAACTTCATGGCAAAGATTTATCTTATAATAATTTACGGGATATAGAAGCAGCTGTAAGAGCAGTTTCTGAATTTAAAACTCCAGCAGTTGTGGGACTAAAACATACTAATCCTTGCGGAATTGGGGCAGATGAAGATATTCATAATGCATATATGAAGGCCTATGAATGTGATACTGAATCGATCTTTGGCGGTATTATCGCTTTTAATAGAGAAGTAGATGAAAAAAGCGCGGAGCATATGGCTAGTTATTTCTTAGAGGTCATAATTGCCCCATCTTTTTCAGAAAAAGCATTAGAAATTTTAAAATCTAAAAAGAATTTAAGACTTATAGAAATTCCATCTCTAAAAAATATTAAATTAAACTCATATACTTCTAAAGAAGTCCTAGGTGGAATAGTTTATCAAGAAAAAGATGAGGTCATTTACGAAGAGTTTGATTTTAGCGTTATGACTACTCGTGAGCCTACAGAAAAAGAAAAAGAAAATATAATTTTTGCCCTAAATTGTGTAAAATCTGTAGCTTCTAATGGTGTGGTTATTGCACGTGATAATATGACTATTGGAATCGGTCAAGGAGAGGTAAGACGTTCTTGGGCTGTGGAAGAGGCTATTTCTAGAGCGAAAGATAAGGGGATTGAGGGTGCAGTTTTAGCATCTGATGCATTTTTCTTTGAAGATTCTGTAGAAGTTCTGCATAATGCCGGAGTAGAAGTTTTAGTAAGTCCTGGCGGCTCTATTAAAGATGATGAAGTAATAAGACTTTGTAATGAATATAATATGTGTCTGATTTTTACTGGCAAAAGACATTTTAGACATTAGATTAAATCTAGATAAAACCGGATTTTTTCACACTATAATCTAAGGATTAATAGATTTATTATTTATTATTGTAGATATTCTGGAAGGGATTTGGGATATGAAAGAAATAAAAAAATACTTATCGGAAATTCTAAGCAGATTTTCAGAAATTGGTAGTAATGGCGATGGTAAAGGTTATACAAGGCTCGGATATTCAGATGTTGAAGATCAGATGCATAAATGCTTTTTAGATTATGCTAAGGAGTATGGGCTTAATACTTATACTGATAAAGTAGGAAATTCTTATGTTTATATCAAAGAACATGAGAAATATGATTATATAGGCTCTCATCTTGATTCTGTAATCAAGGGTGGGCAGTTTGATGGACCTCTAGGAGTAGCGGTCGGTCTTTCGATACTACTTTATATTAAAGAAAATAATCTAGATATACCTTTAAAAGTCATAGCTTTTAGAAATGAAGAATCTACCAACTTTTTATATGCTACTATCGGAAGTAAATTAATTACTGGAAAACTAGATCTTGAGACATTTAATAGACTTAAATCTTTAAATGGAGAAAAACTAAGTGATATTTTTAAAGAAAAATCATTAAATCCTAATACAGAAATTATTTCAGATATAAAAAGTTTTATGGAGATTCATATAGAACAGTCTAGGGTTTTAGAGTCTGAAAATAAAAGTATAGGGATTATTACCACTATAGCTGGTTCGTGTAGGTTAATAGTAACTATTAATGGAGTTGCAGAACATTCTGGAGCTACACCAATGGACTTTAGACATGATGCGCTATGCGCTGCTTCTGAAATAATTCTAAAAGTTGAAGAAATAGGAAATAATGAGACAGAAACTAGTGTGGGGACTGTCGGATATATAAAAAATAGTCCTAACTCATTAAATGTGATACCTGGAAAGACGACTTTTAGTATAGATTTTAGAGATATTTATGTTGACTCGATGAAGAGAATGAGAGAAAAAGCAAAATCTGTAGTGGCTGAAGTAGCTAAAAGACGCGACTTAGAATATGAGATTGAAGAGTTTAAAATTACTCCATCTGTAGAATTATATAAAAAAGGAATTGAGGATTTAGAAAGTATAGCAAAAGAAGAAAATATAAGCTATAAAATTATGCATAGTGGTCCAAGTCATGATGCTATGACGCTTACCGATATATGTAATACCAATATGTTATTTATCCCTTGTGAAAATGGGATAAGTCATAATCCTAATGAAAATATTGATATTGATGATGCTGTAGTTGGTGCTGATTTAATATTAAAATATTTAGAAAAAATAAATAGAAAAAATTAGAATGATTATTTAAGAATCGTATATTTATTACTTAAAAAAAGTTTTAGATATACGATTTTAAATGATAAGAATTAAAGAAGTGAGGTTAAGATGAAGAAAAATACTTTAATTAAAGTGGTATTTGTAATTTTATTATTACTTGCCATGCTCCCATTAGGTTTTACAAAATCTCCAGAGCCTTATGTATTTGGGTGGCTTCCTTTCCCATTATTTTATTGGTGGATACTTATGTTTGTAAATCTAATTTTTGTACTAATAGTAGCAAAAGATTTTGTAAATAATGGGGAAGATGAGGAATAAAATAGATGAATAAAAATGTTATTAGTTTATTAATTATTGTAGCCTATCTAATTTTGATGCTAGGTGTAACTGTAAGCAATTCAAGAAAAAAACAATCTAATAATACAACTCAGGCATTTTTCCTAGCTAATAGAGGAGTAGGCGGGATTTTAATGGCGCTTACGATGATAGCGGGAATGCAGAGTACTTTTGCGTTTTTAGGCGCTCCTGGAATGTATTACCAACATGGAGTTTCCTATATAGTAATGGTTCTAAGCCAGGTATGGGTAGCATTTATGGTAATCTTTTTAGGTAATAAAGTAAGAATGCAGGCTAATAAATATGGCTATATGTCTATTGGAGATTATTTTCAGGATAGATATGAATCGGGATATTTAAAAATCTTAGCTTCAATAATTTCAGTTTTAATGACTCTTATCTTTTTATCAATGCAATATGTAGGAAATGCTACAGCACTTTCTATAATAACTGGAGATCTTTTAGATTATAAAGTAGCACTAATTATATCGGTTCTTTTTTCATTATTATATGTAATTATAGGTGGTGCAGGCGGAGTAGTTTTATTAGATGCTTTCCAAGCTATTATACTTATGACTGGTATTGTAATAGCGGCAATTATTGCTATAAAACCTTTTGGTGGAGTAGCTGAGTTATTTTTAGCTACTAAAGATATAGCGCCAGAACTATTATCTAGACCAGGAGCTAAGGGAACATATACTGATCCATACTGGATTATGCAATTTATAGTGCTACCATTTGGGATTTGGCTATGTCCTTATATTTGGTCTAAATCTCTAATGGCCAAAGATAAAAGTGCACTTGCTAAATCAGCAATAAGTGTACCAGTTTCACAAATTTTAATTTTTGGTTTTTCTGCATTATTTATAGGTCTAGCTGGACATTCCCTTTTAACAAATGTAGATAGAGCAGATACAGTTTTACCAATTATGATGACACAATATAGTAACTGGCTTATAGCAGCTTTAATTATGGCGGCGGCTATATCAGCGGGGATGAGTACAATAAATGCGATGCTACTTTCTTTATCTCAAATCGTTTCACAAGATTTAATATTCTTTAATAGAAAAGACGAAATTTCAGATGAAAAAAATATGAAAGTTTCTAGATTTATAATAGTAATCATAGCTATCGTAGCAGCTTTTATAGCACTAAATCCGCCTAAAGCCTTAGTTCAAGTAGTACAAGATGTCGCTTATACGGGCCTTGCGCAACTTGCTCCAGCATTTGTGTTGGGATTATATTGGAAATATGC
>JASBZD010000073.1 GCA_029983595.1 Peptoniphilaceae bacterium
TATTTATGACACTAAAAAATCCAGAGTTCTAGCCCTGGATCTTTTCTATCTCATTTTTTAATTTTAATAATATCTTTTTTTCTAGCCTTGATACTGTCATCTGACTGATGTTAAGCTCTTCTGCTATTGCTGATTGAGTCTTTTTATTAAAATATCTGTCGATTAGGATTTTTTTCTCATTTTCTTTAAGTATCGACATGGCCTGTTCTAAGAAGTCGTTATTTTCTATTTTTTCGTAGTATTCTTCTTCTTTACCTATAAGATCTGATAATGTGACATCAGAGTCCTCTTTTCCATCATAAGTAAGATCTAAAGACTGAGGAGCGTAGACTTTAGATGCTTCCATTGCCTCTAGCACTTCTTCATCAGTTACATTTAGATATTGTGCTATATCGTGAATAGTAGGAGATCTCTGAAGATCCTGAGCTAGTTCTACTTTAGCATTATTTATCTTTTTAGAAAGCTCTTGGATCCTTCTAGGTACGCGTATTGTCCAGCCTTTATCTCTAAAATGGCGTTTTATCTCACCTATTATAGTAGGAGTCGCGAATGAAGAAAACTGATAGCCACGGTCTATATCAAATCTATCGACAGCATAAATTAGACCTATTGAGGCTACCTGAAAAATATCATCGTAGTCTATGCCTTTATTAGAGTATTTTTTTGCAAGAATTTCAGCAATATATAGATTATCCTCGATTAGCTTATCTCTGATTTCTTTATTTCCTGTCTCTTTATACTCCTTAAAAAGCCTAGCCTGTTCATCCTTATCAATTTGAGAGTTCTGTGCATTTGCCATAATTTTTCCTCTTAAACATTAAGTTCTAAAGTTATATTATCTCCACGAAAATCTAGGCTATCAAGTAATGCTTCTAGTATCATTAGATTTATCTCATATTTATCAATATATTCTGTAATTGTGCCATCTTTAAATGAGATTTTTAAAGATTTTTCTGATATTTCATAATCTATTTCAAAATCTTCGCCATCTCCATTTTGAAAAAGCATATTACATACTTCTGATACGCATACTTTTAGATCTTCTATTTTTTCTATTGAGAAACTTATTTTATTAGCTACTGCTGAAGTAGTCAGTCTAATTATAGTTAAATTTTCGTGTTTTTTTGGAATAATAAATTTAATTTTCTCTGACATCTTCTGCTCCAATAAATTTAAACATCTCTTCTAGTTGAGTAATTTTAAATAGTTTTCTAATTCTTTCATTTACGCCTATTAGATAAACTTCACGTCCATCTTCTTTTAGATCTTTTAATATCGCAATTAGCTCACCTAAACCTGTAGAATCGATATAGTCTAGGTTTGTAAAATCTAAATATAAATCTCCAGTATATTTTTCTACCTCGTCTAGTACTTTAATTTTAAAGTTAGTAGACTCGTAAATATCTAGCTCCCCAAAAAGGTAAATAATTGGTTCTTTATCCTGTCTTTGTTTAATTTCTAATTTAAATGACATTTTATTCTCCTATAAATTTAGCTACTGCAACCACTTGTGAATCTTTAACATTTATTAATTTTACACCCATTGTGCTTCTTCCAGTAGTTGAAATATCCTCTACTTTAAGCCTAATTACTGTACCATCTTCTGAAATTATCATTATCTCATCTTCTGGCGCTACAACAAAAGATGAAACTACTTTTCCAGTTTTGTTAGAAGATTTATATGAGATTACTCCTTTTCCAGCTCTATTTTGGATATTAAACTCTTTAAGTGGAGTTTTCTTACCATATCCTTTTTCAGAAACTGTTAAAAGAAACTCATCATCTTCTATTATACTAAAGTTTACTACTTCATCGCCTTTATTAAGTCTAATTCCTATAACCCCTTGGCTAGTACGTCCAGTAGGGCTTACATCAGTTTCAGAAATTCTAATAGCATTTCCCTCTTTAGATGTAATAATTAGCTCTTCATTGCCATTAGTTATTAAAACATTTATTAATATATCGTCTTCAACTAATGTAATCGCACGAAGTCCAGAGCGTCTAATATTTTTATATAAATCTGCGCTAGTTCTCTTTATAGTACCATTTTTAGTAACCATTGTGAAATATTTATTTTCATCAAATTCTTCTACACCTAGTACTGCTGTGACTTCTTCGCCTTGATTTAGCTCAATTAGGTTATTTATAGTAGTTCCACGCGCTGTACGAGATGCTTCTGGGATTTCATAACCTAAAAGGCTATATACATTACCCTGGTTAGTAAAGAATAATATATTATCATGAGTGTTAATAACTACGATATTATCCACAAAATCGTCTTCTTTAGTAGTCATTGCTCTAATTCCTACTCCTCCGCGATTTTGAGTCTTATAAGTATTTTCACTCATTCTCTTAATATATCCATCATCAGTCATAGTTATTACACATGTCTCACGTGAAATAAGATCTGCTGTGTCGATATTTGAGACTTCATCCATTATTCTAGTGCGTCTTTCATCCCCATATTTACGCTTGATTTCTAAAAGCTCTTCTTTAATAAGGTTATTACGCACGTCTTCATTTTCTAATATTTCAGTTAGATATTTGATTTTTTCAAGTAATTCTTGATATTCTTCTTCTAGCTTTTCACGATTAAGACCTGATAATCTCTTTAGCTGCATATCTAAAATCGCCTGAGACTGAACTTCAGTTAGGTTAAATCTCTTTTTAAACTCAGCTTTTATCTCACTATCACTATAATTAGATCTGATAATTTTAATTATCTCATCTATATTATCAATAGCAATTTTTAATCCTTCTAAGATATGCGCTCTATTTTTAGCCTTATCTAGCTCAAATTGTGTACGTCTAGTAACTACATCGATTTGGTGATTTACGTAGTGATAAATTAGCTCTTTTAGGCCCATCTCTTTAGGTTCGCCATCTACTAAAGCTATGTTAATTATCCCAAAAGTCTGCTCAAGCTGAGTTTGTTTATATAAATTATTTAAAACTACTTCAGCTATTGCATCACGTTTTAACTCTATTACTACTCTTATACCAGTTCTATCAGATTCATCTGTAATATCAGAGATTCCATCTATTCTCTTTTCCTGAACTAGCTGTGCTATTTTCATTATTAGACGAGATTTATTTACTTGATATGGAAGGTCTTTTACTATAAGGACTTCTTTTTTGCCTCTAGTATCTTTTTCTACAGTGGCCCTAATTTTAAGTTTTCCACGACCAGTTTTATAGGCTTTTTTAATTTCCTTAGTGCCCATAATCATTCCGCCAGTTGGAAAATCAGGTCCTTTTACATATCCCATCAGCTCATCAAGCTCTATATCAGGGTTATCAATATATGCTACAGTACCATCTATTACCTCATTTAGGTTATGTGGTGGCATATTAGTTGCCATACCTACTGCTATACCTGATGAACCATTTACTAATAGATTTGGAAATCTAGATGGTAATACTAATGGCTCTTTTTCTGAATCATCAAAGTTTGGCCCAAAATCTACAGTATTTTTATCAATATCTCTTAGTAATTCTTGAGCTAGTTTTGCCATTCTTATCTCGGTATAACGCATAGCTGCAGCGCCATCACCATCTATTGAACCAAAGTTACCCTGTCCATCTGCTAATGGATAACGAGTTGAAAAATCCTGTGCTAGCCTTACTACTGCGTCATAAATTGCCGAATCACCATGAGGGTGAAACTTACCCATTACGTCTCCGACAAGTCTAGCTGACTTACGATATGGTCTATCAGGATATAGATTTAATTCCTGCATACCATAGATTATACGTCTATGAACTGGTTTTAGCCCATCTCGCACATCTGGTAGCGCACGAGATACTATAACGCTCATAGCATATTGTAAGTAGCTGGATTTCATCTCCTTATCAATATCTACATTTATTATCGTACCATGATTATTATTTTCTTCTGTCATCTATTTCTCCTTAAAGATCGAGATCCTCAGCATATTTTGCGTTTTCTTCTATAAACTCTCGTCTAGGTTCTACTTTATCGCCCATTAAAATTGTAAAAGTTTCATCTACATAATCTTTTTCTTCTTCAGAATATACTACTCTATTTAGGATTCTATTATCAGGATCCATAGTAGTCTCCCAAAGTTGGTCAGCATTCATCTCCCCTAACCCTTTATATCTAGAGATTTTTATATTAGATGAATCTAAATCTTTTAAAGCCTCTTCTAATTCTTCATCTGTATAGGCATATCTTAATACTTTACTACCTCTTACTAGACCATAAAGTGGCGGTTTAGCTACATATACATGTCCCTCCTTAATAAGATCTGGCATATATCTATAGAAGAATGTAAGTAGAAGAGTCATAATATGTGCTCCATCGACGTCGGCATCGGTCATAATTATTATTTTTCCATATCTAAGTTTAGATACGTCAAAATCATCGCCAATTCCAGTCCCAAATGCAGAAATCATACTTAGAATTTCCTCATATTCTAGAACTTTTAATAGTGAAGCCTTCTCTACATTCATAATCTTACCTTTAAGAGGTAATATCGCCTGATACATTGGATCACGGCCTAACTTTGCAGTACCGCCGGCAGAGTCCCCTTCGACTAAGAATATTTCAGACTCATCTGTATTTTTAGATTTACAATCTGTAAGTTTACCAGGTAAAGTAGTTCTTTCTAATACTGAAGTCTTTCTCTGAGTTTCTTTAAGCTTTCTTACTGCTTCTCTATCCTCTTTAGACTTTAGTACTTTTTTCATTATTTCTTTAGCAATATTTGGGTTTTCTACAAGATATTCTTTAAACATCTCATTTATTGTATTTTCTACAGCCCCTCTAGTCTCGCTATTTACAAGTTTCCCCTTAGTTTGTCCCTCATATTGTGGATCAGGAAGTTTTACAGAAATAATAGCAGTAAGTCCCATTCTCGTATCTTCACCGATAAAATTATCATCTTTATCTTTTAAGAAGTTATATTCACGTGCATAGTCATTTAAAGTACGAGTAAGTCCACCTCTAAATCCTGAAACGTGAGTACCGCCTTCTATCGTATTAATATTATTAGCAAAACTTAAAACATTTTCGCTATAAGTATTTGAATACATAATAGCTATTTGGATATTATGTTTTTCTCTATCTGTCTCTATATAAATCGGCTCTTTATATAGATTTTCTTTATTTTTAGTAAGATCTTCTGCAAAAGATTTTATCCCACCCTCAAAATGGAATATCTCCTCTTTTTTAGTTCTCTCGTCTTTTAGAATAATCTTTACTTCTTTTGTAAGATAAGCAGTTTCTTTAAAACGAGTTTTTAATATCTCATATGAAAAAGTAGTAGTCTGTTTAAAAATCTCTGGATCAGGTTTAAAAGTAATTTCTGTACCAGTATGATCAGATTTTCCCACTATCTCTAGCTCAGACTGTCTTATCCCTCTAGAAAAATGTTGTTCATAAATATTTCCATTACGACTAACACGCGCGATAAGCCATTCTGAAAGGGCATTTACTACAGAAACCCCTACACCGTGAAGCCCACCAGATACTTTATAAGCATCATTATTAAATTTCCCCCCTGCATGAAGCACTGTTAAAACAGTCTCAACAGTTGAAAGTCCAGTTTTCTTATTAGTCTCAACAGGTATACCTGAACCATCATCTACTACAGAAATCGATCCATCTTCTTTAATAGTAACTTCTACAGTAGTCGCAGCACCAGCTAAAACCTCATCTATACTATTATCTACTACTTCATAAACTAAATGGTGAAGTCCCTTCTCTTCAGTCGAACCAATATACATATGCGGACGCACACGTACTGGCTCTAGTCCCTCTAAAACCTGTATATTATCTGCACCATAACTTCTATTGTTATTTGGCATTAATTACCTCCAATAAATTCTACTTTAGCATTATCTACTTTATATATATTTTTTTCTTTTATTTTTTGAAAATTATCTAGATATCTCTTATCACTCATAGTAATAAAAGTCTGATAACCATCTAGATTTAAAACTAGCTTTTCACGCCTAATCGGGTCAAGCTCTGAAAATACATCATCTAATAAAATAATAGGCGATGTATTTCTATATCTATCAATAAGTTTTAGCTCACATATTTTTAAACTTAAAACTGCACTTCTCTTCTGGCCCTGAGAACCAAAATTTTTTAAAGGCTTATCATTAGCATAAATTACAAAATCATCGCGATGAAGCCCAAAAGTCGAGTATTTTACATAGAGATCTTTTTCTAGCGAATTATGTAGAGCCTCAAGGACCTCTTTTTCAATTTTTTTACTATCATCTAAATCTTTAAAAGGTGATGAATATTCGATTTTTAAAATTTCACCCTCATCAGAAATATCTCTATGGATAACTCTTAACTCTTTTTCAAGCATTTTTAAAAACTCAATTCTTTTAAGAATAATAAAACCTGAAAGGCTAGCAAGCTGGATATTATATCCCTCAAATAAAAATCTAGCATCTAAATTTTTATTTCGCGTTTTTAAAAGCTCATTTTTTTTATTAAGAATTTGGTTATATTTTTTTATATTAAGATTATAAATCTG
>JASBZD010000074.1 GCA_029983595.1 Peptoniphilaceae bacterium
ATGAGAGAAGTGGTGAGACACTCACATGGATAACGCCCAAATTAGTAGCAGAAGTAAGATATACTGAAATAACAAAAGATGGACTTTTACGTCAAGCATCTTTTAAAGGGCTAAGAGATGATAAAAACACAGAAGAGATAAAATCAGAAACAGAAGATAATAAACCTAAAGAAAAATATAAATCTAAGAATTCATCAATGGAAAATAATAAAAATAAGAGTTCTAATAGTGAAATAATTCTTACTAATCCTGACAAAAAACTAATTGGAGATATTACTAAATCAGATATTTATAATTATTATGATACAATTTATAAAAAAATGTCACCATATATAGATAATAGACTCTTAACTTTAATCCGCTGTCCATCTGGAATAGATAAAGACTGCTTTTATCAAAAACATCCAGATGAAAATAATAAATATTTTATAGAAAAAGATATTAAAGAAAAAGATGGCGAAATAGGAACATATTTTTATGTTAATGAAAAAAATGGCATATTAGAAGCTGTTCAGCTTGGAACTACTGAGTTTCATATCCGGGGAAGTCGTGTAGATAAACTATTAAAGCCTGATATGATGGTATTTGATTTAGACCCAGATGAAGGACTAGATTTAGAAAACGTACGTGAGGGAGTATTTGACTTAAAATCTATATTAGATGATCTAAATTTAGAATCATTTATAAAAACTAGTGGTAATAAGGGATATCATATAGTTGTGCCATTAAAACCTAAGGGCGATTATGATTTTGTGATAGATTTTTCTAAAAATGTAGCTAGAGTAATGGAACAAAAATGGCCTAAAAAATATACAACAAATATGAGCAAAGATAAACGAAAGGATAAAATTTTTATAGATTATCTTCGCAATAGAAAATCATCGACTTTTGTAGTTCCATATTCTATTAGATCATATGAGAATGCGCCAATATCTTATCCGATTTCTTATGAAAATGTAAAAAAAATAGCGCCTAATGATATAACTATGGAGATTGCTTTAAAAGATAATTCAAAAGATCCATGGGATGGATTTTTTGAAATAAATCAGTCTATTGGGTAGATTTTATGAGGTTTAAATGGAATTTTTAGATACATCTGATCTAAGAAATGAAAAAATTGTATTATATAAAGTGAGAACTGCTAACGAAAATAAAGAACGTGGCTGGGTCCCGGCTTATTATTTTGATATATATTTAACTGATGGTACAAAAATAGGTTATTGCGATTTAAGAGTTGGTCATAATGAAGAAACATATATCGGTGGAAATATAGGATATGGAATAGAAAAGGATTATCGTGGGAATGGTTATGCAGCTAGAGCAGTAGAATTATTAAAAGTTTTAGCCAAAAAGCATAACATGGAATATTTAATTATTGCATGTAAACCTGATAATATAGCAAGCTATAAGACTTTAGAAAAATCTGGTGGCAAATTTTTAGAACTAAAAGAGATACCAGAAGGACATGAACTTAGAACGATAACTGGAGAATATGAAAAAATTTATAGGATTGATTTATGAAGACGCTTTATATGCGTCTTTTTTAATATTTTTTATTTGACGCATTGAAAACGTTTTATTATAATGAGAATTAATTAATACATTATCTAAAAATTATAGAAACGAAAAGTTAAAAACTAACATTTGAGGTAAATTATGAAAAAAACGCACTTTTTAAAAGTTACTATCTTATTTTTAATGATTATCTTTGTATCTTGTGAAATTCCATCTAATCCCGTTTCAGTTGCGTTAATTGATGATGGAGAATTAATTGGAAAAGTAAATCTAGATAAATTTAATGATGCAATTGTTCCCGAACTAGATGAAAATAATTTAAAAGATGGTTATAAATTTCTAGGCTGGAGCTTAGAAGAAAATCAAGAGGAACCGCTTATATCTAATGGAGGGGTTGTGACTTATCAAATGCTCTATCCATATTTAGATAAAGACTCAATAAATCTTTATTCAGTATATGTAGAAAGATCTGAAGAAGATATGGCGGATCTTGTAGTAGGATGGTATGCAAAGACTGAGACTTCTGGATTAAGTGATGAAATAGTAAAAAAATTAGAAAAACCTTTAATAGAATATTTAAAATCAAAAGGTTATGAAACAGACTCTTTAACTATAGAATTTAGATCCTATGATGGTGATGTAGCTACTATGGGAAGCAATGTAAACTCTGATGGCGATGTAGATATTTTAATTGGTGTTGGAGGAAATATCACTAGCAAAGGAAATGTTGAAACTATAGAAATGGCATCTGATATTCCAATGGGCGGTAAATCTCGCACTAATGTTAGACTAAGTGATACAGATTTATCTAAAGATGCGTTTATTTTCCTAAACAGCACTGATGCTACAAATCTATTAAATTAAAAGGAGTTAGTATGAGAAGGAATATTTTAAAATTTTCATCGGTTATTCATTGTATATTTGTATTTATATATTTTTTAATTGCTGCAATTAATATTTCAATTGGTAGCAGTTTTGTAAAAATAATTTCATTTGCCATAGTCGGTTTATTAAATTTATTATCAGGCCTTTATTTATGGGATCTTTCTGAATATCATAAATCCGCTATAGATAATAAACCATTTTTCTTAATTACATTAATTGTTGGAATTTCTGCATTTCCAGCATTAATAGCAAATCTTTATTATATTTTAAGATCTAAAATAGAAGGAGAAAAAATAATACCTGATATTTATTTAGAATATAAACCTAGAGAAATAGTAAATCCACTTAGACTATCAAATAAAGGATTTAAGTCTATAACTATTTTGTCTTTGGTGGTTATCATTCTTTCAAGTTTCTTAGCAAGCCTTATAACCACTTCAAATCATAATGTAAAAGTAAAGGACTTTAGACTTACTAAAGAAATGACAGAAACATATAATTCTAAAGAGCTAAATGGAAAATCTTATATAATTGAAAATCCTGAATTAAGTTACTCTGTTAGATATTATGTTCCAAAAGAGGCAAGTGTTGATAATAAACTTCCTGTCGTTTTTGTATTACCAGGATTTACAAGAACTAAACAAACAATGGAACAATATGCTATAGAATTAACTAGAAGAGGAGCTGTAGTATTTATTATGGATCCAGGTTCTCAAGGTGCAACTACTTTTGCAGGTTATAAAAAAGATGAAAATGGAAACTTTAATATATTAAGTGACGGGAAAAAAGAACAGGTATCTGCAACTGTAAATGCAAATGGTTTAAAATATCTCGTTCAATATATATTTAACAACGAAGATGATTTTGATTTTATAGACAGAAATAGATTTGGAGCTGTAGGCCATTCTGCAGGTGGGGGAAATGTAACTGATTTGGCTGAATCATTTGCAGGTGATAGCTACGAAGATAGTGTGATAAAATCTGTATTTATTTCTGGTTATATTAAATTATCTGCAGCCAATAGGTTTAAAAATCTTAATAGTAATGCAGCATTATCTTATGCTCTATATGATGAAGGATATTATAGATATAAAGAAGATAATACAAATTTTCAGACTGTCTCGAGTATGTTTGTAAATGAGGTCAACGGATCTCCAAATAACTTAGATGATATTATAAGAGATTATGGATATGGCTCTATGGAGGATGGAACATATAGAATAGTTCATAGAAGTAAAATCCTTCATACTTTTGAAATGTATGATAAAAATAGTTTAGAACATACTTTAGATTTTTTTAATGAGGCACTAGATTTAAATAACAAAATACCTGGAAATGATACAAAGTGGTTTACAAAAGAAATATTTACAGGATTGTCACTATTATCAGGATTTGTATTAATTATTGGCCTTACAGGACTGTTAGTTAACACACCATTTTTTAAAGATGTAATAAATCCAAATGAAAAAGATCTGACTTTAGTAACATATAAAAATAGTATTGACTCCCAAAAGGAAGGATTTGGAAGTAGATTCTCAT
Source organism: Peptoniphilaceae bacterium (assembly GCA_029983595.1). Taxonomy (GTDB): domain Bacteria; phylum Bacillota; class Clostridia; order Tissierellales; family Peptoniphilaceae; genus Neofamilia. The sequence goes on from JASBZD010000074.1 coordinate 3,940, forward strand.
TTTATACAATATCGATTATTACAGCTACGATAGCATGTTTAGACTATATTCCTCTTGCATATTATTCAACTAGACTTTTCCCAGATGCTGCAAGTAACACATATACCTATTTCTTCCCAGCAAGAATGATAAATGCAGTACTATTATGGGCAGTAGTAAATGGTACTATAGGATTATTATTATATTATATTTCGCTTTTTGTAGGCAGATCTAAAGAGAGAAACTTAGAGGTACACAGATTATCAGTTAGAGTTCCATTTAACACATGGATAAAATCACTAATTTTATCTTTTGTAATATTTTTCTTATATTTTGGAGTAGTTTCATTAATGAACTTAGTCTTTAAACAAGATTTTAGATTTATGTTAATTTCAGCTGCACCACTTAATAAAAGATTTTTAGCTACATGGATAATGTACATTCCATTTTTCTTTATATTTTATTTTAGTAACTCACTTAAAGTAAATGCAAGTATTGCTCAAAGAGGATGGCCAGAATGGAGAGTATTATTATTCTCGGGATTAGCTAATAGCTTAGGACTATTATTTATATTAGTAGTAAACTATGCGCTATTTATTCAGAGAGGACAAGTGTTTTACACATGGATGGGAGAAGGTAATCTTGAAGTGTGGCTATATGTAAATATTATATTTAGTGTAGCTCCGATGATGTTCTTATTAGCTATAATGAACAGGATATTATTTAGAATAACAAAACAAGTTTGGTTCGGACCGATGGTTACATGTATGATATTTATAATGAATACATTAGCGGCCTCAGTTTCTTATATTCCGTTATAATAAATAGTTATTCATAAATTATATAGATATATATTATGGTTAATAGTTTTTAACTTAAATAAGCCTCAGAAATTTAATCTGAGGCTTTTAAATATTATTCTATTTAGATTCTACATATATTGCTTTAGATTGTAAAAATTCCCATAAGCCGTATTTTCCTTTTTCTCTTCCATATCCAGACATTTTATATCCGCCAAATGGTGCGTTAGAGTTTCCTGATGCTCCATTAATATGCACATCTCCTGCTAAAATTTTTGGAGCTATTTCTAGACATTTATCTATGTCTTTTCCAAATACTGCGCTTGAAAGACCATAAATTGTGTTATTAGAAATATCTATACCTTCTTCTAAATCGTCATAATATATTATAGATAAAACTGGCCCAAATATCTCTTCTTGTGCAATAGTTGCATTTTGATCTACATCTGTAAAAATAACTGGTGGGAAGTTATATCCTTTATTATCTTTTACTTCTCCTTCATATAAAAGTGTAGCTTCTGATTTTCCGATTGCTACATAAGATGTAACTTTTTCAAATTGTTTTTTAGAACTTAGTGGTCCTACTTTTGTGCCTTCATCATAAGGGTTACCAAAAGTGTATTTTTTAGTTTCTTCTATTAGGGCTTCTTCCAGTTCTTGTTTTATAGAACGCGGTGCTACTACTCGAGAAAGACAGCTACAAGTCTGTCCTACGTTAGAATATACAGTATCTAGAACTTTTTTAGCTACAAGCTCTACATCAGCATCTTCTAATACTAGTGCTGGAGATTTTCCACCAAGTTCAAGCTGTACCTTTTTTATAGTTTCTTGTGCCTGTGCACCTAAAGTTGACCCACCTTCAGTAGAACCAGTAAATGATATCATATCGACATCTTTAGATTTTGCTAATACTGAACCAACTTCTGAACCGCGTCCAGTAACTAGATTTAATACTCCTTCAGGTAATTTTATAAAATCACATCCATCAGCTACAAAATATGCAGTAATTGGTGTGTTTTGTGATGGTTTTAAAACTACTGTATTACCAGCTAGAAGTGCTGGGAAAATTTTTCTGGTTATTTGAGATAGTGGATAGTTCCAAGGAGTAATTGCGGCAACTACCCCATAAGGCTCAGAAATGATTTTTGTATTTTCCATTTCCTCTACCATCTCATGCTCTCTAGCTGCCTTTATAGTAGCTTCAATCTCAGAATAAGTCATTCTCACTTGACCTTCTAATGCTACATCATAAGTACATCCTAGCTCATGGGATAGTTCCTTAGCTATATCTTCTTCATGCTCTTTAATATAAGCATATAATTTCTCCATATATAAAATTCTATCGTCAATAGGAGTGTCTTTCCAATTAGGAAAAGCCTTTTTAGCAGCATCAATAGCAAGTCTTGTATCAGCTTCTGTCGAACGTGGGACTTTGGCATAAACTTCTTTTGTAGCTGGATCTTCTACTTCTATCCATCTATCTTCTGTAGAGTCTACCCATTGTCCATTAATATATAATTGATATTTTTGCATAATACCTCCTAATATTTTTTAATTAAACTTTACATAATGACTTATACCCATAAAAAATTATAAATTATATATTTACTCATATTTTCTAAAATAAACTCTATGACTTTTTATGTGTATAAATAGTATAGAAAGAAAATTTTATAACTTAGGTTACTATAATTACTTATAAAGATTTATAATAAAATAGAGAAAATGGAGGAAATTATGAATTTTAAATATGT
>JASBZD010000075.1 GCA_029983595.1 Peptoniphilaceae bacterium
AATAATATAATAATAGACTCAATAACTCATGTTACAGAGCATATGAGTAGAAGACGTGAAGTCCTTCCACATCTAGAATATGAATACCTAGGCGATGAAAGAAAAATTGATCCATTAAAATCGACTGAAGAAGAAATATTAGATAAGCTTAAAGAAGCTGAAACTAATAAAGCTATCTCTAGCGCGGTAGTAAATTCATATACTGGATTTTCAAAAATAATTGGGCTAGAAGTAGCATCTAGAGCGAGAATAGATAGTGATAGGACTTTAGCATCACTAGAAGAGAATGAGTTTAAAAATCTTTATAAGTCCTTATTAGAATTAATAGATGAAATAAAAAACGGCAAATTTAAAAATAAAATATACTATGATGTGGAAAAAATTGCAGAGTTTCATGTAGTAGATTTAGAAAGTCTTAGAGGACTAGAATATGACGAGTTTGAATCTCCATCTAAAATGCTCGAATCTGTATATTTTAAACGCGATAAAGATGACAGACTCGGCCAAAAATCCCAAGCACTAAAGAAAAATATCTCTAATCGTCTATCTAAAGACCGTTCAAAACTTATAAATTTAGAAAAAGACTTATATGAGGCTGAAGATAGAGAAAAATATAGAATATATGGCGATATTTTATCAGCAAACTTATTTAAGGTAGGACCAGGGTATAAAGAGATAACTCTTGAAAATTTTTATACCGAAGATTTAGAAGAGATAACTATACCTTTAGATGAAAAACTAAACCCACAACAAAATGCACAGAAATTCTATAAAAAATATACAAAATTAAAAAATGCACAAGAGATATTAAAATCCCAAATTGATGAAACAAAAACTAATATAGCTTATCTTGAATCGATAGAATCACAAATTGAACTAGCAGATGAGATCTCAGATATTGAATATATAAAATCAGAGCTAATAGAAGAAGGATTTTTAAAACGAAATAATAAAGTTAAATCTAAAAAGAAAAACAAATCTGAAGTAGAAAAAAGAGAATATAAAAATTTCACTATATATTTTGGAAAAAATAATCGCCAAAATGATTTATTAACTCATAAAATGGCAAATCGAGAAGATATATGGCTTCATATAAAAGATATGCCAGGAAGTCATGTCATAATAAATAATAATGGCGAAAACGTACCAGAAGAAGTAATAGAATATGCAGCAGAAATAGCAGCATATAACTCAAAAGCAAGAAATACTGGAAGCGTTGATGTTGATTATACAAATAAAAAAAATGTAAAAAGACATCCATCTAATAAGCCAGGACTTGTAAATTATACAGAATTTAACACGATATTAGTTAAATCAGATAAAAACCATTAAATAAATTTAGGAGGAGAAATCATGAAAAAAGAAATGCCCGAAATGAGAAAAGTAGAGTATGGCTCGCAAGAATATGAAGAAATAATGGATCTAAGAAATGAGTATTTTAGAAAACCTCAGGGAATGGATATAAGAAATGAAGATAATTCAATCGATGAGAAAAGCGTGATGTATGGAGGATATTTAGACGGAAAACTAATGTCATGCATATTCTATCTTCCAAAAGACGTAAACACAGCTCAAGTAAAAGCAGTAATAGTAGATGAAAAATATCAAGGCATTGGAGCAGGAAAATACCTAATGGATTTTATAGAAGAAAAAATAAAATCTGAAGGATTTAATCATATAATACTCCACGGCCGCACAAAAGTAGAAGGCTTTTATGAAAAACTGGGCTATAAATCATATGGCGAAGTAGATATTTATAACACAATCCCACATATCTGGATGGAAAAAGATATATAAAAAAGACTCCTAAAGTCGGTAAAACACCAACTTTGGGAGTTCTTTTAAATTTCTTTTAAATAAATATCTGTTGTTGCTTTAGGAGAAATACGTCTTTCAATTCCATTTATTTTAACTATAGCCGTCTTATCAAAACTATCAAAATCAATAAAATCAAGCTTATCTCCAATTTTTATATTGATAGACTCGCAGTAATTTAACAGATCTTTATCATCTCTAATTCGGCGAAGTATATATGATTTTCCTTTTATTGCATCACAAAGTTTCAAAAGATTTTGAGTACTCTCTTCATTATTTGTATAAATAATCGAACCATGAGGGCAATAATCAGGATAACCCAGATATGAATTTAGCTTGTCAAACAGAATATCACTTGTAACAGATTGTAAATCACTGGCAATAGGATGAACTTCCTTCCATGAGATCTTTAGCTCTTTTTCTAGAAAATATTCCCAAAGCCTATGTTTTGAAAGAATCTGTTTTGTAACCGATAGTCCTTCTTTTGTAAGCCTATTATCTTTTCCATCAGAAACCAACTTCTCAGACTTTAGTTTTTTTAGCATCTCAGTTACAGATGAAGGCGCTAAATTTAAATAATTACTTATAGATTTATTAGTAACTTTTTCATCTTCACGCATAAGTTTAAAAATCGCGATTAAATACTCTTCTTTCTGAGGATTTAAGCTCTTTTCCATAATTTTTCCCCGTCCCTCTTATTAATACTTTGTCTTCATTATACTTAGTAATTAAAAGTATTACCAGATAAGATATCATATTTACTGTAGCCACAAGACCTGCAATAGACACATTAAATTTAATAGCAAGTAAAAATCCAATAATAGAGTTCATTACCGAGAATGCTACCGAGTATATAAATGTGCTAATTAGAGATTTGCTAAATAATAACGCAGTAGCACTTGGAGCTATAAAAAATGAAATCACTAAAATCGCACCAACACTATTAAATGAAACTACAGCTGAAACCGACGTAAGAGCCATTAACGAATAAAATATAACCCCTGTAGGAATTCCAATTAGATACGCAAACTCGCTATCAAACGTAGAAATTTTAAGCTTTTGATAATTTATCACAATAAAGACAATTATTGAAAATAGTAAAATAACACCATTTAAAATCGATCTAGAAATCTCATATCCAAAAACATTAGTCTTAACAAGAGAAGAAAATAAAACCTCACCTAAAAGAACAATTTCGGTATCAAGATGGACATTTCTAAAAAACTTAGATATCAAAATTACTGCTATTGAAAATAAAATTGGAAAAATCATACCAATTGCATCATCATATTTTGAGATGCCTTTTTTTCCTATACTTTCAATTAAAAATACAGTAATAACCCCCATAAGGCTTGCTCCAATTATTAAAACTGGTGAATCAAGATTCTTTACAATAAAAAACGCAATCACTATCCCAAGCAGTACAGTGTGGCTAATAGCATCTGTAAGCATAGATAACTTTCTTAATATTAAAAACACACCAAGCAAAGAGCAAGATATAGAAGTAAGAATTAAAACTATTAAAGCACTAGTCATTTTTAATCCCTCACTTTCATTATTTTTACACCAAGGATAACCACTACAGCAATAAGACCTTGAAATAATATAATAGTAGGGCCAGTAGAAAACCCACTATAAATTGTCGACACAGTACTCCCCGCAACAGACGCTATGGTAGATAGTATAGATGAAATTACTAAAACACCTAAAAAATTATCTGATAACTTTGAAGCTGTAACTGTTGGAATAATTAATAACGAACTAATTAAAATTACACCTACCGCCTTAATTCCTACGCCTATAATAAGAATCGTCATAAATAAAATCAATGCATCAAGTTTTCTAGTATTTATACCAATCATATAAGCAAACTCGCTATCAAAAAGATAACATTTTAATTTTCTATAATTTATACAAATAATCACCGCACAAATTAGACACCCAATTAAAATAAGATAAATATCTGATTTTAATAGATACGCAGCCTGACCAAAAATATAATTATCAAGTCCAGCCTTTTTTGAACCTGCAAAACTTGGATTGCCTTGAATAAATGATTTTAAAACTAAGCCAAGCCCAAAAAGTCCAGATAGAAAAATAGCCATATTTGCATCCGGTCCTATTTTTGAATTTTTATTTGAATACTCAATTAGAAAATAAGAAACGCTCGCAGTTGCCATCGCCCCAATAAGAAGAACTACGGGACTTCTAGACCTAGTTAACATAAAAGCTATTATTATACCAGGAAATGTAGAATGCCCTAGAGCATCACCTATTAACGACTGTGACTTTTGCACATTTAAGGTCCCCACTAGAGCTGAACCTATCGCAAGAAATACAGTGCCTATAAGGACAATATGGAACGAATACATCTTTAAAATCTCCATAATTATCCCCTAAACCCTTTATTAATAAAATCGTCTAGACCATCAATAAATAATGATCCTGAATATTTTACATCTTTATTTAACACTACTACGTTATCAAAGTATTTTTCTAAAGTATATATATTGTGGTGAACTGCGATAATCGTTTTTCCCAAATCCTGAAGCCTTTTAAATTCGCTTGCAATAATATCTTCTGTTTTGATATCCACTCCAGTAAGAGGCTCATCTAAAATATAAATTTCCGCATCCAAAGCTAAAGCACGAGCAAGAAAGACTCTTTGTTTTTGACCTCCAGATAGCTTTTTAATCTGTCTATCTTTCAGATCTAAAATCCCCATCTCATTAAGAGCATCAACTACAATTTTTTTATCATTATCTGAAAAACGCCCAAAAGATTTCATATAAGGATATCGACCCATCATTACAACATCGTATACAGTAGTCGGAAAATCCCAGTTTACAGAATCTTTCTGCGGCACATATGCAATTTTAGTCTTAGCGCTATCTATATTTTCATCAAGAATTTTAATATCTCCACAATCTATTTTTATTAAACCTAGAATAGATTTTAATAAAGTGGATTTTCCAGCACCATTAGCACCAATAATAGCAGTTCTTGAATTCAAAACAATATTAAGATCCACATCTTGTAAGACTTTCGTTTTCCCATAAGAAACATTAAGATTTCTTATTTCTACTGCATTCTTCATATTATTTTAAATTCTCCACAATTAAATCAATATTATGTTTATACATTTTTAGAAAACTATCCGCATCTTCGCCCTTTTCTGAAAGTGAATCCGAGAATAATTCAGCCCCATCACCACTTACAACTTTAGTTTCAAACCCTTTAGAACTTACTATATCCTGAAGTTTTTTCATTCTCTCTGGATTTGTAGTAGATTCTGCAAAAATCGCCTTAATCTTATGATCTGCTATAAATTGCGCAGTATCTTCTAAGTCCTTATTTGATACCTCTGAGTCAGTGCTCACTCCCTGAGGAGCCATAACCTCTATATTATAGCTTCTAGCAAAATAGTTAAACGCATCATGAGGCGTGATTAGATATCTTGACTCTTCAGGTATCTTTTTGATCTCCTCTTTTATATAACCATCTAACTCTTTTAACTTATTTAGATAATCATCATGATTCTTTTCAATCATAGCAACAAAGTCTGGATCATCTTTATATAGATCTTTTAGTTTATCTGCAACATTAGTAAAAGCCTCTGCATACAATTCTAAATCAAACCAAAAATGTGGATCTTCTACCATTTTAGAATCATCTTCCTCATCTTCCATCTGACCTATCTTAGAATGATCAAAAGTAGAAGTAACAGCATAGCCTACTTTTTCAAGAGCATCAACCATTTTACCTTCAAAATGAATCCCATGATATAACACTAGATCAGCATCATTTAACTTACTATAGTCATCTGGTTTAGCAACATATACATGAGGATCTTCCCCAGCTGGAATAATAAGATTAACATCAGCATTATCACCAATTAATTCGTTTACCATATCCTCAATAAAAGTAGTAGTAACTGTAATTTTTTTCTTTTCTGAACCATCAGTCTTTTCGTAAGCCTCATTCATACCAGCCGTACCCTTTGAGTCTAAAGGTACCGACTGTTCGGACGCCTTATTTGAACACCCTACTAAAATCAACAAAGACATAACTAACAATAAAATTTTATTTTTCATAATACACACTTATCCTTTCATTTTTAGTCTATTTTAATATAAATTTTCCGTATTGTAAATATATATTTTAGGTATACCTAATTTTATATTTCTTTAAACAAAAATGAGACTATTTTTTAATAATCTCATCAAAATTTCACTTTTATATTAGTTTTAGATTTTTAAATATTAATAACACACCATAAATTATCGGCTGATGTGCCATATATAGTAATAAACTTTTCTGTCCTATTTTTCCAATTATTCCTGAATTTATTTCTATTTTTCTAAAAAATTTATTTTTATATTTGTGATAATTTCCTATAAAATATCCTGTTAAGAATAAGAAAAACCACGGTATTAACGGAAAATAATCCGATGAACTAAAGCCCATTTTATAAAATCCCAGTGGATATAAGTTATATTCTCTAAGTTTATAGAATATTGAAAATCTTTCTAGTCCTATTTTCCAAAATATAAAAAATATGCTAAATGAAAG
>JASBZD010000076.1 GCA_029983595.1 Peptoniphilaceae bacterium
TGAGCAAAACGATTCATTTCTTTATCAATTGAATCTTCTACTAAATCTTTTGGTACTTCAAAATCAGCAAACTCAGTAATCTTATATAAAACTGCATTTTTAATTTCTGCATCTTTTCTAGAATCTAGATCTTTTTGAAGTTCAGTGCGTTTTGCTTCACGATATTCATCTACAGTATCAAACTCTGAAATATCTTTAATAAACTCATCATCTACTTCTGGATATTCTACTTCTCTAATTTCTTTAACTAATACATCAAAAATAGCATCTTTTCCAGCTAATTCTTCAGCATGATATTCTTCTGGGAAAGTAACTTTAACTTCTACTTCTTTTCCAGCTTCAGCTCCAATAAGTTGGTCTTCAAATCCTGGGATAAAAGTATTTGAACCAAGCTCTAACTCATAATCAGAAGCTTGACCACCTTCAAACTCTTTTCCATCTACAAACCCTGTATAATCAATTAAAAGAGTGTCTCCAGATTTTGAAGCTCTATCTTCTACTATTATAGCTCTTTTATTATTTTCTCTTTCGTGTTCTAATTCATGATCAATTAACTCATCTGTAACTTCATATTTGATTTCTGGAATTTCAATTTTTGAATAGTCTTTTAATTCAAACTCCGGAATAACCTCAACTTTAACTTCTAAAACTGCATCATCTCCAGCTTTATATCCATCTTTTACAGAAATATTAGGTCTACCAGCAAGCTCAACATCATTTTTTTCTACGAATTCACTATAATATGATGGAATAAGCTCATTTATAGCATCTTCAAAGAATATATCTGGTCCATAAGATTGTTCTATAAGTTTTCTAGGGACTTTTCCCTTTCTAAAACCAGGCATTTGAAAATGGTTTTTTTCTTTTAAATATACGCTTTGTTTTGCTTTTTCGATTTCCTCTGCTGGGATAAGAAGTTCAAAGCTTACTTCATTTCCTTCTCTTTTTATATCTGACATTTTAACCTCCGACATTTATCTATATCTAATTAAGTTTACCCTAAACTTAATATATTATACATTTTTTACAAAATCATTTCCACAATTCTTGCAGTGAATTTTTACCTTACCGCTATTTTTTGGTAGCTTTGCTATCTGCTTACATTCAGGACACTTCACATAAGCTACATCTTTATTCTCAATTCTAAGCTTTAATAGTTCCCATTCGCGCCTAATAGGTTTGGTCTTTTTTAAAAAAGCAATATTCTCATTAGATCTAGCCGTCATATTTCTAGAAAACATTCTAAATAAAATAATAATAAAGCATAGATTTATTAAAATATTTAAAAGCATTTCTACCTGTCTATTATTAGCTATATTTCTAATAATCATAGAAAATAACGATAAAACTAATAAAAACCTACTTAGAGAATCGACGCCATATATACTTCTAAAAAATCTATCTAATTTTTCCTTAAAATTATCCAATCTAATCCCTCAAATATTAGTTTCTTATTACGTCCTAAAATCTAATTGTCATTTTACAACTAAAAAGGTGGCGAGAAAGCCACCTGAAATTATGGAGCGAAAAACGAGACTTGAACTCGTAAAAACTGCCACTTAGGCATTATTTTACCCAAAGAATTTCGCGTAAAATCCGCCAATGCCGTAGTCATGTATTAATTCAGACCCGCCTAATATTTAGGTGGGTATTCTGCGAGCGACATCTGCCTTCCGATCTAGCCGGCTCGGCATAGACGCTAAACTGACACGAATTCCCGTATCTGAAATGTAGGTTGAATTAAATATAACTTACGCACACAGCAGATTGTATCTATATTATAGGATAAAAGTAAGAATTTTTCAATTATTTCAATTTCACAAACTAACTAATTATAATAAGCTATTATATATATAATATAAGCAATAATTTACATCCACTTTACATAATGCACTAATTATTAAATATTATTTACATTTATTTTTTGTGAATTTAATATGAAAATAATATCCTTTATTCAAATACTTATTATTATTTAGGAGGATTTTATGAACAAAAATCTAAAAAAATTTGTTGCTGCCACTATGGCAGTTGCCATGCTTGTTCCTGCTGCTGTAATGGCCCATCCAGGTCATGACACTAAAGAACATATGACAGTTACTGACCAACTGACAATCCCAGACCCAGGTAAAGCTAAAAATGTAATCTTCATGATACCTGATGGAGGTGGTACTGAAGCTTTAACTTTAGCTAGATGGGTAGATGAAGACCATCATATGAACCTTGATGATATGTCTACTGGTTTAGTTAGAACATCTATATCATCTAAACCAATTGCTGACTCAGCTCCTACTGCTACAGCTTATGCAACTGGAGTTAAGACTCAAGCTCCATATCTAGGTACTTATGGTGAAGAAGACTGTGGAATGCCAGGATTTGAATATGATTCTGCTAAAGCTAACATGCCAATAGCTACAATCTTAGAAGCTGCTCATAGACAAGGAAAATCTACTGGTCTTGTAGCTACTTCTAATATCCAACACGCTACTCCAGCGGCTTATTCTTCTCACACTCCAAATAGAAAATTATATGAATTAATTGCTGAACAACAAGTATATGAAAATATCGATGTTATGCTTGGTGGTGGAGAACAATATCTACAAGCTGACAAAAGAAAAGATGGCGAAGATTTAATCGGTGTTATTAAAGAAATGGGTTATGATTATGTAACTGATACTCAATCAATGAAAGACTCTAAATCTGATAAACTTTGGGGTATGTTTGCTGCTGACGGTATGAAAAAAGATATCGACAGAGATCCAGCTAAAGAACCATCTCTAGCTGAAATGACTGATAAAGCATTAGAAATCCTTTCTAAAAATGATAATGGTTTCTTCGTAATGATTGAAGGATCTCAAGTTGACTGGGCAGAACACCAAAACGAACCAGTTGGTGCAGCTACTGACTATATCGCTTATGATAAAGCTGTAGGTGTAGCTAAACAATGGGCTGACAAACTAGGTGATACAGTAGTTATCTCTGTAGCAGACCATGCTTGTGGCGGTATCTCTATCAACAACTATAACCATAACAAAGACTATATGTATGTAGATTTAGAAGAATATGTTGGAATTATCAAAAACGCTAAATTTACTGGAGACGAATATGCTAGAAGACTTAATGCTGCTGGTAAAACTGAAGAAGCTGCTATAGCTTTAGCTAAAGAAGGATTCGGCATTGATTTAACTGAAGAAGAAGTAAAACACGTTTTATCTAAAAAATCTTTTGAAGAATCTATCGGTAACGTAATTTCTAAAAGATCTTCAATCGGTTGGACTACTTTAGGACATACTGGTGGGGATGTAGGTCTTTATGTTCATAATACTTCAAATGCTAGAACTCTAAAAGGTACAGTTCATAACTCTCAACTTGGACAATATGCTATTCAATTAATGGGAATTGAACTTGATCCATTAACTCAAGAGTTATTCCAACCAATGAGAGATGGATTTGAGAAAAAAGGCGCTAAAGTAGAATTTGAATGGAAAGAAAATGGAAACCATATTCTAAAAGCTACTAAAGGCGACAAAGTAGTAGAGTTCCCAATGGATAAAAACTACGCTGTTGTAAATGGCGAAAAAGTTGAACTTGGTGGATTAACAGTATCTCACAAAGAAAAAACTTGGGTTCCAGCAAAAGCATTTAGCTTAATTGACTAATTAATATTATCGAGCGTTCATTAATGAGCGCTCTTTTTTTATAGATAATTTATCATAACAAGTACAACACAAAATAAGCTCATAGCTAATTAGCTGTGTAATATGTAAGTGACTAATCAAAACATATTAAAAGGAGCGATTAACTATGAGCTATAACATCTTGTCATAGAAGATAGATCTTGTATTTATCAATTTTTAAATTTAGGAATGAATATAAGGAAAATTGCACAAGCACTTAAAAGGTTATCTAGTACAATATCTTGAGAAAAACAATAACCTTTGATAGAGGTAAAGAATTTTTAGAATTTTAGAAAATAAAAAAAGAATTATGATGCAAAACTTATTTTGTGACACCTACTGCGTATAGCAAAAAGGCACAAATGAAAATAGTAATGGTCTTTTGAAGAAGTTTTACCCTAAGGGGATGGATTTATCAGAAGTAAATATTGATGATTTAAATTATAACTTAAATTTAATGAATAATAGACCTAGAAAATATAAAACACCTAAGGAAGAACTTTTTGGTTTCTTACCATAGGTGTTACATTTGATTTGACAATTCGTCAATAACTAAAAATATTACGTGTTAGAACATGTAAATATATTCTCTTTTAAACTTTATATAGCAGTTTATCATAATTTTTTATAAACACTTTTTACGTCTTCTTTAAATATCATAATTAAAGTCATTAATGAATTTTTTCCTATCTAGGTCTTCTTCTTCAAGAAAATCAAACTCTTTCATACCTTTTGACTTTGCTACTAATGATATTGGAAAACTTACTATTTTTTGATTTATCATACTGATATTACTGTTGACAATTCTTTTAGCGGCTGCTAGTTGTTCATTTTCATCGTCAATTTCTTCTTGAAGTCGTAAAAATTCTTTGGAGGACTTAAGATCTGGATAAGCTTCTGCCAAAGCATAGATTTGGTCAATTAGCTTATTTTGATTTTTTATTTCCTTATTAGCACTTTCAATATTACCTTCTTGTCTTTGTTTAATAACATCAGTAAAAGTAGTCTTTTCATGTTTAGCAAAAGATTTTGCTACTTTAATCATTTCACAAATTGTATCATAGCGCTTAGCAAGAGCAATATCCACATTTTTCTTGGATTCCTTAATCTTGATTTGGTACCTATTTAAGCTATTAGATGTTTTTATAAACCAAATAACAAAGCATAAAATAAGAACAGAGATGACCAAAGGCAATCCTATTATACTCATGTAATCTACCATAACTTCCTCCTTTACAATTTTTCTCCAATAAGATTAATTAAGTTATAAAAATCAGCTAGCTTCCATCTAATTTTTTCATACTCTCCTGCCATGGACAAATCATCTACTTCTTTCGGCGTTTTGGGAATGGAAAATAAAAATTCATTAGATTCAAAAGCTAAAGAAATATATTTATTATTCATATAGAAGCAAACTCTCATTTTATCTTTCCAATTTGTCAAAATATTCAGAATTTTTGGGTCCAAAATCAAAGGTACATAAAAATCATCTGTATAAAAAATGGAATATGCATCATTAAAAGCCATGGATTCCGTTTCAAAAACTTCTTCGTCCTTTCTTATATTACCATATCGTCCATAGTTTTTATGACCTAAAAAATTTTTCTTGCAGACGGGAACAATGCGGATATGTCCATTAATATTTGTGGGAATTTTTGCTACTAAAACCTGACCAGTAAAATCTCTTACACTTTCCTTATGCCCATTACTGTCTTCTCTATAGTGATAGGACTCCATATTACAAAACTCCGTTTTATAAAAATCACCAAATATTATATGGCAATTGGAATGATAGACATCAGAATCAGATACTAGTTTTTCTAAAATCACTAAATCCATCAACTCAAAATAATTAATAGTCGTATCTGCTAATATTTCTTTTAGTATAGGAAGTAAAAAATTATCTATATATGCATTTGCAATATCTTCTTTATTTTTTTTTAAATACTTAGACCAAAACTTCCAAGCAAGATAAATTAAAATAAAGACAAATTCATTAATTCTAATAGCAATAATCCCTATGATAATTATGCCAAGACAACCTATATAAAAAGGAGCTTTAATTTTCTCTCTCATCCCATTTTTTACGGCTTGTAATTTGGCTTGAGCTTGTGGAGACTTTTCCAGTTTTTCAATTTTTTTAATAATTTCAGGATCTGTGAATCGATTCCTATACTTTTGTCCCATACAATCCCATCCCTAAGTATTTCTATGATATATTCTATCCTATTTTGAAATATCCATAAAGATAAAAATAAAATTTTACGAAAACTTAACACAAAATTTAAAAATCTTCACTTTTCAAAAATAAAATAGTCCTTCACTCATTAAACTGTCTCTCGTCATAAAAATTAGTATGGGACCATCCTATATTTCTTATTCATTCTTTATTTTTTT
>JASBZD010000077.1 GCA_029983595.1 Peptoniphilaceae bacterium
GGAGTATATGAGGGTTTTAAATCGATTGATAAGGATTATTTTTATCTTATGGACTCTATGAGAGCGACAGAGTTTCAAAAATTTCGATATCTTAAAATGCCTATGGTTGCGCCGTCGTTTTTTTCTTCTTTAAAAATCTCGGTTTCGTACTCTCTTATTGGTGCGGTTATTGCCGAGTGGCTAGGAGGTTATAATGGTTTAGGTGTCTATATGGTAAGGGTTAAAAACTCTTATGAATATGATAAGATGTTTGCGGTTATTATTGTTATTTCGATAGTTTCGCTTATTGCGATGGGTTTAGTAAATCTACTTAGAAAATTTATTATTAAAGGAGATTTTTATGAAAAATATTAAGTTTTTATTAGTGTTATTATTGGCTGTCGTTTTAATGGTTGGTTGTGGAAATAATAATGAAAATCCTAATAGCTCTGGTAATAAAAATTCTAGCAAAAATAAGGTTACTTTCTGTCTAGACTGGACTCCTAATGTAAACCATACTGGCGTATATGTGGCTAAAGATCTAGGTTATTATGAAGAAGCTGGAATAGATGTAGATATTATCCAGCCTGCTGATGGAGATGTTGAGGCTATTGTAGCTTCTGGTAAATCAGATTTTGGAGTTAGCTTTCAAGATAATATAGCTCAAGCTAGAACTAATGGAGTAAATGTTACTTCTGTTATGGCTATTAGACAACATAATGGTTCTGGAATTATGAGTAGAAAAGGCGATGGAATTGATAGACCTAAGGGATTAGAAGGAAGAACATATGCTAGTTGGGAGCTACCTATAGAACAGGCTATTATTAAAAATATTGTCGAGACTGATGGTGGAGATCCATCTAAAGTTATTATCGTTCCATCTACTGTAAATGATGAGGTTGCTGCTCTAGATTCTAAGGCTGTAGATGCGTTATGGATATATTATGGATGGGGCGGAGTTAGAGCTGAGGTAGAAGGATTTGATTTTGATTATTTTGATTTTATTTCAATAAATCCAGTGTTTGATTTCTATACTCCTGTTATAATTTCTAATGATGAACTTATCAAAGAAAATCCAGAGCTAGTAAATAGATTTGTTGATGCAACTTTAAAAGGGTTCCAATATTGTATAGATAACCCTAAAGAAGCTGCAGATATTTTATTAAAAAATGACCCATCATTAGATGCTGAGTTTGTACATGCTGCTCAAGAGTTTATTGGTCCTGAATTTAAGGCTGATGCTGAAATTTTAGGAATAGTTGATGAAACTAGATGGTCTAGATTTTACGAATGGTTAAATGAAAATGACTTATTAGTAAAAGATATAGACCCTATGGAAGGATTTACTAACGAGTTTGTATTAGAATGAAGATTTTAGAAACTAATAATATTATACATTCTTACGATAATGGAAAAGAGATTTTAAATGGTGTAAATATCCACCTTAATAAGCAGGAGATTGTCTCTATTCTTGGGACTTCTGGCTCTGGAAAGACTACTCTTTTTAATATTATCTCAGGAAATATTACTCCTGATTCTGGAGAAATTTTGTATCATGGGATTAATATAAATGGGACTAAGGGTAACTTTTCTTATATGCTCCAAAAGGATCTTCTTTTCCCATATTATACAATTTTAGAAAATATCTGTTTACCTCTTAAAATTTCTGGTGTTAGTAAATGTGAAGCTTGGAACCAAGCAAGATCATATTTTAAGGAGTTTGGTCTAGAGGGTACAGATAATCTATATCCGCATGAGCTATCAGGTGGTATGAGACAGTGTGCGGCTTTACTACGCACTTATCTTAACCATAACGAGGTAATTCTATTAGATGAGCCATTTTCTGCTCTAGATATGATTACTAAAGATGCTATGCACCACTGGTTTTTAAATGTGGTTAAAGAGCATGGTATTTCTGGACTTTTTATAAGTCATGATATAGAAGAGGCTATATTTTTATCAAATAGAATATACATTTTAAGTGATGAGGGAACTATTTCTAATGAGTTTTTAATTTTTAGACCTGATGATTCTGAGGATTTTAAGCTCAGTGAAAAGTTTTTAAGATATAAAAAAGCTATTACAAAAGCTATAGCATGGAAATAATTTATGTTTACGATTTCCCAAAGTTGGTTATTTATTTAATAAAGTTTAGATAAATATCATTTATAAAATTTTAGGAGGTTATAATGAAAGATTTAATTAAAGGAGCGTATGAAGAAGGGATAAAATTTGCAGACGAGGGGGTCGTAGCTGATTATATTCCAGAACTAGCTAAAGAAGATAAGTCTAAAGCTGGCGTGGTACTTATCAATAAAGATGGGGATATTTTTGAGGCTGGCGAAGTAGAAAAAACTTTCTCAATTCAGTCTATCGTAAAAGTTGTGGCTTATCTTGTGGCGTTAGAAGAAATCGATCCTGAAAGAATTAGTGAGGCGATAGGGGTAAAACCTACTGCTTTACCATTTAATAGCGTTTTAGATGTGGAACTAGGTGGTGGAAAACCACGAAATCCTTATGTAAATGCTGGAGCGATGGCTGTTACAGGATTATTATATGAAAAATTTGGTGATGATACATTAGATTTAGTTTTAAATAAAGTGCGTGATTTAGCTGATAGAGATTCTATTGAAGTTTCTGAGTCTATCTATGAATCTGAACGAGATACAGCTTTTAATAATAGAGCTATATTTTATATGATGGTGGCACGTGGAGTGTTTAATGAAGATATGCCAGTTGATAAAGTGGCGAATATGTATTTTAGAAACTGCTCTATCTTAGTTAATGCAAAAGATTTAGCTAGAATTTCTTCAGTTATAGCTAATGATGGTCTAGATGTAGTATCTGGAAAGAGAAAGTTTGATGAAAAATATGGACGTACTTTAAGAACTGTTATGGCAATGTGCGGTATGTATGATAATTCTGGCGAGTTTGCGCTAAAAGTAGGTCTACCTGCTAAATCTGGAGTAGGTGGTGGAATTATTTCTGCATCTCCTGAAGGTATAGGAATTGGAACTTATTGTCCAGGTCTAGATGAGGCTGGTAATAGCTTAGTAGGCCAAAAGATGCTTGAGATTATTACTGATGAGCTAGATTTATATATTTATTAATAATTTTAACTTTGAGGTGGCAGTTAGCCATCTCTTTTTTATACAATAAAATAGCGTCAGCATGGGTTAACACTGACGCAATAATAAATTTATTTATTTAAAAACTCTTCTCTCTCAAACTCAAACTCTGAATTTTCTATTATTTCTTCTGATCCGATTACGGCAGTTTTTATATCTTCAGCTTTTTTAAATATCTCTGAGAATGATTTTATATCTGAAAGAGTAGTATTTATAGCTTCTTCTTTCATTTTTTCTAGCTCTTTTTCTCCAAAGCCTGACATATAACGACTAAGTGCGATAGCTGAATACATCATTGGAGTTATTGGTGGGTCAAACTGATTCATAGAGGCTATTATAAAGTCAGTTACTTCTTTTTCAGAAATATTAAGATTTTCTAAGAACTCTGGAATATTTTTATATACTTCAATAGTTTTATCAAGATTTGGGTCACGATATGAAAATGTAGTTATATTTTTACGATTCTGGATTGTGATGCCTGCTCCATATGCTCCTCCCTTAGCTCTAATCTGAGTATGAAGATATTCCCCAGATAAGATTCTTGTCATTACGCGCATTTTACCAGAGTCAGTATATCCTAATTTTTTAAAATCAAATCCTTGACTTACATAATCTACATTTGACGCATTTTTATAGGCTATAGAATTAATATTTTCTATATTTATTTCTAGATTTTCACTAAATTCTGGTAAATCTTTATAAAGTTTATTAGCCCAATTATTGATTTTTTGATATTCTTCTTTATCTCCAGCTACTGAAAGAATTATTTTATTAGTAAATAATTTTTCATATACTGATTTTAAATCTGATATAGTACTATCATCAAAATTATCTAAAAGATTTTTTATATTATTATAATATGATAGTCCGCCTAAAATATTAGATGTATAAGAAGATTTATCTATCATTGCGCTTACTTCATTCATCGCAAAGCTATTACCTGACTGCTCAATATATGATTCAAAGTTAGAGCGGTCTATAGTTAATAAGTCTTTTATACGCTTTTTATTTTCAAATTTTGTGCGAAGTATAATTTCTTCTGTTAGTTCTAATAATTTTTCAGTTTTTTCAGATAACGCTCGACCAGAAACTACAGTATTAAGATAAAACTCATCTTTATCTTTTATCTGTGTAATACCAGGTCTAACACCTATCCCGCCAGTATGGATATCTATTTCGGTATTTAAATCTCTATAACTATAATTTTCTGTATCTAGCGAGCCGATAAGTGATGTTACCATTGGGACTAGTTTTAGCTCGTCTTTAGTTAGGTTTTTTATATTAAATGCTAGATTAAAATAGATAATGCCATTTGTAAATTCATCTGTATAAATTGATGGGAATTCATTTTCCTCAACTTTAGTATTAAGATGAAGTACGCCTTTAGATATATCATCTTTTGTAAGTTTAGGGATAGTGTCTTTATCCTCTTTAGTGTCTTCTTTTAGCTGATATTCAGTAAGTTTTCTAGTATCACTAATAAGCTTATCTATTTCATATTCATCTAGTGATTTTTTATATTCTTCTAATTTTTCTTTTAGTTCTCTATCTTTTTCTGAAAATAGGCCTTGTTTAGGAGATGATAAAATATATATTTTTTGAGTATTATTTAATATTCTCTCATAAATAAATTTTTCTAAATATCCATTATCAATTTTTTCTTTTAGACTATTTAATGTCTCGATAAGTTTTAGTGAGTCTATTGGGTCAGTTCCATATAACCAGCTAGCTAATGCAGAAATCCCTAGAATTACGCCCTTATGTATGCCGAATTCTTTAGCTTTAAACTCATATTGGTTAATTACTGACTCTATAAGTTTTTTGTCAATGCCTTGTGAATAAGCATCACGTAATTTTTTCTCAATTAAAAATATAAACCTCTCTAAATCTTCTCCAGATGCGCCTTTAGCTACGATAAATAAATCTTGGAAATAATTTTCACTAACATATGTGAAATAGTCTTCTGCTAAACCACTTTCTAAAAGCTCATCTTTTAAAATAGAAGAATCAGACTCTAAAATTATATCGGATAAGACTTTAGCCATAATGCGGTCTTCTAGATTTTCACCTAGACCTAGCTCGACTCCATATACATAATATGCTTTATTATCTGTAGGATCGTCTTTTCCTACAGAGTAGTCTAGGCTAATACATCTAGGTTCTTCAAAAGACTCTCCTAGCTCGATAAGAGACTCTGGTTTTTTATATGAAAAATTAGATAGATATTCACTATCGATATATTCTAAAACTTTTTTTATATCCATTTTTCCATTTAGGAAAATATAGGAGTTTGATGGATTATAATATTTTTTATGAAAATCTAAAAAGTTTTCATAAGTAAGATTAGGTATATCAAATGGGTAGCCTCCTGAATCTAGATCATATGTAGACTCCGGATGTAACTTAGAGAACTGTTCAAAAACCTGTGAGTCAGAGTCTGAATAAGCGCCTCTCATTTCGTTATATACGACACCATTAATTTTTAGATCAGAATTATTATCTTCTAGCTCATATCTCCAGCCTTCTTGTTTAAAAATTTCTGGCACTTCAGCTATACGCGGATAAAATACTGCATCTAGATATACATCCATTAAGTTAAAAAAGTCTTTTTCGTTACGAGTAGCAACTGGATATATAGTTTTATCAGGAAAAGTCATCGCATTTAAAAAAGTCTGCATAGATGAATTAACTAAACTCATAAATGGCTCTTTTGTGCGATATTTTCTAGAGCCTGAAAGTACACAGTGCTCTAAAATATGCGCTACACCAGTTGAATCCTTAGGTGGTGTTTTAAACCCTATCCCAAAAGTCATAATTTCGTCATCATTTTCAATATAAAGTACTCTCGCCTTAGTTTCGTCATGTTCGAGAGAGTAAACCCTGGAGTTTAAACTCTCTATAAATTCTTCGCCTAAAAGCGTATAATTTTTAATTTCCATAAAAAT
>JASBZD010000078.1 GCA_029983595.1 Peptoniphilaceae bacterium
GGACTGAGCAATAACAAAGAAAACACAAACGCAAGTGATAATCGTTGGGAATGCGGAAAATGTGGAGAGATAAATACTGGAAACTTCTGCACTAATTGTGGGACAGCGAGAAGTGAAAATCATAAATGTCCTTCATGTGGATATGACCTAGGAGATACTCATCCTAACTTCTGCCCAAACTGTGGCGAAAAACTATAAATGTGTGGAAGATTTATTCTAGATGACGAGACAATCCGCGAGATAATAAATCTTGTAGATAGAATAGATCAGAATATAACTCAAAATCTAGAAGAAAAGAAATTTAATAGAGATTTTTATCCAACTAGTAAAGCACCCGTTATATCATATAATGACGGACGTGCGCTATCTGAAATGATTTGGGGCTATCCGCATTTTAAGGGATCTGGTGTGATTTTTAATGCTAGAAGTGAGACCGTTATAGAAAAGAGAATGTTTAGAAATGGCATATTAGAAAATAGAGCCGTAATTCCAGTAAAATCATTTTATGAATGGGATAGAGATAAGAGAAAAAATATAATCTCTAGAGTAGACGATGAAACAATGTATCTAGCAGGCTTTTATGATAAATTCGAAGATGAAGATAGATTTGTAATCCTCACGACATCATCTAATAAGTCAATGGAGAAGATCCACCCTCGAATGCCCGTAATACTAGAAAAAAATGAGATATGGGACTATATAAAAGACCCATCACTAACTAGAGAAATATTAAATAAAACCCCAAAAGATATAAAATATATAGATATAGAACCCCAACAGACAATGTTTTAGAGAAAAATAAAAGCTTAGGAAAATTATCCTAAGCTTTTATTATTTTAATACTATTATTTTTTTATTATTGTGGTTTAAAATTTGGACTTCTACTTCGTATACTTCTTCTATATTATCTTTAGTTATAATAGATTCTGTATTTCCTTTTGCGTATTCGCTTCCATTTTTTAAAATCAAGAGCGTATCGCAATAGCTAGATGCAATATTAAGATCGTGTATTGTCATTATTACACTTATATTTTTATTTTTTGAAAATTCTCTTAATATTTCCATTGTATTTTTTTGGTGCTTTAAATCTAAGTTATTTGTAGGTTCGTCTAGTACGATTACCCTAGGGTTTTGTGCCATGGCACGCGCTATCATTACTCTTTGTCTTTCTCCGCCGGATAAAGCCGTCATGTCTTTAAATACTAAATTTTCTAGAAAAAAACATTTAATTATTGAGTCGATATTAGCTGAGTTTTGTTTATTTTTAATATCTATTCCTAAAGTAATAAATTCATATACTGAAATCTTATAAATTATAGATAGATATTGCGGTACATATGCGATTAGTTTAGATCGCTCGTTTAGATTTAAACTTTTATAATCTATATTATCAACAAAAGTCGAGCCTGTTGATTCAAATATATCTAGTATACATTTTAATAGAGTTGTCTTTCCTGCACCATTAGGTCCTATTATTCCTAAAATTTCACCATCGCCTAAGCTAAAGCTAATATTATCGACATTAATCTTCTTTCCATAGGAGTAGTTTATATTATCTATTTTTATACTCATCTATAAGTCCTCCTATTAAGGGCAACTTGATGAAGAAATATTGGTACGCCTATAAATGAAATTACTATTCCTACTGGCATAATTATCGGGGATAAAATCAGCCTTCCTATTGTATCAGAAATAAGCAGTAATAATGCACCAACTATTGAGCCAAATGGAATAAGATATTTATTATTACTTCCGATTATTGATCTAGCTATATGAGGTGCAGCTAGCCCAACAAATCCGATTACGCCCGTAAAACTTATTATTGAAGCGGTCATAAAAGTAGAGATTAATAGTCCATAAATTCTAGTTTTCTTTGGGTTAGTTCCACTTGTTTTAGCTAGTTCATCATCCATCACAGATAGCATGGTAAAATTTTTATTTAACATCTGAGATGATACTAGACAAATTAATACTATTATCGTTATGATTTTTACATGAGACCATTTAGCTCCATTTAAAGATCCAAAAATCCAATTTACTATAGATGCAAGCTTAGTATCTTCTGCTATAAATTGCACTGTAGTAGATAATGCTTGAAATAAGTAATTTAATGCGGTTCCTACTAGTATTAAAGAAATCGAGCTAATTGAATTTTTAGAAGATAAAGCAAAAGTTAATAATGCGCATAATAGTGACATTAAAAATGCAAACACTACTATCGCTATATTATTACTATTAAAAATTGTAAATCCAGACAATATTGCTATTGCCGCCCCAAAACCGGCAGCACTGGAGATCCCTAGAGTAAAAGGGCTTACTAATGGGTTTCTAGTTACGCTTTGCATTAAAATGCCAGATAATGAAAGACCAGCTCCCGCAGTTAAAGCAAGAACTGTTCTCGATAATCGTAGATTTAATATTACTTTTTCTGATGTAGATAAATCCACATCGTTTAAAATAGCTTTAATAATTGTTTTTAAAACATCAACTACCGACGATTCTGTAATTCCTAGAGTCGTGCATATAAGTGATATTATAAGCATTATTATTAGTGATAAAAATATTAAAATCCATTTTTTATATTCTAAGTTTTTAAAAGTTTTTGAGTATTTTGACATTATTTTAAATCTTCTGCTGAGTAGAAGTGTCCTTGGATATCTTTAAACCCTTGAAAATCTTCCATCCATGTTTTCCATACTTCATCTGGGTCTAAATCAGGAAGTAGATCTGGATACATCCATTTAGCGATTTGCATAGTACCCACTAATTTAGATGCTCCTCCATGACTAAATTGTGTCATAAAATATATATTATTATTTTTTACCGCGTCTATAGAGTCCCAGCCTGGTCTAGATTTTATCTCGTTATATTTTTCTTGAAATTGTTCTTTTGTAGGAGGTTCATAAAGCCCAGTTCCTGACATAGCTGCATCAGCAGTAAGGAATTTAACTATATATTGTGGGTTTCTTTCTATTACCGCTTCTGGATCGATTTCATTTTGGTTAATATTTTCATAGTTTCTAGAAAAAATATTGTCTGCACCAGCTAAAGCTTGCATATCATAGAAATAATCTCCTGGTATTGTAGTTTGATAGTCTTTAACTTGTTCTAAATAAAGTGTTTTTTTATCTACAGAATCTAATTGTTTATTGATATATTGTAGCTTATCGTTAAAATAGTTATAAAACTTTGTTGCTTGTTCTTCAGTCCCAAACATCATGCCTATATTCGATACCTGATTTTTAAAATCACTTGTATCGTATCCAGAAATTACAAATACTTTTATTCCAAATGGTTCTAAGGTTTTCTCTGCTTCTTCAACAGATCCGTTAGAAGGAAGAATTACTACTTGTGGATTTAGCTCTATTATTTTTTCATAATTTAATTCTTTTGCTCCTTTACCAATTGTATTATTTGGATCAAAAATAGACCAATACTCTCTATCTTGAGCGGTTCCCATATCTGTTGCTATTACCTTATTTATTGCACCACACGCTCTAATTAGCTCGCTATTATATCTATTAGCTACTACTGCTCTTACAACTGGATAAGGTAGGGTTACTTCTCTTCCGATATTATCAGTTAATGTGATTTCTTTAGTTTTTGTAGATTCAGCAATTTCTGTTTTTTTATTTTCCGTAGAATCTACTTTCTCTGGCTGGGTAGTTTCTCCAGAACCAGCAATTTGTGATTGAGGTTTATTGCATGAAGTTAAAATTATACATAATATTAGAAATACCCCCATCATTTTCTTTAAATACTTCATTCTAACATATCTCCTTATTTAAATATTAAATTGAATATACAAAAAAACGCCTATTTTAGTATAAAAATAGACGCAAAAAAACTCATTTTTATTACTAAAATTTACACGGAATTAAGTAATTTACTTATAGCTAAATAGCAGGCTTTCTGACTTAAGACTATAGTTATCTTTACCTTCTCGATTTCTCAATGGTTTATTAAGATAACAATCTATTTACAGCGACCGGATCGTTCAAGATTTTCACTTGATTTCCTTTTAAAAATTTCTTTCACTATTTAACTTATTCAATTCTAATTGATTATATCAATAAGTATTAACGTTTGCAAACTTAAAAAATCCCCATACTATAAGTATGAGGATTTGTCTTATCTTTCTGTTATATCAAATATCTCTTCGCCGTCTTTTATCATTACTGCTGTAGATTTATTATCTACTGGGCTTACTATGTGTAGCTCAATTCTCGGCTCGATATTTTCTGTTATTTCTTGTGATGATTTTATTAGATCTTTTTTAAAGTCGCTCCAGAATGTTTGAAATGCTTTTCCGTCACTTTCTGTGGAGTCTTTTTTAAGATATAAACTTTTTGCATCATTTTTTAAATCAAAATAGTATGCGTTATTATATGCACTATATTCTACATCTGCTACTTCTTCATAATACTTGTTTAGCTCTTCTTCCATTTTTTTTGTTGCTTCTGAGTTTTTATTTTCATTTGAAGAAGTTTCTGAATTTTCATCGCCTTCGTTTTCAGTGTCAGCAGGTTCTTTTGTTTCAGTATTTTCTGTATTTTCGCTATTTTTAGTTTCAGTACTTGTAGCTTCAGTAGGTGGTACGTTTTCTTCATTTTCTCTTGATACTTCTACTGGTTGAGTTTCTGTAGTTTGTGTGGTTTGAGTAGTAGTTGTAGTTTGTTGTGTTTTATTTTTATCTTTATCGTTAGATTTTGAGCAGCGAGAAACTATAAGTAAAATTATTAGTAATAAAACTATTAGCGCGATTATGCGACGACGCATATAGACTTTTCTCATTTCTGCTTTTGATTTTTTATAATTAGCCATAATGTCCTCCGTTTTATTAATTATATCAAATTTCTTAATATAAGTTAATAAAAAAACGGCAATCTTCTAGACTGCCGATTAAATCATAATTAAGCTAAGACTAATCCTCCATAAAATTTATATTTATTATTTCATAACTAATAATCTATTCATTCTAATAAATAAAATCAGGAAATATTTATAGTATAATATTTATAGGTGATAAAATGTTTTTTATGCTTTCAATTAATGATAAGATCGATGAAATCTATACTGATGAAAATATACGTGTATGTAAGGCGTGTGGAAAATATGGAAGATATAGTCTTTTGATGAAATATAGAAGATTTTCCTTATTTTTTATACCAATTTTTAAATTCCATCGTGAGTATTTTGTAAAATCAAGCTGTTGCGATACTTATTTTACGATTGATGAAGAAGTAGCTTATGATATAGATAGCGGAAGAAAAACTTTTATAAATGATGAGGATATAGATATTTTAGATTATGGATATGAGGCTAATAAAGATTATCTAAAAACTTGTGGCTCTTGTGGATATCAGACTTATGAGGATTTTCAGTATTGCCCAAAATGCGGAGATAGGCTATGAATATTATTAAATCTGAGGATAATAAAAAAATAAAATATATTAAATCTCTTAAGAATAAGAAAAATAGACTGCGTGATATGACTTTTATTCTAGAGGGAAAAAAGGTTATTTTAGAGGCGATTAATGAAGGTGCGGAGATTCTAGAGATTTTTGTATCTGAGAGCTTTTTTAATAATGAAAAGATTGGTGAATTTGGGAGTGTTAATATTATATCAGATCAGATTTTTAATAAGATTTCTGATACTGTAAATTCACAGGGTATTGTCGCGACTTGTAAATTGGAGATTCACGATCTAGAGGATATTCTGCCTTTTGGGAGATATATTCTCCTTGATGGACTTTCTGATCCTGGAAATATGGGTGGAATTATAAGAGGTGCTGATGCATTTTCATTCGATGGAGTTATCTTGGGTCCTAATTGTGTAGATGTAATGAATGAGAAGGTAGTAAGATCTACAATGGCCTCGATTTTTAGGGTAAATCTTTTTAATATGAAAAACTATGATGATATAGCTATTTTAAATCGAATGTTTTTTAGAATTATTGCCACGACTTTAGAGGG
>JASBZD010000079.1 GCA_029983595.1 Peptoniphilaceae bacterium
CCACGACCTATAATTACTAAATCTACATCTGATTTTTCAAAATGCTCTAGACCTCTTATAAGAGATTGTACAGCAAAATTACCTTGAACTAAAGACGGAAAATGCTCGATATGTATATATGGATTACGTCTATTAGATACATTATAAATATCTTTAATAGCCGCCCCATCAATAGAAGTTATAACCCCAATTTTTTTAGGAAACTTAGGAATTTCTTTCTTATGTTTATCAGAAAAATATCCTTCTTTTTCTAGTTCAGATTTTATTTTTAGATATTCTTCATATAAGTTCCCAACCCCTATATTTTTAATGCTTGTAGCTGTAACTCTTAATGAGCCATCTGATTCTAAAATATTTACTGATCCTTCTATTTCAACAAGACTACCAGTAGAAATATCATCTATATTATCAATAGTTTTAAAATCATAAATAATAGCATTGATTTTTGAGTATTCATCTTTTAACGAAAAATAAGCATTACCATTAGAATGGAGATTTAGATTAGAAACTTCTCCTTCTATTCTTAGATTGTTTAATACATAATCGTTAGTAGTTAAAAGTTTTATATATTCAATAAGCTCAGTTACATTAAAGTTGATCATAAAAATTAAATAGCCTATAAATCTAGGCTATTTTAAACTCCTTATAATAGTGCCAAGAATTCCATTTATTAGTTTTGAAGAATCTTCAGAACTATAAATTTTCGCAAATTCAACCGCCTCATTCACCGCTACCTCATTAGGTACAGAGTCTTTAAAAAATACTTCATATACGCCTACTCTTAATATAGACAAATCTAACTTATGAAGTCTCTCAATACTCCAATTCTTTAAATTCTCTGAAATTTTCTCATCCACTTCATTAACCTTTAGTCTATAGTCATTATAATAATCTAAAATTGATTTTTTAACATCTGAATATTCAAAATTATCTATAAATAAATCAATATACTCGTCGTCAATAGAATCATGGAAAATAGAGGAAAAAATTAAAAATACAAAACCTCTTCTAGCAAGAGTCCTTTTATCCACTAATTATTACCTTTCTCTTTTTTAGGTTTTGAAATATCCCCAATAACTACATTAACTTCAGCAACATCTAATCCAGTCATATTTTCAACTGTTTCTTTAACATTTTCTTGTATATCACTACATATTTTATCAAGAGAATATCCCATTTCTACAGAGACATTTATTTTAATATATACAGCTTTATCAACTATATTAACATCAACACCTTCTGAATTAGCTGTCGCAAAAACATTCATTAATCCTTGTTGGTTTTTAGTAACTCCCTCAACTTTTGAAGCTTCTGCAGCTGATATTGATTCTATAACTTCATCAGTAATTACTACTGATCCAGTTTCTAAATTATTTACATAAGTACTCATAATTTACCTCCAATAATCTTACAATTTTATTTATCTTTTACAGATTCCCAGTCTTTTAAAAATCTTTCGATTCCACTATCTGTAAGTGGATGCGAAAGCATTTGATTAAATACTTTAAAAGGAATAGTAGCTATATCAGCCCCAACTAGAGCACATTCTATTACATGTAATGGGTGCCTTATGCTTGCAGCTATTATTTCCGTCTCACATCCATAGTTATTAAAAATAGTAACAATTTCTTCAATAAGTTCTATACCATTATTTCCAATATCATCTAATCTGCCTAAAAATGGACTGACATAAGTAGCCCCAGCTTTAGAAGCCATTAAAGCCTGATTAGAGTTAAATATTAAAGTTACATTAGTTTTAATATTTTTTGAACTTAATTCTTTAACAGCTTTTAAGCCTTCCTTAGTCATAGGTATTTTTATTACAATATTTTCATGAATTTTAACTAATTCATTAGCTTCTTTTATCATTCCTTCAGCATCTTCAGAGATAACTTCAGCGCTAATTGGACCATTTACAATATTAGAAATTTCTGTAACTACTTCATTAAAATTTCTTCCCTCTTTAGCGATTAAAGACGGATTAGTAGTTACTCCATCTAAAATCCCCCATGAGTTTACTTCTTTAATTTCATCTAAATTTGCAGTATCAATAAAATATTTCATAAAATTCTCCTATAAATCAATATTTAAATTATTTAGCAAAAATCATTTTACCAGCATTAGTTTGTAATACACTGGTCACAATAACTTCTCTAGACTGACCAATATACTCTTTTCCATTTTCTACAACTATCATTGTACCATCATCAAGATAACCTACACCTTGGTTCTCTTCCTGACCTTCTTTTATTATATTTATAAACATTTTTTCTCCAGGAATTGCAACAGGTTTTAAAGCATTAGCAAGTTCATTGATATTTAAAACTTCTATCCCCTGAACAGTTGCTACTTTATTAAGGTTAAAATCATTTGTCATAAGTTTAGAATTTTGATCAATAGCCATTTTTACAAGTTTAGAGTCTACTTCTAGAATTTCTTCATAATTTTTAGTCTCTATAACTACATCTACTTTATTTACATTTTGTAATTTATCTACTACTTCTAAACCGCGTCTACCTCTATTTCTTTTAACTGGATCAGAGCTATCAGCTATATGTTGTAACTCTTCTAGTACAAAAATAGGTATTACTAAAACTCCATCAATAAATCCAGTTTTAGAAATCTCTAAAATTCTACCATCAATAATAGCACTAGTATCCACAATAAACTGTTGTAGATTTTTATTTTTATCATTTTTAGAGTTATTTTGCATAAGTTGTGGTATTTTAGTTTTAAAGAAATTCTGAATAGAATCTGAATTTCTAGATGGTAACATAACACCAATATACCCAAGTCCTATATAAACTAATAATGATAAAATACTGCCTACAAATCCAATGTTAAATCCATTTATTAATTGTGAAATTAAAGATGCTATAATCAGCCCAATTATAAGACCTATAGATGTAATGACAATTTGGCTTAAAGGCCTTTTTGAAATCTCTTTTTCAATTTCTATCAAAACTTTTCTAAGAGATGAGATAATTTTTCCTGATAATGATAATAAAATAAGTGCAGTAATAATAGAAACGAAAATTTTTATCCCAAGTCCTAAATTTTGATTACTAAATTTAAGTATTTGTCTATCGACTAAAAATTGAAACGCAAAAAATCCTGCTAGAAATCCAATTATAGCAAGTAATATTCGAGTAATGATATTCCATACTTTTTTAATATTCACAATTTCACCCCCCTTTAAAATTTATTAGATTTATTAAAAAAATCTATATATTATGTCAGAAACTGAATCAATATATATAATATTAATGTTTTTATCTTTTAGAAAATCTTCTTCTAAATTTTGACTTTTAGAAACTACAAAATTCTTATAACCTAACCTACTAGCCTCACTAATCATAGGCTTTATATTCTGAACTTTTTTTATTTTACCAGTAAGTCCAATTTCACCAGAAAAAATCGTGTCATTTGGAACTGGAACTTTTTTAAAACTTGAAATTATAGAGACAGCTTTAGCAAGATCAGAAGAAACATCATCAAGCTTCACTCCACCAGCAGCTTTTAGAATAATATTTTTATCCTCAAGATTTAAACTCGTAGTTTCATCAATAATTGAAGCTATTATATTTAGATTATCTTTATTCACTGATTCAGATATTCTCTGTGGATATGGAAAAAAAGATTTAGAAACAAGTGATTCTATCTCAATAGTTATGTATCTTGATCCCTTTTTTGCAATACACGAGCATATACCAAAAGAATCTGCATCATTTGAAACAAAATATTCAGAAGGATCATCAATTGAGATTAATCCATTTTCTGACATCTCAAAAAATCCGACTTCCCCAGTATCTCCAAACCTATTTTTTGAACTATACATAGTCCTTATATGATCTGTATTATTAGATTCTAAAACTAAAACAGTATCTACTAAGTGTTCTAAAGTTCTAACTCCAGCTAATTCATCAGCCTTAGTCATTTGCCCTACTATAAATGAAGCCATTTTTTTATCGCTATACTTAGACATTCTGACTATTCTATTAGAAACTTCATTTACTTGAGTAGGAGATCCACTTTTAGATGATATATTTTCATCAACCATAGTCTGAATACTATCTACTATTAAAATATCTGGTCTTAAAGAATTTACTTCTTTCTCAATTTTATTAATAGAGTTAGTACTTATAATCCAGATATTAGAAGAATTAACATTAAGTCTTAGAGCCCTATTTTTAATTTGAGATTCGCTTTCTTCTCCAGATGCATATAGTATTTTATAATTTTGTTTTCCTAAATCATCAGATAATTGAAGCAATAGCGTAGATTTACCAGCTCCAGGCTTTGCGGTAATTATAGTTACAGAATCCTTTACGATTCCGTAACCTATTACCCTATTAAGTTCAGAAATATTAGTTTTTATTTTTTCGTCATTTGTAACAGATAATTCATCCAATTTTTTAGAAACGCTATCTTTGTTGTTAATTTTATTATCTGAAGATTCTGTTACTACTTGTTTTTCATTAAGTGTACCCCAGCTTCCACAAGACGGACACTTACCAAAATATCCTGATGATTCGTAACCACAATTAGAACAAGAATATTTTATATTTTTCTTAGCCATTTAATTATTTGTCAGTACCTTCTATTTTATCTTGAAAATTTTCTAAATCACAATCATCAAAATCATCACTTATAGAAGTTTCGTCTTCTAGATAGTTACCAAAAAAGTCAAATTCATCAAAATCTTCATCAAATTCATCATCAAAATCTTTTAAATTATCTAGTAAATCGAAATTATCTAATTCAAAAACATAATCTTCAACAAGTTTTAGATCGTCATCTAAGGCATCGATAAATTCAATAATAGTATCTAATTTATTGTCTACTTCATATACGTATTCAGATAAAACATCAAGAGAATCAATAGTCTCAATTAATATTTTTCCTTCTTTAGATTCTTTATCTGGTTCAAGACCATCACATAATCCTTTAAGATAAGAAATCTTTTTTAAAATCTCTTTCATTTATTATACCCTTGACATATACTCGCCTGTACGAGTATCAATTCTAATAATATCGTCCATTCCTACAAATAATGGAACATTTAATGTATATCCAGTTTCTACAGTTGCTGGTTTAGTAGCTCCAGAAGAAGTATCTCCTTTAATTCCCGGCTCAGTATCTGTAACTTTTAGCTCGACAAAATTAGGCGGTTCAACTGAGAATGGTTTTCCACTATGGAATTTTATTGTTGCAAAATCGTTATCTTTAATAAATTTCATAGCATCTTCTACATCTTGATAATCTAATGTAAGCTGTTCAAAAGTCTCTTGATCCATAAAATAATAAAATGAACCATCATTATATAAGTATTGCATTTCCTTAGTCTCAATATGAGCTTGTGGGAATTTTTCACTTGGGTTAAATGTCATTTCTTTATTAGTCCCATCTAATAAAGATTTAATTTTAGCTCTTACAAAGGCAGCTCCTTTACCTGGTTTAACGTGTTGGAAATCTACAATTTCATATACATTTCCATCCATTTCAAAAGCTATACCTTTTCTAAATTCATTTGCTGATATCATAAAAATACCTCCTATATAGCCGATTATAACACAATAATCAAGGCTATATCAAGATTACATATCATTTCGTTTTATAAAAATTACTCTATAATCTATTGCTGCATCTATATT
Organism: Peptoniphilaceae bacterium; assembly: GCA_029983595.1. GTDB lineage: Bacteria > Bacillota > Clostridia > Tissierellales > Peptoniphilaceae > Neofamilia. The sequence continues at coordinate 5,655 of JASBZD010000079.1, forward strand.
ATTAATTAGTTTATTATAGAGCATAGGGTCGTTATAAATCTCAGTGCCAGCTATACTTCCACTATCTGAAAGCTCGATAAATTTCCCTTCAATACTAAGGTTATGTCCATTTAAGTTAATTGATGAACCATTAGATACTAAAATACCTTTAAATTTTAGATCGTCATAT
>JASBZD010000080.1 GCA_029983595.1 Peptoniphilaceae bacterium
TTATATTAGTTTTTTTATATACTTATATTATAACCCACTCTAGTAGTTTATAATTAATTTTATAAAAAATCCCCGCATCTAGGCAGGGATAAATCATAGATTAAATTTTATCTTCACTTGGCACATATGGAGGATTTCCATCTCTTCCCGGTATTTTTTTAAATAATCCTGTAACCATAAGAGCTATAGCTCCATCTCCAGTTACATTACATGCTGTACCAAAAGAGTCTTGAAGAGCGAAAATACTTAACATTAACGCAGTACCAGTATCATCAAATCCTAAAACTGCAATAATCAGACCAAGAGAAGCCATTACAGTACCACCAGGCACTCCAGGTGCACCGATTGCAAAAACGCCTAATAATAATATAAATAGTATCATAGAACCAAAATCTGGAAGTTTTCCATATAAAATCTGAGAAACAACCATAACGAAGAAAGTCTCAGTTAAGACAGATCCGCAAAGATGCGTATTAGCACAAAGTGGAATAACAAAGTCTCTTATTTTTGCATCAATAGTTTTAGCTTTTGAAGCACATTTTAAAGCCACAGATAAAGTAGCTGCTGAAGACATAGTACCTAGCGCTGTGACATATGCTGGACCGTAGTTTTTTAGTACTTCCATTGAGTTCGTTTTTGAAACCGCACCAGCTATAGCATAAAGTAGTGCAAGCCAGATATAATGACCTACTATTACTATAAGTATAACTTTTATAAATACAGGTAGTTGGTGCTGGATCATTCCTGTATAAGATAGCTCAGCAAATGTCGTCGCAATATAAAATGGTAAAATCGAGATAACTATTTTATTTACGATTTCTAAAACCATATTATTAAACTCAGTTAATAACTTATGCCATGTTTCAGATTTTGACCAGATTACCGCAAGCCCTATAACTACAGACGAAACTAAAGCTGTCATAACTGGCATAATTGGCTGAATTCCTAAGTTAAAAATAGATTCTGGTATAGCTTTTTCTGCTGCCACATCCGAAATAATATGTAAGTTTGGAATTATAATATTTCCCATAAGAAGTGCAAATAATGAAGCACCAATAGAAGATATGTAGCAGATTATCAGAGTAGTAGAAAGTATTTTTCCTGCATTCTCACTTAAAGAAACTATTGCCGGTGTAATAAAACCGATAATAATAAGTGGCACAATATAAGCTATTAGCTGACCTAATATAGATTTAATTGTATTTAAAACTACAATCAAAGTCTCATTAGATAGCATACCAATAACTAAACCGATAATAATGGCAAGCACAAGCTTAAAAAGCAAATTATCTAAAATGCCCTTTTTCTTTTCCATCTTAAACCTCCTTAGAAAAGTAAAATAAAATGTAGTTATCAATTAATGATAAATATATAACTAACTATATTATAGCATTTTTCCTCTGTACATAAAACATTTTCAACTCTTAAACTCTATTGACATATATGATTTTAGTCTCGCCTTTTATTCTTATTAGACTAAATGAAGCATTATCTAAATAAAAATATTGATATGCATTTACATCTTTTACCACATTAGCTAAAATCAGAGAAATAAGACCTGCATGAGTTACCATTAAAATATTTCCACCATTAGTTCTTGCTTCTCTTAAAATATTTCCAGCTCTAAGATATGCTTCCATTATAGACTCTCCACCTGGAAGTGGGTTATTTATATGGTCTTTAAAATATAGATCCATTTCTTTTGGATAAACTTCTGAAGCCTCGTTATAACCTAACCCCTTTAATTTCCCACCATCAATTTCTCTAAGATCATTTTTTATAGTCATTGGAAAATCGTGATATTTTTTAATAATTTCAGCACATTCCATAGTACGCGTGTGAGGAGAAACCCACATTGAGTCTATTACCATTTTATTTATTTTTGTCGCAGCTTTTTCTATTTGCATTATTCCCACTTCAGAAAGTGGTGTAGTGTCTTCATTTAATATTTTATGAAAATTATGAGACGTCTCCCCATGCCTAAGTAAAATTATATCCATAATAACCCCCAAATTAATAATAATAAAAATATTTCATTTAACTCTGTATTAGTGCCGTAGACATCACCTGTTACTCCACCTATCTTTTTCTTACTGATAAATCTAAGCATTTCAGCATTTAAAATAGAAAAAATTGCTAAAATTAAAACTCTAAAATCATAAATTGAAAGTAGAATAATAATAAATAAATGGATCGCTACAGCATAAGAACCTTTTAAAGCAGTTTCCATAGCTGAACCAAACCCACCAGGACGCACAATTTTAGATCTTAAAATTAAAATCAGCGTAGAAAATCTAGCTAGATAAGAAACTATTCCAAAATAAAACACTTGGTATAAGTTTATACTTCCCATTTCTCCATAGATAGAAGCTTTTAAAATCCCATATATTACTAACGCTAATACTCCAAAAGTCCCTACCATGGAGTCTTTCATTATTTCTAAAATCCTCTCAGGATCTCTATTAGAAAAAAATCCATCACAAACATCAGCTAGCCCATCAAGATGAATCCCACCTGATAGAAAAATATAAACTAAAATACCTATAGCTCCAGAAATCATTTTAGAATATGGAAAAACTAAGTTTACTACTAAGCCAGTTAATGCACCAATTATAAATCCTAAAATAGGGAAAAATATAAGTGCTATTTTTATATTATCTGAATTATAATCTACTGGTTTTTTTATGGGAATACGTGAAAATAATTGAAATGATAAAATTATTCCATCTATCATTTAATCTTGACCTCTATTCCTGAAACTACTAGATATACCTCATCAGAAAGTTTTCCAAGATATTGGTTTACACGCCCCAAAACATCAGTATAGACTCTAGCTAATCTATTCATTGGAGTTAGCGTAAGTCCTACTTCATTAGTTACAAATACTATATTTGAATTAGATTCTCTAATTTTAACGATAAGCCTAGAAAGCTCATTGATTATAGTATTTTCTACATTTCTCTCTTCTCTTTTTGTAATTTCAGTAGAACCACGAGTTATATCATATAAAATATTAGAAGTCATTGTACCTACGCACTCAAAAATATACCACTCTTCATCTTTAATATGTTTTTCAAAATCGTGATATGCTTCTATCGTCCTCCACTGTGAAGGTCTATTTTTTTTGTGATTTTCTACTCTATCAGCCATTTCGCTATCCTCTACCTTAGAAGTAGCAATATAACCTACAGTTTTTTTGTCTATTATAAGATTTTGGGCAAAGGTCGATTTGCCCGATCTTTGCCCTCCCGTTACTAATATAATCATTTATTATCCCTTATATTAAATTGTAATTCAGCTCGCATCTGTGTATTTATAAAAAGACTCATATTATTCATGCAATATATTGAAGAATCTAGAATCTTATAAAATAATGGACACCCAGAGCCTTCACCAAGTCTCATATGTAAATCTAAATATCCGCATATTCCAATCTCTTCATATACATAAGAGCATGCTTTCTCACATGGAATATGGGATCCTACGATATAGTCGCTCACATTAGGATTTAATCTATAGGCTATTAATGCAGCAGATGCAGTAATAATACCGTCAGTAACTGCTAACACTTTTTTACTTGCACATGCTAAAAATACACCCACCATAGCAGCAATATCATATCCACCAAGTTTTGATAAAACATCTATCGGATCATCTAAGTCAGGTTTTCTTAAATCTATACCATTTCTTACAGTGCGATATTTATTTTCTAGTTGTGTCGCGTCTACTCCAGAACCTAGCCCTACTATATTATGCTCATCTTGTTTTAAAATCGCAGTAATTACAGCAGCTGAAGTAGTAGTATTTCCCATTCCCAGCTCTCCAGTACCAATTACTGTATATCCCATATTTATATAATCACATGCTACTTCATATCCGGCTTCAATAGCCTTTAATGCCTGGTCTCTAGTCATAGCATCTTCTTTTATAAAATTTTTTGTGCCATTAGAGATTCGTCTATCTAGAACTTTTTCATGTCCTTCATAGTCTAAAACTCCAAGGTCGATAACTTTTACATCAGCATTTGCAGAATTAGAAAGCGCAGTCACACCAGTAGTCCCATCAGCCATTTCATTAGTTAAAAGTCTTGTAAAAACTTGAGGTGAAGAGCTTATATTTTCTTCAATTACTCCATTATCAGCTGAAAAAACTAGAGTGATTTTTTTATCGATTTTTTCTGGGATTTCTCCTAATATCGCACAATATTTTATCCCGATTTCTTCTAAATCGCCTAGGGATCCAATTGGATGGACTAGACTGTCCCAATGATCTCTATATTTTTTATATTCATTTTTATCTATTTTTTCAATATTAGATAAAATCTCTTCTAAATTAAACACCTTTTGTCAGCTCCGCCATCGCTTTGTCTTCAATCCACTCGCTAAGTTTTTTATTTATGTATTCATATCCATTAGGTACATGAGGAATTTTACATTTAGAGCAGTCTTTTACGCCATGCTCAATTCTAAAATTCCCACCACATTTATCCCACATCATATAAAGTGGACAGTAGCAGAATAGACAGTTAAAATCGTCTACATTTTCCGTCTCATGACAAGGCAGATATTTACAGTCCTTGTTATTAAAAAATTTGTACGAATTCTCCATAATTATCCCTCCATAATTTCTCTTAAAGCTTTATATAAAATTTCATTAAGCTCTCTAGTTTTTACAGCTACTCGAATATAAGTCCCATCTAGATTTTTATAATTACTACATCTTCTTACGAGAATATCTCTATCTAAAAGTTCTCTAAAAATATAGTCCTCGCTAGCCCCATCTATTTTTAATAATAAAAAGTTGGCATTAGATTCTACTGGTGAAATTCCTTTAATAGATTTTAGATTATTAAATAGAATTTCTCTAGCTTCTTTAACATATTTAAAACTCTTATCAATATAATCTTTGTTAAATAAAATATCCGAAGAATTTACAGCAAAGGAATTTACACTCCACGGAAGTCTTTTTTTAGAAAATTTTTCTATAATATCTTTTTCAAAAACTCCATATCCTAGGCGAATACCTGGAAGCCCAAAAAATTTAGTCATAGCACGAACTATTCCCACATTAGAATACGCTAATTTTTTAAAAAGCTCCACACTGTCATAATCTAAATCAGAAAACTCGAAAAATGCCTCATCTAGTAATAGATATGCATTTAAATCTACTACTCTAAGGTAAATCTCTTTTAAAATCTCTTTAGTAAGAGTTTTACCTGTTGGATTTGAGGGATTAGTAATAATTATTAAATCCCCTTCTCTTAATCCCTCTAACTTATCTAAAGTAAACTCAAAACTTTTATCAAGATCTATAGAAACTATATCAAGACCATGGACCTCTGCCCTTAGCCTATATTCGCTAAAACTTGGCTCAAAAATAAAAACCCTACTAAAAAATGAGATTACCATATCGATAATTTCTACTGAGCCATTACCGACTTCGATATATTCTATATCTGTATCTAAATATTTCGCAATTTTTGCTCTCAGTTCTCTATACTCAACATCCGGATATTTTAAAAGATCCTCAAATGAAGATTTTATAATTTCATCTAACTCTTTAGGATATCCTAGAGGATTAATATTAGAGCTAAAATCTATTAAATTTTTATCATAATTATAAATATCGCCGCCATGGCTAGGTATTAGACTATTCATAGTATAATTTTAAGCCTTTTAAAAGCTATAATCAACCTAGATTATTTTTGACATTCTGGACAAATTCC
>JASBZD010000081.1 GCA_029983595.1 Peptoniphilaceae bacterium
TTTTTAAAAGTTTTTTACATCTTTTTAATATTTTCTTTTTGATAATATGATTGCCTCTCTTTTTTTTGAGACAGCTTAACCATATTAACAAAATTTATATATGCTTGTCAACTCTTTTTTAAATTATTTTTTAAAAAACTTGTTTTTCTTGTAAAAACCGTGATATATCAACATTATCATAGGGAAGAAATTATAAAAAACTGCGTTAAATGGCACTTCAAAAACTGTAAATGCTACATTCGCCGCCATATTCCATGGGATTAAAGATGGTACTAATATCGGTACATTTTCTAAATCTAGCATAAATTCATATTTATTCTCAGCTATTTTAGACGAGTACATCTGCGCAAGAAGTATAACTACTATCGACTGTGTACAAAATACTATAGAGAAAATAAATGACATTATTACAAAAACTGGATAATACCCTATTTTTAATTCTAATTTTTTACCAATTTTATCCAATGGATCTAAGAATCCAGTTTTTTCAAATATCCCAAAATATATAGCTGAAATTATAACATTTAGGATAGTAAACATCATGGAAACAAGCCCACCGCCATTTACTACTCTTCCTACTTGCTCAGTAGTTCCCGGCAGATTAACTCCAAATATCATCGCTTTTATAACTTCTATAACACTAAACCCTTGATAAAATATCGATATAAAAAAACTAATTATTATAGTTGATAATAAAAGTCCGCGAGTATTAAATTTAAACGCCGCCAATATAAAGATTGCTAGAGCTGGAAAAATACATATAATAGAAAAATTTAGTAGACTTTTTAGATCATTTAATAAATTTATATCTACTTCTTGTTTTGAACCAAATAGAGATAGTAGCAAGAAAATTATCGATGTTACTATGGTTGGGACTATTACGCTTTTTAGCATTTCTCTTCTATTTTCTACTTGGTTAGTTTCTGTTAAATTAGAAACTAGTACTGCAGATGAAGAAACTGGACTTATACGATCTCCAAAAATCGCACCAGATAATATCGCTCCAGTTGAAATAAGTAGATTCGACCCATTAGCACGTGCAAGAGATATTAATACGACCCCCATTGTCGTAGTTGTTCCATTAACTGAGCCTAAAAGAAGACTCATCCCCACATTTAATAGAAAACAAAATAAGTAAAAAAGATTTTTATTTATAAAACTCGCCCCATAATATACTAAATAAGGGATTGTGCCTGATAATCTCCAGATTGCCGTAAGTATACCAATTAACGTGAAAATTATAATAAGATTCTCTACTAGTTTAAATCCATTTTTATACATTATTTTTAGATCTTTAAATTTAAATCCTTTTTTCACTGCGTCATATGTAAATAAAATAAGCCCAAATAATAGTGAATAAAATATTGGAATACTTGATAAAACACTGGCTACAAGCGGTATAATAAATAGTATCGAAATTATATAAAATCTCATATCCTCACCTTCCCTCTCTTATATTTAATATTAACAATAAATCATGTATTAATAAACATTGTAATTGAATAATAGAAGAATTTTCGATATAATAAAGAAAATTATATAAAGACTATGACGAATCCCAAGTAGAAAAATTCTGAGATGAGTTTTTTGAAATTACATTTTCCGAGTCTAATTAATACTTGTTAGAAAGTAACTTGAGGCCTTTGGCAAAAAAAGGTGGTACCGCGAGAAATCGCCCCTTTATTTGCTAGGCTTTTTTTATTAATTTTTAAGGAGGAAAAATGAGTAAAGTATTTGAAACACTAAAAGAGCGTGGATATATAAATAACTACAGCCACGACGAAATAATTGAAAAACTGGATAATGAAAATCTGACATTCTATATTGGTTTTGATGCCACAGCAGATTCTCTAACTCTTGGCCACTTTGTAACTATTATGGCTATGATGCATATGGAGAAAGCTGGACATAGACCAGTAGCGCTACTAGGTGGCGGAACAACTATGATAGGCGATCCTTCAGGAAGAAATGACATGCGTCAAATTATGACTAAGGAGAGAATTGATCATAATGCCGAGAAATTTAGAGAGCAGATTTCTAGGTTCTTAGATGTAGAAAATGGACATACAATAATAGAAAATAACGCAAACTGGCTTTTAGACCTTAATTTTGTAGAATTTATGAGAGAAGTAGGAGTTCATTTTGGGGTAAGCTATATGCTAACTCTTGATGCATATAAAAATAGACTCGGTGAAGGACTTACATTTTTTGAGATGAGCTATATCCTAATGCAAGCATATGACTTTTTAGTTCTAAATAGAAAATATGGTTGTTCACTACAGATGGGAGGCTCTGATCAGTGGTCCAACATTCTAGCTGGAGTAAATCTTATTCATAAAACTGAAGAAAAAGACGCATACGCCCTAACTTTTAATTTATTAACTACTTCAGATGGTATAAAAATGGGTAAAACTGCAAAAGGCGCAGTTTGGCTAGATAGAGAAAAAACTAGCCCATATGAAATGTTTCAATATCTACGTAACGTATCAGACGCAGATGTAAAACCATTTTTAAAACTTCTTACATTCTTGTCGCTAGAAGAAATTGATAAACTTACTAAAGTAGAAGGCGCAGAGCTAAATCACGCGAAAGAAATCTTAGCATATGAAGTAGTAAAAATGGTTCACTCTGAAGAAGACGCAAAAGAAGCACTAGAAACATCTAGATCATTATTTAGCGGAAATAAAGACTCTGAAAATATACCATCTACAGATATGGAAAGAAAAATATTTGAAGAAGGAATAGGATTAATCGACCTTATAAGAGAAATAGGGTTTGTAAACTCAAATGGAGAAGGAAGAAAACTAATCCAAAATGGCGGAATATCTATAGATAATGAAAAAATTTCAGACTTTAAAAAAGTTGTTACAGCAGAAGACTTTACAGAAGATAAGTTACTTTTACGAAAAGGAAAGAAAAACTTTCATCAGATAAAACTTGTATAAAATAGGCATAAAAATAAGCTGGGAGAAAAATCCCAGCTTTAAATCTATTCAGATTCAATAACTACATTATAATTTTCTAAATCAGGAATAAGTTTTAAAATATCCCTAATCGCAATTTCAGTTCTATCACGCGCCTCAATTAAAAGGCCACGCTCAATGGAATCACTCTCTACCCTCTCTTTTTCCTCAGCTCTAAAAACCGTATAATCATCAAGCTTTAGCTGATTAAAAACAGACTCCTTCTCATCAAAAAACATAATCGAGTCCTCATCTATCTCATGGCTTAGAATACGAGTAGCCGGAAGCAGTATCCTGATCTCGTCAGAATCATTACTAACCGTCACGCTAGCTCTATCTAAATCCACACCAGCTTTAATATCGCCCTCATAGGTATAGATAAAACGCTTAGTAGTAAAAGGAACAGTCATCCCTTGAAACTCCTGACTATTTTCAAAACTCGCCACATTTTTATAATGATATCTCAAAGTCGTAAGCTCTTTAGCATCTTTTAGATAGCTTTCTACCATCTCAGAATTAATAGTAGATTTTGGCTCCATTTTAAAATAGTTCATTAAAGAAAGAGCCAAAAATAAGATAACTCCAACTAAAACCAAAGTAATAATTATTTTAAAACTTGAATTTTTATTCTCTCTCGACATTTACACCTCTTATAACTTTTAATCTACAGACCTTCAGAAAAAGTATAGATTAAATAAACTAAAGCTATCCCCAGAATATAAAACCAATTAATACTAATTCCAAAAATTCTCTTTTCAGTCGCCCTCTTACGTCTTTCATTACTTCTAATAAAATGATTCTCTACTGCACGTTTTGCTCGACTATTATTAGATTTCTTCTCTTTTTTACCCAAAAAAATCACCCTATATTATATATTTATAATTAATTATATCAAATATTATTAAATACAGGGATAATTTTAAAATCCCCATCATAAACTCTTTCTAAAAAATAGCTATTAATCTCATCTTGGCACTCTAAAAGATCCTCTACGCTAAATTTAATAGCATACATCTTTTTATCAGTAATAAGAATAGTATTAATATCAAATTCAGGAGAATCAGAAACGTTAGAAAAATCATAATTAACAGAGTTAGTCATATGAAAAATACCTCCTAAAAATTAATCTAAATATATTATACCCAAAAAATAAAAATAATAAAGAAAATTAAAAATAGAATTAAAATTTATGAAACGTAGGTAATCCTATGCCTAGCTTGGTCATATCTAACTTATCAAGAATAAATTTTTTATAATAAATTTATGATAAATTAATGATATAGGACTATTGAGATTAAAAGTGGGTAAATAAAAAATAACTAAATAAATTAGTTTAAAACAAAATTATTTAGGAGGAAACTATGAAAATAACAAAAACAAAAATAATGACAACAAGTATCGCGCTAGGTTTATTAATGGCTACAGCTTCGCCGACATTAGCGTATGTAGATAAAGATCACTGGGCAAGCGAAGCAATAAATCATGTAATAGCCAATAAAATAATGGAAGGAACTAGCGAAAATGAATTCTCACCAGAAAAGAAAATCACACTAGGAGAATTTATTACGACATTAGGTAAATATCATAAAATTGATAAAGAAAAATACTCAGAGAAAAAAGATGACGACACTAAAGAAACCAAATATTATACTGAATATATGAATTGGGCAGCTGAAAGTAAGCTACTATCAGATATTAAAAAATCAGCAGAAGAAGAAATAACACGTGAAGAAACAGCACATATCCTAGCATCATATCTAAGATTTATAGGAGATGATATCTCGACATTAAAATTCGCAGTATTTGAAGATGAGTCTGAAATTTCAGAATGGGCAAAGGGAGATACCCAGTTCTTAGCAAACAAAGGCATAATGAAAGGCACATCAGATAATAAATTTTCACCAAAAGAAAGCCTAACACGTGCCGAAGTAGCTCAAATAATGTATAACTTATCAAAATAGGAAAGTAGATTGTTTTGTAGATTATTTTAACGATAAAATTTTATACGATCTGATATGAAAAATAAAACACCAGCCAAATCCTATAATGGAAAGGTTGGTGTTTTTTTGATGAATGTTGGAAAGTTATCACCCCCGCGTATGCGGGAACGACTTTTAAAATTAAAAGATGAGGCTATCCCACTCCTCTTGGCTTAACTGTTTAATCGGTTTATTATTATCTATTGCATATCTTAACTTATTATTATTTTTTATAAAATCCTCATCCGAATATACTTGATAAGGTGCTAATAAAGGCACTCTGTCTAACGAATGATCTCCAAATTTTTTTCGATATTCAATTACAAGCTCTAAATTTTGTCTATCAAGTTCTATGTTTTTTTTGTTCTCATATTTACCCCTTAATAATTAAACCGATTAGGATCACCCCCGCGTATGCGGGAGCGACTCACTATTTTCAATAATTTCTAACATACTTTTTTCTTTCAATCCACGCTCCCGTGTGGGGAGCGAC
>JASBZD010000082.1 GCA_029983595.1 Peptoniphilaceae bacterium
CAAAAGACCCTAGATTTTCACCAGTTACTAAAGAAGAACTAGATAATCTAGTGATTAATGTAGATATTTTAAGCGAAATGGAGCATATTACGAGCCTTAAAGAGCTTGATCCTAAACGATATGGAGTTGTGGTAGGTTCTGTGAAAGATAATAGACGTGGACTTTTACTTCCAGATCTTGAGGGAATAGAGTCAGTAAATCAACAGCTATCTATAGCATTTTCTAAGGCTTGTATGGATAAAGATGAGCCATATCATCTTTGGAGATTTGAAGTGGAACGTCATGAGTAGCATAAAATGTGATATATGTTTTAGAAGATGCACAATAAATGAAGGCAAAATAGGATATTGCAATGCTAGAAAAAATATAGATGGAGAAAATATTTCCCTAAATTATGGAAAATTTATATCTGCATCTTTAGATCCAATAGAGAAAAAACCACTACATTTTTATAAACCTGGTAGCGCTATTTTTTCATTGGGAAGTTTTGGATGTAACATGAACTGTCAATTTTGCCAAAACTATTCGCTCGCACGTGCTAATTTTAACGATTATAACCCTATAGAGTTATCTCCTAGAGAAGCGGTTGAATTATCTAAAAAATATAAAGATGTAGGAAATATAGGTATTGCATTTACTTATAACGAGCCACTAATAAATTTTGAGTATATAATAGAAACGGGTAAAATTTTAAAAGAGAATAAATTAGATCTAGTAATAGTAACTAATGGAGAGCTAAATGAAAAATATTTTAAAATGCTACTTCCATATGTTGATGCATTTAATATAGATTTAAAAAGTTTTAATGAAGAAAAATATAGATATTTAGGTGGAGATCTTAATATCGTTTTAAATAATATAAAGTTAACCGCTAAATCATCACATATTGAGATAACTACTTTAGTAGTGCCAGATATAAGCGATGATATCGAAGAATTTAAAAGGGAAGTAGAATTTCTATCTAATATAGATAAAGATATTCCATTACATATAACTAGATATTTTCCTAGTTATAAATATAATAAACCTCCGACAGATAAAAATTTAATGGATAAGTTTTATAATATAGCTACTAAAAAGCTAAATAAAGTCACTTTAGGCAATATTTAGACGGTTAGAGCTTAGTATAAGACTTCTAGAATAAATTTAAAGGATGGAAAATGGAAAAAATTTTACTAACTCCAAAAGAGACTATAGACTATACAGAATCTGTTGGGATTAAAAAAACTGAAAATACTACAAAACACACGATATTGGCAGCGATTTTAGCAGGTTTCTATATCGCTCTAGGGGGACTTGGATATTCTAAAGTGCTAAATATTATGACAGGTGATCCATTAGGCGTAATAATTGGATCTATTACATTTTCAGTAGGATTAATGCTAGTTTTAATAGGTGGAGCAGAGCTATTTACAGGAAATATATTACTTTTAGTAGCTCATAATAGAAAAAAAATAGCCACATCGAGAATGCTTAGAAATTGGATAATAGTATGGATATTTAATCTAATAGGAGCATGTATAATGGCAGCATTAGCGTATTATGCCTTAGAAGACCCAGAGTTAATGGAAAAAATAGCTAATATATCACTATCTAAGACTAATCATAGCTTTATGCACTCCCTAGCATCTGGCGTATTATGTAATATAGTAGTGTGTCTAGCGGTTTTAATGAGCTATACAGCTAAAGATGGAGTATCAAAAATAATAATATCTTCATTTTTAATATATGTATTCGTATTATTAGGGTTCCAACATAGCGTGGCAAATATGTTTTATCATGCAATAGGTGTAATTTCAGGAGAAGTATTATTAGGTGCAGTATTTTCTAACCTTATACCAGTAACAATAGGCAATATAATAGGCGGAAGTGCAGTAGCCTTAATATATAGCGCAATATATAAATAGACATTAAAAAAAGGACTTAAGAAAATTTATCTTAAGCCCTTTTTATTATATTCAATTATTCAACTGGTGAAAATTGATCCTTTTCAACACCACATAGTGGGCATACGAAATCTTCTGGAAGATCTTCAAAAGCTACACCAGCTTCTAGATCGTATTCAGGAGCTCCGATTTCTGGATCATAAATCCAACCACAAGCGTCACATACATATTTTTGCATTATAAGTACCTCCTATTTTAAATTACAATATATTAGTACCCAAAAAATTTATAAAGAAACTATTAGTCTTCTAATACAGAAAACTCTTCTTTACCTACTCCACAGATAGGGCAAACCCAATCCTCTGGAAGATCTTCAAAAGCAGTACCAGCTTCGATATCAGTTTCAACACTTCCTAGCTCTGGATCATAAACATATCCACAAGCGTCACATACATATTTTTGCATTATAAGTACCTCCTAAATAATATTACACTCATATAATACTATAAATTATAGAAACATTAAAGAATAATTTGTATAAACTAAATTAAAACAATAAATTAGAATTATACTAAAAATATACTAGATATAGAATACAACATAGCCCATATATACAACCAATATAGTTAAGACATTTAACTATTAACTAATTATATTATTAAACCATTTAATTTCACAATAATTTCATAAAACACCTATTTACAAAACACTCGAAAGAGTTTACAATATAGTTAAGTTAAATGAGTTAACTATAAAGTGACTTAAGAGTTAACTGTTCAATTCCATAGATTAGATTTATTAGGCGATTAAACAAGCCAAACAGTCGTATCAAACTATCATATACCAATAATTTAGATCTGATCTATATATGTTAAAAAACATTTACACATACTTTACATAGCTTATATTTACTTTTTCAAAGAAGGTGATATACTTGGAAATGGTTGAGAAAACAACTAAAAAATCTAAAGGATTAATTATAATAATTTATAAAAATAGATCCTTCGGATTACAATAAAAATCGGTCAGCAGTTTGCTGGTTAATGTCAAATTACATAGCTAGATTCTTCTAGCATTTAGCAAGTTCTTTGCTAATATAGTAGTTTCTTATATAAAACTTAAAACTAACATATTATATTAAAATAAGAAACATTTTATAAAATATCAACATAAAATTATAAAAATTAAAACATATTTTTGACATACCCAAATAAAATAAAAACATACTTTTTAATAAAAAACATATTTTAACATACTTTTTTAAATACGTGTAGTTTTTGTACCCTTAAACTTAAAAACTCAAATTATACCTTAGTTTTTTGTACCCAAAAATGGTTAGTTAACTGACTTAATAATTTTATCACTTTATAACCTACTATAATCTTATCTTCTAGGTTACTACTAAGTAGTTAGCTTATACGAAAATTGCCAATTTAAAACTGTCTACTTAAAAAAGAAATTGGAGATTAAAAAATGACATTCTTACAAAACCTTAACAAAAAATTCTTATTCGCAATTATAACTATAGCTATTATAGTCTTATCAGTAAATAACAAAACTCTAGCTAATGCAGATCTAGATAGAAATGTAGATTTTGCAGTAAATAATTTAGAACAAAATGTAAACTTTACAGTAGAATCAGATAGAGTCTTAACTAGAGAAGATGTAAAAAATTCTATAGTTAATAACTACTCTACAAACCTTAACACTTTAGTTAATCTTAAAGAGTACACATATGATGTAAAACCAGCAGGTGGAAATAACTACACTGTAGAGATTAACTTTGAATATAATATAACTAAAGAAGATGCTAGAAAAGTAGATGAGTTTGTATCTAACTGGGTTATAGAAAATGCATCAGGTCCAATGAATGACTATGCTAAAATAAATAAAGTTTATGACTTTTACCATAACTTCTTCACATATGATGATGGAGCTGAAATCTTAACAAATGGCGTATCTAAGCACTCTCCAGTAGCTTTACTTCAAAATGGCAAGGGAGTATGTAGCGCATATACAATTCTATTTGACGAAATGATGGAAGAGATGGGAATAGGTTCAGAGATGGTAGTGGGAACTTATAATGGCGGTTCACACTCATGGAATATGGTAGAACTAAATGGAAAATGGTACCATATTGACACAATCTATAGCCAATATAACTATAATAACGAAAAATCTAGAGATGGATTTTTAAAATCAGCTAAAAATATTGGAGCAGGATATGCATTTAACGAATCAGCCTATCCAGTAGCTTCAGCTAACTATTTTAACTAATAAATATTTTAATCTCCACAAAGACTTTAGTAGCTAGCTAAAGTCTTTTTATTTAGCCTATTAATAGTTAAATGATTAAACAATAGTTAGCGCGATAGTTAACTGAATTAACTATCTTAGCAGTTGTTAAATGATTTAACTACTTATTATAAAAGCTATAAATATATGACAATATTTACATTGTTAAAAAAGTTTATTTTATTATTAACAGGGTATTATTAAATTAAATATGTAATATATTTGAATAGATAGAAAGAAATGATAAATATGATTTACCAATTTCGAGGTTCAGTCAGATCGGACCTCATTAAAATAAAGTATTTTGTCGATAGCCGGCTTGATGAGCTAAATCGCTATATCGATGATGATAATACTCTTTTCGAAATAAGACTAATCGTAAATGAACTTATAATAAATGGCGCGTGTCATGGTAATAACCTAGCTCGCGATAAATCTGTATACCTACATCTAGACCTATCAGACGATATGATAAAGATTCGCGTTATAGATGAGGGAGATGGTATAAAATATGCGATAAGTCAGTATAATCCTGAAGAAATGCTACCCACTGGACGAGGACTGCTCTTAGTAGAGGGACTGGCAGATAGATTTGAGTATATTGATAATACAGTTTTAGCAATTATAAATTTTTAATATAATATTTTATTTTTTAAAGGCTTGCTATAAAGTATAGTAGGCTTTTTATAGTTTTATATAGAATTAGTATGTATAATATGTATTTAAAAACGGACTAACTTATGAGGTGTATTATGAAAAATAGCCAAGAAGAAATTTCACTACTTTTAAAAAATTTAAAAATAATTGCAATTCGTGGACTTTCTGAAGATGTATTAGATAGTTTTTATTATGAATTAGAAAAAAGATATAATTTTAAGATTGTAGAAAATGAGAATATTATAAAATCTGAGAAAATTGCATCAGATAAATTGAGTAAAGAGAAACTTATGGTAAATGATGATGTAATTGAAATTACAAAAGAGAAGTACGCAGATTTATTAGATAAAATTATAGAGGAAATTTTAAATCTAGAAGCTTTAGATACAAAAAAAATACTAGTTATCATAGAAAAATACACTTCTTTAATACCTTTTGATTTAAAAAATCCAGATATTTCATTTTATGACCATGTAAAAACTTCTCTATCTATTTATTCTAGTTTATAAAAATGATATAAATGAAATCTATTGATTCTTATGTGTAGTGTTAATAAAGAATAAATGTGTTAAGATTTTT
>JASBZD010000083.1 GCA_029983595.1 Peptoniphilaceae bacterium
GATTATAAAATTTTTTACAAAAAAGTTGTTGACAAATAAATATATGTCTATATAATAGGAACTACATTTATGATATACGATGATGAGAAGAGTACAAAGGACATACTTTTACAGAGAGATTTCATAAGCTGAGAGAAATCATTGGAAATACTTTGGAACATGGCCTCTGAGTATTCGTACCGAAACTTTTTGTCTAGGCTACGACGGGTACTCCCGTTATAGAGTTAGGGATATGATAGTATCCTAGTGAGGTCTTTATAGTGATATAAAGATAAATTAAGGTGGTAACACGAAGCTTAACGCTCTCGTCCTTTTATAATAGAGGACGAGGGCTTTTTTATTAGGGAGAAAGTATGATAAAAGTAGAACATTTAGTAAAAGAATTTAATTCAGGAAATAAGGCTTTTAAAGCTGTAGATGATGTATCTTTTCATGTAAATCCTGGTGAGGTATTTGGAATTATCGGTCTTTCTGGAGCTGGTAAATCTACTCTAGTAAGATGTCTTAATAGACTTGAAGAACCTACTTCCGGTTCAATCGTAATTGATGGAGTAGATATTACCGGTCTAGATGATAAGAGACTTCTAGAAGAAAGGCGCGATATTGGGATGATTTTTCAGTCATTTAACCTATTTAATCAGCGTAATGTATATAAAAATATCGCATATCCACTGGAGATTTTAAAAAAGTCTAAATCAGAAATAGATAGTAAAGTAAATGAACTTTTAAAATTTGTCGATTTAGAAGCAAAAAAAGACTCGTATCCTTCAGAGCTTTCAGGTGGTCAGAAGCAGAGAGTAGCAATAGCTAGAGCATTAGCTACTAACCCGAAAATCCTCCTATCAGATGAATCGACCTCTGCATTAGACCCAGCAAATACTGAACAAGTTTTAAGCGTTCTAAGAAGCGCTGTAAGAGAGTATAACATGACTGTCGTAATGATTACCCATCAGATGGAAGTTGCAAAAAATATATGCGACCGAATAGCAGTTATGGAAAATGGAAAAATAATCGAGACTGGCACAGTTGATGAGGTATTTAATAACCCTAAGACTGAAAGAACTCGTACATTTATCCAGGCTCTTCCAGATGAGGCGCGAGATCTTACGATTAATAGAGCTGATTTTAATGGAAAGCTCTTTAGAATAAACTTCCCTAATGAAACGACTAGACAACCTATTATAAATAATATCGCTAAAAATTATGACCTTACTGTATCGATTTTATCTGGAAATATAAACTATCTCGCATCTGGCAATACGGCTGGATATCTAAATGTAGAGCTTTCTGGCGAAGATAGCGAAATAGAAAAAGCAATAATCGATATGCATAATAACGGACTAAGAGTGGAGGAACTATAATGGATATAGAAAGAATTAGTGATATAGTACTTCCGGCAATTCCAGAGACTTTAATAATGGTAGCTGTCTCTTCTTTAATCGGCGTAATCTTGGGACTAGTCCTTGGAATAATATTATATGTTACTAAAGAAGGTGGACTAAAAGAAAATCGCACAGTTTATAGAATTCTCGATATTATCATAAATGTAATTAGATCACTTCCTTTTATAGTATTAATGCTTATACTCGTTCCTCTTACTAAATTAATAGTAGGCAGACGAATAGGGCTTCAGGCATCTATTGTGCCACTTACAGTTACAGCAATTCCTTTTTTAGCTAGACTTTTTGAAGGAAATTTTAACGAAATAGATGAAGGCATAATAGAGGCAGCTAAGGCGATGGGATCTAATACATGGACTATAGTAAAAAAAGTAGTCCTAAAAGAGGCTCTTCCCTCTATAATTAACTCAATTACTATGACAGTAATTAACTTAATTGGACTATCTGCAATCGTCGGAACTATCGGCGGCGGTGGTCTAGGAGATGTGGCGTTAAGATATGGGTACCAACGTAACCAACTTGATATCTTATGGGCGTCATGCATAGCGATAATAATAATCGTTCAGATCGTACAAATCATTGGAAAGAATCTTGCAAAAAGATTAAATAAAAAATAAATTTTAAGGAGAAAAAAATGAAAAGAAAAAATTTATTAGCATTAGTTTTACTAATCGGATCTCTAATTCTTACAGCTTGTGGAAATAACGCAGCAAATGAAAAACCAGCTGAAGAAGCAAAACCTGCTGAAACTACAGAAAACACAGAAAGCACAGAGTTAGTAAAAGTAAAAATCGGTACTAACCCTACTCCACATGGCGAAGTAATAGATGGACTAAAAGATGAGTTCTTAAAAGAAGGAATTGAAGTAGAAAATGTAGAATTTACAGATTATATCCAACCTAATCTAGCGTTAGAGGATAAAGATTTAGATCTAAACTACTACCAACACCAACCATATCTAGAAGCATTTAACGAAGAACACGGCACTCACCTAGCTCCACTAGGACCAGTTCATGTTGAGCCTCTTGCATTATTTTCCGCAAAATATAAATCAATTGAGGAAATACCTGATGGAGCAGAAATCGTAATCCCTAATGATACTTCTAATGGAGCTAGAGCATTAATATTACTTTCTAAAGCTGGACTAATCAGTTTAAAAGACCCATCAGATATTAATGCAACTGAAAAAGATATTGTTGATAATCCTAAAAACTTTAAATTCACTGCAATAGAAGCTGTAGAATGTGCTAAAGCATACGCAGATGTAGATGCCGGGATAATAAATGCAAACTACGCTATTGAAGAAAACCTAAATCCTGCTAAAGACTCTATCCTTATAGAAGATGCAGATTCTCCATATGCTAACTTATTAGTATCTAGAGAAGGCGATGAAAATAACGAAGTATACCAAAAAGTATTAAAAGTACTACAATCTGAAGCAGCTAAAAAGTTTATAGAAGAAAAATTTGAAGGAGCAGTTGTACCAGTAAAATAATTCCTCCAATTATTATAGATGAACCTGAGATAAATCAGGTTCTTTTTTATGTAATCAGTATATTTTTGATAGTTTATTTAAATTTTCATGCTAAAATAATCATAGGTGATAATTTTGATATATATAATTTTAAATATAATAGGCTTAGTTTTAGGAATCTATGCCATAAAAACCGGACTAGAATTTAATAATAAAAATACAACTAGAGAAACTAGAGTATATCTTACTCCCTCTGAGATAAATATTTTATATAATGATGTGAGAATTGTAAATCGCGCTATCGCTGCGACTTTACTTGATCTATATCGCCGCGGAAATATTGACATAAGAGAGTTTAAAAGAGAGTCTAGAAATAAGTCGATTGCAGATTATGTGGTTGAATATGAGTTTAGTTATATCAATGGAAATAATCTAAAAGACCATGAAATTCATTTTTTAAATACGATTTTTGAAGAAGATATTACTAATAATACAGATAAAATAACTCTAGAAGATAAACATAATGAGAGTTTTCTAAATAAAATGGAAGAATGGCTTATAAGAATTTATAAAAACCTTGATGTCTTAAATCCTAAAAGTAGTGACAATCTAGAAGAATCTAAAAAACTTAGAAATATCGGTTTTATCTTACTTATAATATCTGCATTTAGTCTTTTAAATAAATCTAACTTTGGACTAATCTCATTAATTATGGCTTTTCCTGCATTTTTAGTTTCACTAAATCTAAAAGTGGAGTTATCTAGTGAGGGAAAATATATAAAAAATAATTTAGAAGAACTAGAGGCTAGTATAAAAAATAAGGAATTAAACGACCTTTCAGAATATGAGCTGATTAAAGCTATAGCAATAGGTATACCAATGGATAGCCTAATTCCCGCTTATGAAAAGTCAGCCGATTTTAAATCCATAGATATAATGACTAAATCTCTTAATGAATATGGTGGATCTAACTTTGATGATGCGATAAATCGTGCATTTATGGGATTTACTAAAAAAACTAAATCTAACGATCTTGAAACCAACCTATTAAAAGGTCTTTCATTTAGCTAAATAAAAAATGATGCTTAAGAATATAATCTTAGGCATCATTTTATTTTAGAATACAGACTGTCCTATCATAACTATTAAAGGCAGTGTAATTATTGATAATAATGTAGATAGGCATAATACCCTAGATGGAAAATCGGTCGATCTATTAAACATTACGCTAAATAGAACCGATGTGCCAGCTATAGGAGCACTCGACATCGCAAGTAACGCAATTTTTGCTTCGTTATTTATTGGCAATAAATATAGAATAAATACATATATAAGTGGGAAAAATAGATTTCTAAAAAAACTTAACTTCCATGATTTTTTATCTTTATATATAGGCTCTGTAATATTTATAAAATTTGACCCAACTATCATCATGCTCAGTGGCGTATTCATAGAAGCTATATAAGAAATTGGTTTAGTTATAACTTCCGGAAATTTATTTAAAATACCTGTTACAAATAATATAAAACCTATAATAGCCGATAAGATAACTGGATTTGCCATGACCTTTTTCCAGTCAATCTTTTCATCGTCTGAATCTTCAAATAATCTAACTCCATAGCTCCATAAAAAGATATTAAATAAAGCTAAATAAGGAATCGAGAAAAATATCCCCTCTGGCCCTAGAAGAGCCTCAATTAATGGAATCCCCATAAATGCACAGTTACTAAATGTCGCTCCAAATTTAAAATCATTTATAACTTCTAAATTTTTATATCTAGGCATTTTAAAGATAAAACTTGCTAAAAATATAGTTATTACAAATAAAATAATCCCAGCTAGAGCAGTCATTAAAAAGGTTTTTACTAGCTCTGGCGTAGCCGTCCTATTATATGCGTTAATTATTACGCACGAACCCACCGTATACATAACAAACCTGCTTAGCTCTTTTATAGTCTCTTTACTAAAAGCCTTAGATTTTGCAAAAGCATATCCTATCCCCATTAAAACAAACATAATTAGAATCTGCTCAAAAGTTATTAAAAAATACATATATCCCCCTTAAATTAACCATACTATTATATCAGTAATTCTAGTTTTTTGATTATAAATCTCTAAAAATCTAGAAAGATTACTAGATTTTCATAAGGGTATAAATATATTTAAACGGAGGTTTTATGAAGAAATTAATTTTAACGATAGCTTGTGTATTTATGTTAACAGGCTGTCAAGCAAGTAACGAAAAAGCTAACGAGAATAAAGAAAATGTAACTAATGATAAACAAGTTGAGACTCAAGAAGTAAATGTAGAGTCTAGCGATAATCAAAATACTCAGAGTCCAGAAGTAGCTGAGGGTAGTGATGATGATTCTGGTATTACTATCCACGCCAAAGAGGCTATAAACTTATTTTTAGAAAAATATCCAGATGCAAAAATAGATGAAATAAGCTTTGAAAAAGAAGGTTCAACTTTTTATCATATAATTGAAGGATTTGATGGAAGTTCTGAATATGAATTAGTA
>JASBZD010000084.1 GCA_029983595.1 Peptoniphilaceae bacterium
GAAAAAGAAGCAAAAAAAATAGCATCACAAAACCTAGATGTGATTCGTGAAGAAATCTCTAGAGAAGATGCGTTAAATAGATTTAAAGCTGATGAAGATCCATATAAACATGAGCTAATTGAAGAGCTACCAGAAGGCGAAACTATCTCACTATATAGCCTTGGCGATTTTACAGATCTATGTCGCGGACCACATCTTGAAAATACTAAAAAAATCAAAGCATTTAAAGTCTTATCAGTAGCAGGAGCTTATTGGAGAGGCGACGAAAAAAATAAAATGCTTCAAAGAGTTTATGCTATCTCATTTGAAAAACAAAAAGAACTAGATGAATATATTAAAATGAGAGAAGAGGCAGAAAAACGCGACCATAGAAAACTTGGTAAAGAGTTAGACCTATTTACATTCCACGAAGAAGGACCAGGTTTCCCATTCTTCCATCCAAATGGAATGATTTTAAGAAATACACTATTAGATTGGTGGAGAGGTATCCTATTAGATAAAGGATATGGAGAAATTTTAACTCCGATAATCTTATCAGAAGAACTTTGGCACCAATCAGGCCACTGGGACCACTATAAAGAAAATATGTATTTTACAAAAATAGACGAAGGCGAATATGCTGTAAAACCAATGAACTGCCCTGGATCAGTAATAACTTATAGATCTAACCCACACTCTTATCGTGAGCTACCTATAAGACTTATGGAATATGGACTAGTTCATAGACATGAGTTATCAGGAGCGCTTCATGGATTATTTAGAGTAAGAAGTTTCACTCAAGATGACGCTCATATCTACTGTCTGCCATCTCAGATAAAAGATGAAGTATTTAAACTAATAGACCTTGCGGACTATCTATATAGTACATTCGGATTTGAGTACACAATGGAACTTTCTACTCGCCCAGACGATTATATGGGAGATCTAAAAGATTGGGAATTAGCAGAAAACTCGCTAAAAGCAGCCTTAGAAGAAAAAGGACTACCATATGAGATAAACGAAGGCGATGGAGCATTTTATGGACCAAAAATTGACTTCCAATTAAAAGACGCAATCGGAAGAACTTGGCAATGTGGAACTATCCAACTAGATTTCCAATTACCGCTAAACTTTGACCTTCACTATATAGACGAAAATGGAGAAAAACAAAGACCAGTAATGCTTCATAGAGCTTTATTTGGTTCAATCGAAAGATTTATCGGTATATTAATCGAGCATTTTGCTGGTAAATTCCCATTATGGCTAGCACCACTTCAAATTAAAATTCTACCAGTTTCAGATAAGTTTAACGACTATGCATTTGAAGTAAAAAAAGCATTTAAAGACGCAGGATTTAGAGTAGAAGTAGATGAAAGAGCTGAAAAATTAGGTAAGAAAATAAGAGATGCACAGCTATCTA
The DNA here is from genome assembly GCA_029983595.1 of Peptoniphilaceae bacterium. Lineage (GTDB taxonomy): Bacteria > Bacillota > Clostridia > Tissierellales > Peptoniphilaceae > Neofamilia. Next base: position 1,400 of record JASBZD010000084.1, read on the forward strand.
AAATCCCATATGCGTTCGTAGTAGGTGAACAAGAAGCAGAAAATAAAACTATTTCAGTAAGAGGACTAGGCGGAGAAGATATCGGTTCTAAAAATATAGATGAATTTATTAAAGAACTACAAGCTGAAGTAGAAGAAAAAGAAGTAAAAAATCTTTAAAATATTTGAAAAATAATAAATTCTGGGGAGAAAATATTATATAAAAGGCGGCATGATAAATCGTGCCGTTTTTTACAATTTCTTTACATTAGTCTATAAATTGGGTATTTAAAAAATTAATATACTAAATATTGTGAAAAATTTTAAGAAAATTGAAAAAATTCTCATTTTATTATTGTAAATATAAACCATTGTGATATTATTAAGTTAGTAAATAACTAACAAGGAGGAACTCGTGGTAGATAAATATTTAATAAGACGAATAACTGCATTATTACTCCTTGCTATAGTAGTCTTTAGTGGGATAAAATTAGCGACAAATAACGAAACTCACGAGGTAATCGCTACAGAAACTGAAAATCCATATAAATTTTCAAAACATGAGCTGCCATTAAGAGATGGGATATATAAATCTACAGCAAAGGGATTTGTAAATGACATCACAGTAGAGATGATAGTAAAAAATAATAGAATATCAGATATCGAAATAGTAGACGAAAATGAATCTAAAGATATCGCAAAAAGAGCGCTAACTAAAATACCATATGAGATAAAAACAAACCAGACACTAAAAGTCGACACAGTATCAGGCGCTACACACACAAGTGAAGGGATAATAAAAGCAGTAAAAGACTGCATCCGCCAAGCAGGTGTAAACCCTGACGAATACTAGAACTTAGCAGGCTTTATAGCCTGTTTTTTTATACTCAAAAATTGAGTTATTCATAAAAAAGTTTTATAGAATATATGTACTTATTTAACGTGGATTTAACTTTTATATGATATTATATTAATAAATAAATTAGATAGGTGATATTTATGATAATTGCTCACAGAGATCATGATAAAAATAAAACACAATTATTAGAGGATCATTTAATAAATGTAGCAGAAGATGCCTATAACCTCGGTAAAGAAGTAAATTTATCAAATAGCTCTTTTGTGATTGGGATACTTCATGATATAGGAAAGGCTGATCCGCTTTTTCAAGATATGATTAATAATAATACTAATGCTAAAGTAAATCATTCTTCAGCTGGTGCGAAGTATCTTAGAGAATATAGAAATAATTTAAAGAATAAAGATATTTTAAAAGAAGAGATTTCTGATTATAAAACTTATTTAGATTGTTTGACATATGCGATCTTAGCTCATCATGGATTATTTGATATTTTATATCAGGGCAAATGTTTGTTTGATAATAGAATTGTGGATCGATTAGTTTATGATGAAAAAGACCTAAGATATAGTTATCAAGGTTCGATTATACCTTTTTTAGAAAATATAGATAATGTTCTAGAAGAAAAATATAAAAAATCGTTAGAAGACTTTATTAAAGATGGATACAAAGAATATAAATTACTGTTTGATAATTTTTCAGATAATCCAGTAGAGAAAAGATATTATGCTCATTGTTTTACTAGGTTATTGTTATCTATATTAAAAAATTCAGATATAGTTGATACTATTAATGCCTACGAACCATTAATAATAAAGACACCAGTATCGTTTAAAAAATCTAAAATAGATAATTATTATGAAAAAATAGTTAGGCTATATGAAAGCTTTGGAGAACCTACTACTGAACTAAATAAAGCTAGGAGTAATATTTCTAAAAAAATAAATCATAGGGCAAATAGTGACAGTACCGGTATTTATAGATTAAATCTTCCTACCGGTGCGGGTAAGACTAACTTGACGTTGCTATATGCTATGACTCAAATGTCCAAATTAGATAAAAAGAGAATGTTTTATGTAGCGCCTTTTTTATCGATTTTAGAACAAAATGCGAAAGTAATAAAAGATCATTTAGATGATAAAACTATATTAGAGCATCACTCTAATGCTATTTCAAGAAAGTTAGAGGATAAAAATTTAGATTTTGAAGAAAAAGAATTTGAAGAAGACGAAAAGTCAGAAGCATTAAAAGAGTATATCTTAGAGTCATGGGATGATACGGTGGTGCTTACTACTATGGTCCAATTTTTCAATACGCTTTTTAAGGACAAGTCATCAAATATAAGGAGATTTTATAACCTAAATAATTCTGTAATTATTTTAGATGAGGTTCAGTCTCTTCCAATTGAAGTTACATATAACTTTAATCTTATGCTTAATTTTATATCTAAAGCTATGAATACAACATTTATATTGTGTACGGCTACACAACCAATCTATGATTTTGATGAGTTAAATCATAAAATTTTATATGGTGGTATTAATAACGAAAACGCAGAATTAATAGTATTGACGCATGATGAAAGAGAGGTTTTTAAAAGAACAGAAGTCAGGTTGATAAATTATGGAAAAGTCACCACTATTCACGAAATGACTAATATGGTCTTAGAAAACTCAAATAAATCAGTGCTTATTATTTTAAATACAAAGAAAGCAGTTTTAAAAACCTTTGAAAACTTAAAAGAAGAATATGGTGAGAAAAATCTATATTATTTAACGACTTATATGTGTGCACAGCATAGAAGTGATATAATTTCTGAAATTAAAACTAAACTAGCAAGAGGGGAGAAACTTATTTGTGTAAGTTCACAGCTAATAGAAGCTGGTGTAGATTTAGATTTTGAATTTTTAATCCGCTCTTATGCTGGAATAGATTCTATTATTCAGGCTATTGGAAGATGTAATAGAGAAGGACTTCTAGATGGTAAAGGTCGGGTATACTTAATTAATTTATCAAAAGACGAAGAAAATATTGATACACTAAAAGCTATTAGGGACAAAAAATATGCTACAGAAAAAGTATTGGATAGAAAAATAGAAGAAATCATTAATAATGATGGTTTAGTAGATATAGATTTATTAAATGATGAGTTTTATAAAGCATATTATATTAATAATTTAGAGAAAATGAGTTATGAAATAGGTGATGGATTAAACTTATTAGATGCTTTATCAGAAAATAATATTCAGACACCTAGAAAAAAATTCACAAAACTAAATCAAGCATTTAAAACTGCTGCTCATGAATTTAATCTTATTAAAGAGGAGACGGATTCAGTAATTGTTTACTATAAAGACAGTGAAAAAATAATAAATGAGTTAATAGATTTAACTGAAAAATATTCAAAAAGTTATGATGATAACCTAATATTCGATATTAAGGATCTAATAAGAAAACTTCAACCATATACGATAGGTTTATATTTAAAAAACGATTCTGATCTTAGAGAGCTTCTTTTAACTGGAGAAGGATTAGAGTTTTTTGGCGTGAAAATTTTAAATCAGTCTAATTATAATGAAAAAATGGGGTTTGTAAAAGAATTCGAAATAATGGCTTTCTAATAAAAAAAGGCCATTGGCCCTTTCTTATTAAAAAAAACTTTTCAATCCACAAGTAAGTTAACTACTTGACTATTCAATTATATCATTATGAAATAACTAAATATACTATTGACATTATGACAAGAATGATGTATATTCTTATTAAATAAAACGAACAATAAGGAGGTAAGATGTTTAAGTCAAATCCATTTTATATGAGAGTTTGGGGAGATTATGCTATGTTTACTACCCCTACTTCAAAGGGGATGGGAGAAAAAACTAGTTATCCAGTCCCTACTCGAGAGGCTCTTAGGGGTATAGCCGACGAGGTATATTTTAAGCCCACGCTGTGTAACGTTATAGATGAAGTAAAGGTAATCAACCAGATACAAACAGAGACGATGGGAGTTAGAACATTAAAAAATAAAGGAGGAAATGATCTATCAAATTATAGTTACTTAAA
>JASBZD010000085.1 GCA_029983595.1 Peptoniphilaceae bacterium
TAAAAGAGGTTTCTGAGAATTCAAAAACTATATATCCATTAGAAATTACTACTTATGACCAAAATGGAGATGAGATTACTACTACTTATGAAAAAGCTCCAGAAAAAGTTTTAGCTGTATATCAAGGATCTATTGAAACTCTTTTAGCTTTAGGTCAAGCTGATAGAATTGTGGCGGCTGCTGGTTTAGATAATGAAGTAGACGAGTCTATGAAGGCTGATTTTGAAAAACTTAACTATCTAGAAGCTTTTACTCCACCTAAAGAAGATGTAACTATCCTTAACCCAGATATGATTCTAAGTTGGGGATCTTATTTTGGTGAAAAAATATTAGGTAACCCATCAGATTGGATAGAAAAAGGTACTAATATCTATATTAATTCCAATACTAGACGTGGAGGATATCCTAGAACTGTAGATAATGAACTAACTGATATTTTAAATCTAGGTAAAATTTTTGACGTTCAAGATAAGGCTCAAAAAATAGTTGATGAAACTAAAGCGGTTATCGATACTACTATTGAAAAAACTAAAGATCAGACTCCATCTAATGTTATGGTTTTAGAACCTATTAATGGAAAAATTACAAACTATGATAAAGATTCTATAGCTGGAGATATGGTTACTAAACTAGGTGGAAAACTAGCTAATCCAGATGCTAAAGAAGTGGGAGCAGAGGATATTGTAGCTTCTAATCCAGATGTAATTTTTGTAGTTTATATGGCATATTCTGGCGAAAATGGTGAAGATGTAGCCAAGACTCAAATGGATTTTATAAATAATAACGAGGCTTTACAGTCTGTCGAGGCTATTAAAAATAAAAGAGTTTATCCAATTATGCTAGGTGATATGTATGCTTCTGGTGTAAGAACAAAAAATGGTATAGAAAATTTTGCAAAAGGTCTATATCCAGAGTTAGATTTTAAATAATGAGTGAAAATAATAAAAAGTATTTTAAATTATATTTACTTCTAGCTATTATTTTATTCTTATCTATAGTTTTTTCAGTTTCCATAGGTAGCTCAAATGTAAATTTTATGGATGCTTTAAAAGTTATAGGAGTAAAATTATTTAATATACCTAGTCTAGCAGAATATCAGAGTGGCCCAATTCACGATGTAGTTTATATGATTAGGCTTCCTAGGACTATTTTAGCTTTACTAGTGGGAATGAGTTTAGCACTATGTGGTGTGATTATGCAGGCGGTAGTAAAAAATCCGCTTGCTGATCCTTATATTATGGGTATCTCATCAGGTGCTACACTAGGCGCGACTTTAGGTATAATTTTAGGGATAGGTAAGATTTTTGGCGATAATTTTATAGGTGTAATGGCTTTTTTAGGCTCTCTTCTTATAGCTATTTTAGTACTTTTTATTTCTAATATTGGAGGGAGATCTAATACTGTAAAACTTATTTTAGCAGGTACTGCACTTAGCTCTTTTTGTAGTGCTTTTACTAGTCTAATAATATATTTGGGGAGAGATAGAAATGGAATGCAGACTGTTTCTTATTGGCTTATGGGTTCTCTAGGAGCGGCTAAATGGTCTAGAATTAGCGTGCTTTTTCCCATTGTTATTATTAGTCTTATATTTTTTATGACACAATTTAGAAATTTAAATCTCATGCTTTTAGGTGATGAGACATCTATTACTCTAGGTACTGATCTTTCTTCTTTAAGAAAGATTTATATCTTAATTATCACATTTCTTATAGGCTTTGTAGTTTATAATGCGGGAATTGTCGGGTTTGTGGGACTTGTTATACCTCATATCGTAAGGATTATAGTAGGTACAGATCATAAAAAGGTTGTAATTTCGTCATCTTTAGTAGGTGCAATATTTCTAATATGGTGCGATATATTATCTAGAGTTTTAATTAAAAATGCAGAGTTACCTATTGGGATTATTACGGCAGTTCTGGGTTCGCCTTTATTTGTGTATCTAATTATAAAAAGGGAATATGGCAGAAAATGATAGATATTAAAACTAAAGATATAAGTGTTTCAATAGATGATAAAGAAATTTTAAAATCAGTCTCAATTGATGCCAAAAATGGTGAGTTTGTGGGGGTTATTGGGCCTAATGGGAGTGGAAAAACTACTTTTTTAAAAACTATTTATAGATATTTAAAACCTGATTATGGGGATATTTTTATTGATGGTATAAATATTAACGAGTTTACAATAAAAGAATCTTCTAAAAAAATATCTGTTTTATCACAGCATAATAACTATGATTTTGATTTTTCAGTTATGGAAATAGTTATGCTCGGTAGATCTCCACATAAAAAGACTTTAGAAAGCTATTCAAAAGAAGATTATGAAATAGCTAATAGAGCTTTAAAAATAGTTGATATGGCTGATTTTAAAGATAGAAGTTTTCTAACTTTATCAGGTGGCGAAAGACAGAGGGTGATCCTAGCTAGATGTCTATGCCAGGAGACGGGCTGCATTATCCTTGATGAGCCGACTAACCATCTAGATATAAAATTTCAGATAAATCTTATGAAAGCAGTAAAAAACTTAGATGTAACCTGTATTTCAGCCGTACATGATCTAAATATTGCGGCTATGTTTTGCGATAAGATATATATATTAAAAGATGGGAAAGTCATCGATTTTGGCACTCCAGATGATGTAATCACTGTAGAGAATATAAAAAATGTCTATGAAGTCGACTGTGAAATAATAAAAAAAGATAATAGAATTAATATAATTTATAAATATTAAAAAATATTATAATAATACTTAATTTAAAATAATTATGAAAATTATAATTTCATGTTGACGTTTTCATAAAATTCATTGTATAATTTACATAAGCATTTGCTAAAAATAAAATTTAAAGGAGGATATATAATGAAAGGTTACGCTATGTTAAAAATAGGGGAAACTGGTTGGATAGAAAAAGAAAGACCTACTTGTGGTCCTAATGACGCTATTATCAGACCTCTAGCATTATCTCCATGTACTTCTGACATACACACTGTATGGGAAGGTGCTTTAGGAGAAAGAGAAAACATGATTCTTGGTCATGAAGGTTGTGGTGTAGTAGAGGAAGTAGGAGAAGCTGTTAAAGACTTCAAAAAAGGTGATAGAATTATGGTTGCGGCTATTACTCCAGATTGGAACTCAGTAGAAGCTCAATCAGGATACCCTATGCACTCAGGTGGTATGTTAGCTGGATGGAAATTCTCTAACTTCAAAGATGGTGTATTTGGAGAATACTTCCACGTTAATGATGCTGACGGAAACTTAGCTCACTTACCAGATGAAATTTCTACAGCAGAAGCTTGTATGTTATCTGACATGGTTCCTACAGGATTTCACGGTGCAGAACTAGCTGATATCCAATTTGGTGAAACTGTTCTTGTAGTAGGTATCGGACCTGTAGGATTAATGGCTGTAGCTGGAGCAAACCTTAGAGGTGCTTCTAGAATTATAGCAGTAGGTACTAGACCTAACTGTATCGAAGCAGCTAAAGGATATGGTGCTACTGATATAGTAAGTTACAAAGATGGACCTATTGAAGAACAAGTTCTAGAACTTACTAATGGTAAAGGTGTAGACAAAGCTATTATCGCTGGTGGTGGAGTTGACACTTTCGAACCAGTTATAAAATGTCTAAAACCAGGTGGAAAAATTGGTAACGTAAACTACCTAGGAAGTGGAACATACGTAAATATCCCTAGAGAAGAATGGGGTGTAGGTATGGGTCATAAACAAATCGTTGGTGGACTTATGCCAGGTGGAAGATATAGACTTGAAAAATTAGCTAATCTTATCGTTACAGGTAAATTAGATGTTAAACCTCTATTAACTCATAGATTTGAAGGTTTCGAACATGTTGAAGATGCTTTAATGTTAATGAAAGAAAAACCAAGAGATTTAATTAAACCAGTTGTAGTTATTGAAGAATAATTATAATAAATTTAAAATAACTTTTTGGGGGCCTAATTGGCTCCCTTTTATATAGAAATATTGGAGGAATAGATGGAGATTTTAATAATATCGGGGTTTTTAGGAGCTGGAAAAACGACTTTTATACAGAATATGGCATCTGCATTAGGTCGTCAATTTGTTATATTAGAAAATGAGTTTTCAGATATAGGAATAGATGGAGATTTACTAAAAAAATCTAAATCAGAGATAGAGCCAGCAGCACTTGATATTACTGAAATTTCTAATGGCTGTATATGTTGTTCTTCTAATGTAGACTTTGGATCTACAGTCGTGACTATTTCTAATACTATCGACCCTGACTATCTAGTTGTAGAGCCTAGTGGAGTGGCATTTCCTACCAACATTTTAAATTCTCTTGAAAAAGTTTTATATGAAAGAATAGGAGTTTTAGACCCTATCACTATTATAGATGGGGAACATTATAACTCTGCTAGATCTAACTTTTCTGAGTATTTTAATGACCAAATAGACAATGCTAAGCATATAGTAGTTTCAAAATCTGAAAGTTTTAATGAATCTGATTTTTTAGAAATCAAAAATAACTTAGATATAGATAGTACTATAGATTTTCCTCTAAAGCATTATTCTAAATTTACAACAGAAGAGTGGAATAATCTATTTACAAAATCTGGGAAAAAAGTAATAAAAAAGGAGCTAGAAATAGAATCTAGAATGGAAAATATAGCTTTTAGCCCATTTAAGCCACTTAATCTAGATGAGCTTATTTATATTCTAGAAGAGCTTAATACTGGTAAATATGGTTATATATATCGCTCAAAAGGATTTTTTGAAAATAAGGGATTCTGGTATCGATTTGATTATGTAGATTCTCAATATATTATCGGCGAATCAGAAGAAATGGAAACTGGAAAAGCTGTAGTAATAGGAATAGGACTAGACAAAAAAGCATTAAAAAAATTATTATCAAAAAAAAGAGCTACCATAAAATTATAATGGTAGCTTAAATTTTTTCTAAATTATTTTCTATTAGCCTATTTATCACATATGAAACGCCTGAATGACGGTTAGATCTAGTAATAAAATCAGCGCGTTTTTTTAATTCTTCGTTGGCATTTTCCATAGCGACGCCTATTCCAGCATATTCAATCATTGGAATATCATTTAGCTCATTTCCAATAGCCATAATATTTTCAGGCCCTATATCTAAATATGACGCAAGTTTTGCTACTGCGACCCCTTTATTAGTGCCCTTATTCATTATTTCTATCTGATATGGAGAAGTTTTTACGGCATAAAAATTAGCAGTAATTTCTTCAGGCATATTATTAAAAAA
>JASBZD010000086.1 GCA_029983595.1 Peptoniphilaceae bacterium
ATGTTTCATTCATTTATTTACCCTGATAAACCTGGTGAAAAGCTAGTCAGCTGTTTTGACGAGATTATCATGTCTGATGGCGTTATAAGTTTTAGAAGTTCTGAAGATACAATTATTAAAAATAATTTAGAAAATTATAAATTTAAATATCCAGAATTAATAAAAGATGTAGACGAGGAATTAGAAGAATATAATCAGATGGAGGTAAGTTATGAATGAGTTTAGCGCTTTAATTAATTCTTATGATTATGCTCTAAAAAATGACATGGTAGATAGACCAAATGCCTATGGCTCAAGACTTTTACCTCTATATCACACTAGTTTATCATCTAATGGAAAAAACATTTTAACCATAAGATTAAGAAGAGATTCAACTTTATTCAGTGCTGAATTTTTAACTGAAAAGCTAAAAGACAATAAAGATAAATTAAGTAGAAAAAATTCTATTATATTTCCAGTTACAGCTGACTCCATTTCTAGATCTGGAAGTGCCTATAGACCGCATGCACTTGATGACTCAATTAAAAATATATTTGAAACAGAAGGAGATATACGTGATCTTTATCTTGAGAATTTAGAAACGTGGATAGACCTTGAAAAAGATAAAGATTTAAAAGATTTTTTAAGCATTATCAAAAACTTTTTATTATCAGATGATGTGCTTAGCGTTATTGGTAAAAGTTTATATAACAACAACTTTGTTTCTAGAAGTGGCTTTGATATATTTTTTAGAGAAGAAGATGATGTAAAAAAAATAAATTTAAAAGACGTATTTTTAGAATTTATTATAGTAGATTTTAAAGATGGAAAGGATTATTCCGTAACTGATTATATTAAACTACATCAGTCTTACATAAATTATGCTGATTGTAGTAAGGATATTACAGGAATTTGTAATATATCAGGAGAAAGTGATGAGATAATCCTGCGTAAGCATAGAGGAGTAATAGGAAATTCTAAAATTTTTGGGCTTAGTAATACTCAGGAAGTTTATTTTGGGAGATTTGCCGATAAGACAGGTACTGCTGAAATAGGTAGAAAAAGTTCAGAAAAGATCCTTCTTACACTTAAATATTTAATCGATAACCCTAATAGTAGAGTTAAGTTATCTGAGAATACGTATCTTTTAACATGGTTTTCTGAAGATATAGAAAATAAAAACAATATTAACATCACTTATTCTGGAATAATTGAGGATGATGAAGAAGATGTAGAAGAAGTAAATAAACGAGAAATATCTGATACATTTACAAGAGCAACATCTGAATCATTTAAGCTTGGAAAAATGAACTATGATGAAAACTCTTCTTTTTATACAATGATAGTTACAAAAGTTAGTGATGGTAGAACTACTATAGATTATTTTAAAGAATTAAGTGTATCAAAGTTAAATGAAAACTTAAAAAAATGGGAAGAAAACTATAGTTGGTATAATTATGACAAAAACTCCAGAGAATATATTTTAAAAACTCCATCAGTTAATAATATTATTCTAACAGCATATGGCGTAGAAAGAAAAGAGAATAACAAGACAAAGCTCGTAGCAGAGCCTAAAAACTTTAAGGGTACTCAGCAACAAAATATAATAATGAGTATATTAGAAGGTAGAAAAATTCCATCAAATATTACTCAAGCGCTAGAGTTAAATATAAGAAACAGACTAAAGTATAAAGAGACGTGGAGAAATATACTATTCGTAAGTCAAGCAATATTAAAAAATAAAGAAGGAGGAGGGTTTGTAAGAATGTTGGATGAAAACAATTTTGATAGATCCTATTTGTTTGGAAGATTAATTTCTATATATGAAAATGTTGAGAAAGCAGTCATGGATAAAGAGGACACAAGAGCAACAAATGCAGAAAAATTTTGGAACACCTTTATAAATAAGCCAGCTACTACAATAAATATATTGGAATCTAAAACACATGTATACTTTGATAAGCTTAAGACAAACAACTATGGCCTATATGTAAAGTATAAAAAAGCAAAAGATTCAATATTAATTTTGTTATCAGATAATCATGGTATAGAATCACCAGAATTTAATAAGCCATTAGATTATAAATTTATATTTGGGTATACAGCACAAAATCAAAAATTATTTGAGTCAAGTAAAAAACAAGAAGAATTAGAAAACACCAGCAATATCAATAAAGGAGAACAAAGATGATAGAGAATAAAATCGATTTTTTAGTGACAGTTGAAGTAAAAATGGCAAACCCTAATGGGGATCCTCTTTCTGGAAATATGCCTAGAGTAGACGCTATGGGATATGGTTTATTATCTGACGTATCGATTAAAAGAAAAATCAGAAATAGAATGCAGGATATGGGGCATGAAATATTTGTAAAATCTAATGATCATATTGATGATGGATTTAACTCATTAGAAGCCAGATATAAAAACGCATTTAACTCTAAAGATTCTGATACACATGTAGAAGAAGAATTTAATAAAAATTGGATAGACGTTAGATCGTTTGGTCAAGTAATAACATTTGATAAAAGATCGATTGGTATAAGAGGGCCGGTTTCTGTATCTATAGCTAAATCGCTAGACCCTGTAGAAATAACTACAATGCAAATTACTAGAAGTACTAATGGTATGGAGCCAAAAAGTGGATCATCTAAATCTTCTGACACAATGGGAAGCAAACATTTTGTAAACTATGGTGTATATTTAATTCATGGAAGTGTAAACTCTTATTATGCTGAAAAAACAGGATTTAACGAGAAAGATCTAGAAGTAATAAAAGAAGCATTAAGAACATTATTTATAAACGACAGTTCTAGCGCTAGACCAGAAGGATCAATGGAAGTAAAAGAAATATATTGGTTTACACACTCTAATAAACTTGGAAATGTATCAAGTGCTAAGGTAAAAGACTTACTAGAGTGGGATGAGCTAGAGGTAGAAAATACAGACCCATCTTACGAAGATTATAATATAAGACTAGACCAACAAAAATTAAATAGCTATAAAAATAACGGATTAAATCTAGAAGTAATAGAAGGAATGTAATGTATACTGAAGATGACTATTTAATGTTAAGCGGAATACAACACTTTTATTTTTGTAAAAGACAGTGGGCTTTAATTCATATAGAACAAAGCTGGTTAGAAAATAGTCATACAGTTGAAGGTCAAATATTACATGAAAAAACTGATAATCCATTTATAAAAGAATCCAGAAAAGAAATATTCTTGTCAAGATCAGTTCCAGTAAGCTCAGCTATTTTGGGCTTATCTGGAATTATAGACACAATTGAATTTAGAAAAGATGAAGAAGGTATAAGAATTCCAGGAAAAACTGGAATCTGGAAACCCACTATAGTTGAATATAAAAAAGGTAAACAAAAAAAGGATGATAGAGATATAATTCAGCTTGCAGCTCAGACAATGTGTCTAGAAGAAAAATTAAATATTAAAATAGAAACATCAGACATGTTTTATTTTAAGACTAGACAACGAAAAACAGTATCTATAGATGAGAGTATTAGAAAAGAAGTGCTTGAAATGTCTCAAAAAATGCATGAAATGTATAATCAACAATATACTCCAAAAGCAGAATTTTTTAAAAACTGTAAAGAATGTTCATTATACGAACTATGTATGCCGAGAATAACTAAAAAAAGAAAATCGGTAGAAAACTATCTTTATAATATTGAAGAATGAAAAAGTTATTAAACACATTATATATCACTAAAGAAGACGTATATCTATCAAAAGAAAATGAAAATATCGTAATACAAAAAGAAGGCCAAGTACTAGGAAGGTTTCCATTTCATATAATTGAAAATATAGTATGTTTTAATTATGCTGGAGCAAGCCCATCACTAATGAAGTACTGCATGGAAAATAATATCTTAATCTCGTTTCATACCCCAAATGGAAAATACTGTGGAAGGGTAATTGGAAAAACAAATGGAAACGTGCTATTAAGAAAAGAACAATATAGAATGTCAGATAGTGAAGAATTATCGATTGAGTTTGTTCGAAATATAATATATGCAAAAGCCTACAATTCTAGAAAACTTTTACAAAGATTAGTAAGAGATCATAATAGTACAGTTGATGTATTAAGGGTTAATAGCTCTATAGATAAAATAAAAATATATATGGAAGAAATAAAAAACGCTAAATCTAAAGATAGTATAAGAGGATTAGAAGGAAGTATAGCGAGAGAATATTTTAGCTCATTTGATGAGATGATTTTAAATCAAAGAGAAGATTTTTATTTTTTTCAGCGTTCAAAAAGGCCCCCTACTGATAATGTAAATGCGCTATTATCTTATCTATACTCGCTACTGACAAACGAAATGATATCAGCATTAGAAGGAGTAGGAATAGATAGCTATGTAGGATTTTTCCATGTGGATCGTCCAGGAAGAGCTAGTATGGCTTTAGATATGATGGAAGAACTAAGAGCCTATATGTGTGATAGAGCGGCTTTAACACTAATAAATAATAAAATAATAAATAAAAATGACTTTGAAACAAAAGAAAACGACGCCGTATTATTAAATAGTAAAGGGAGAGATAAAATATTTGAATATTGGAGAAATAGAAAAAAAGAAACAATAATACATCCATATTTAGAAGAAAACATAAAAATAGGTTTATTAATGCACGTACAGGCGATGCTGTTAAATAGATATATACGTGGAGATTTAGAAGCGTACCCACCATTTTTAATAAAAGGATAAACAATGCTAGTACTAGTAACATACGATGTAGAAACCACCACATCAAGTGGGCGAAGAAGGCTTAGACTTGTAGCTAAAGAATGCGTAAATTATGGACAAAGAGTCCAAAACTCAGTATTTGAATGTAGCATAACACCTGCCCAATTAACAGAATTAAAATCAAAACTTAAAAAAATTATAGACGAAGAATTAGATAGCATAAGGTTTTATTATTTAGGAAAAAATTGGGAAAGAAGGGTAGAGAGTATGGGAAGGGATAATACGTATAACCCTGACGAAGGAATACTAATAATATAGCGAACCTAAGTCGCACATAAAAACGTAGAGGGTTCGCGTAAAAAATAGTATAAAAAGGTAGATAGATGATCAGTTTTATAAGCATTTCTATTATCTATCTTTAAAAAATAGCTAAAAAATGCGGTCGCTCCCCACACGGGAGCGTGGATTGAAAT
>JASBZD010000087.1 GCA_029983595.1 Peptoniphilaceae bacterium
AAAAAAGCTTCTGGAAATTCCAAAAGCTAAATTATTTATTTCTTTTCATCATATATAATTTTATTTTCTAAATCTAGATCTTTTATATCTATATTTTCTGTATTTTCTTCAGGTATACTATTTTGTGAAAGGTCGTTAGACTCTTCTTCAGATTTTTCTAGTAGCTTTTCTTTTTCTTCTTCTTTTTGCTTTTTAATATTAGCACCATCTTGTTTAAACTCTTCAATCATATCAACGTCTGTGCGCTCTAGAGTTTCTTTATATTGTTTAATAACTGCTACATTAGATTTAGAAAGTTTTTCAATTTCACCTTCTACATCTGGATGATTACGTAGAATAAGTGTAGTTTTAATCATGTTTAGTAGAGTAAGTTTTTCTACATCATATTTTAAAAGTACATTTTCTATATCTTTACTCATCTGTTTTAAGACTTGATTAGAAATACCTTCAGAAAGTATAGAAACTGTCAGCCCCCCAAATTCTACTATCTCATTAAATCTAAAAGTAGATTCCCCAATGTTATCAGCGCGATAGAAAGGAATATCAGATTTTTTAGCTCTTTCAGTTAAAGAACGATTTAAGGCTGTATCTCCAGTAGCTATAATCACATAGTCATATCCAAAAAATACGAAGTTTTCATCTAAGAATTTTCCTTTTAAAAGTAGTTTTTCTGGATTATCACTAGATAATTGTAATACTTCTTGTGAGAAATCGTCAGCTATACAATATATCTTAAAATCAGATTTTAGTAGATGTCTGATTTTTTCAGCTGCTGTATCTCCACCACCTATAACTAGAATATTTTTGTTTTGTGTATCAATACTTATAGGAAAATACTTCATCTAAACCTCCGTAAAATACATATTCAATAGTTTAATTATACCAGAATATACCCAATTTTCAACTATGTAATAATTTATTCATCAAATTTTAATTGTTTTGTAATTTATAAAGACAGATTGGCTGGTATAATTATAATATAAACTAGTGATAAACTAGTAAATTTCTCTTAAGGAGGAGATAGTATGAAATTTAATAAAAAAGTCGTAGGATCGCTTTTATGTGCTAGTATACTTCTAAGTAATAGCTTAGTAAGTGCAGCAAGTTTTTCAGATGTGACTAGAGAATCTGTTTGGGCGTACGATTATATTATTGAACTTGCAGATCAAGATATAATTAAAGGTTATCCAGATGGAACTTATAAACCATTTGGAAACATCTCGTTCTTAGAGACAATAGCTCTATTAAATGGGATAGTAAAACCTTCGGAAGCTGAAACTAAACAGGCTTATGAAAACCAAAAAGATTTTCTAAAAAATTATCCAGATGCTGATTGGGCCTATAACCAACTAGCTGTATTTTTAGAAAGAAAAATTATTTCTCGTGAAGAAATAGAAACAGCAAGTAGAGCTAATATGCTAAAACGTGAAAACCCAGCATATATTAATAGAATAAACGTAGCCCAACTTTTTGCTAGAGCTATGAATCTTAGCGAAGAAAGTGTTGGTTTAATTGACGTATCAGATATTAATGACGTACCTGCATCTGCTAGAGGAAATATTGCGGCATTAGTAAAAGCAGGTGTATTACACCCTCGTGGAAGAGAAGGAAAGTTCGAGCCTTATGCAGCTATTACTCGTGCTGAAATGGCGAAAATGGTAAGTACAGCTAATAAATATGTAAAAAACAATCCTATTTCTACTAAAGAAATTACAGAAAAAGGTATTTTCCAGACTTATGCTAATGTAGCTGGAACTGGTAATTTACTATATAACATAGGAAATGATAAAAAAGCAGTAGCTATAAATTCGTCTACAATTATCCAAAATAAAGATAAACAAAACTTAAATATCAACGATTTATCAAAATATTCTGGAGCAGAGGTAGAAGTAACTTATCAAGAGTTAACTTCTGGCAAAGTAGCAAAATCTATAAGATTTTTAAGTGATGGAGAATTTAAAGATGGAGAATATACATTTGTATCTACTCGTACATCGGCAAATAGAAATTACATCACAATAAAAGATAAAAATTATGAAAAAGAATATGAGTTTAAAGATAGCTATATAAAAAATGGAAACTCTTATGTTTTATTACAAGATATTAAAAAAGACACTATCCTAAATATAAAATTTGAAAATAATGCTATAAAAGAAGCTAGTGTAAAAAATGTTCAATCTGGTCAATATAGAGTAGAGAGAAAAGAAACTAGAAATGGGATAGACTATATCTCTGTTACTCCATCTAATGGTGGAGCGGTAAGAACTTATTCTGTTTATAGAGATACACCAGTAATAAGAGGAAACTCAAACTCTACATTTAGTTCAATCTTACCAGGCGAAACTGTAGATCTAAGCTTTAAATATACTGATGTAATAGATAGAATAGTAGTTTATTCAGGAAATGAATCAGTAAATGGTTCATATACTTTTAAAGAAATATGGAATAACACATTATTTGTTGTAGAAAATAGAACAGGTAGAACTAAAGAGTATAGAATTTATGATAATAGCGTATTTATCGAACCAGCTTATAGAGATTCATTAAGAAATGGAGACCAACTAGAGCTATCAGTAGATAGTTACGATAGATTATTATCAGTAAGACTTACTTCTAAATCTGCATTTGGAAATGGCGTTTTAGCTAACTATAAAAATAACTATAGAAATAATGAATTATTAATATTTGATGAAAATAATAGATTTTCTAGAGTATATCCTGAATCTCAAAGGATAAAACTATTTGAAGATGGTAGAGAAATTTCATTAAGCAGAATAGGAACTGATGGAATAGCTTCAGTAGTTTATGATACTAGTGGAAATATACTAGAAATTCATTTTAATACTAAGAGAACAGATGAAAGAAGAGGTAAAATTACTAAAATAACTAGAGATTATGATTATATTACTATAAATATTACTCTAGAAAGATTAGGTTCATTACCTTCAAGATATGTAACTTATAGATATCCAAGTAACTTCGATTGGAATGAATTAACTTATAAAGAAGGAGAAACTGTAAGAGTTTATATGGTTAATGATAAAGTATCTAGTCTTTATAGATACTAAAAATCCTTTTAGGAAGTCGCAAAATTTTAGCGGCTTCTTTTTTTATTATAAGAAATGAATTATAGTTGTTAGTTACAAATATTTTTATAACTTGATATAATTATAAAAAAAGACTTTTGGAGGGAAAAATGACTAGACCAGTATGGAAAGGTGCGATAAGTTTTGGACTTTTAAATATTCCAGTAAATCTAATAAATGCAGAAAAAAGCAACGACTTAAAATTTAATCTTGTCGATTCTAAAGATAAAAATAGAATAAGATATGTTAGAGTAAATGAAGAGACTGGAGAAGAAGTCCCATGGAATGAGATAGTAAAGGCTTTTGAATTTTCTGATAATAATTATATTATGCTTACTGATGAAGATTTTAAGATGGCAGATTTAAAAGCTACAAAAACTATTGATATTGAGACTTTTATAAATGGTGCGGATTTAAGTCTTATGTATATTGAAAAGCCATATTATATCGAACCATCAAAAGGTGGCGAAAAAGCTTATGTTCTGCTTAGAGATGCTCTTAAGAAAACTGAAAAAATAGCGATTTCTAGAGTAGTTATACGTACTCGTGAGTATCTTGCGGCTATTTATCCAGATAATGAATTATTAATTTTAAATCTTATTCGTTTCAATCAGGAAATAAAACCTATAGATGATCTTAAAATTCCTGAAAATATTAAAATAAAGCCTAAAGAAATGCAACTTGCTGTAAAACTTATTGAGGATATGACGGAAGAATGGGTTCCGGAAAATTATGAAGACGAGTATAGAAAATCTCTAATGGAACTTATTGAAGAAAAGGCTAAAGGGGTTGAAGTTATAGAAGAAGATGAAGAAGAGATAGATCAGTCAAATGTTATAGATATTTTAGATCTATTAAAACAATCTGTAGATGCTAATGATTCTAAAAAGTCGGATAAGAAAGAAAAATCTTCTAAAAGTAAGTCTAGCGAAAAATCTAAGAAGAGTGCATCATGAAGCTAGATGAATATAATAAAAAGCGAGATTTTAATAAAACTTTAGAACCGTCTGGAGTGCAGAAGGAAAAAGATAGCGATAAACTTATATTTTTAGTCCAAAAACACAATGCATCTCATCTTCATTATGATTTTAGACTAGAATGGGAAGGAGTGCTTTTAAGTTTTGCCATACCTAAGGGGCCATCATATAATACTAAAGATAAAAGACTCGCAGTAGAAGTTGAGCCACATCCATATGATTATAAGGATTTTGAGGGAACTATCCCTAAAGGAGAATATGGTGGTGGGACTGTTATGCTTTGGGACGAGGGATTTTGGTACCCTCAAGAAGAGTACGATTTTAATAAAGGTTTAGAAGATGGAACAATAAAAATCATACTAGAGGGAAAACGTCTAAAAGGGAAATGGGCACTAGTCCGTATGAAATCTAAGGAAAATGGAAAAAATAACTGGCTTATAATTAAAGAAAAAGATGAATACGCAAATTCAGATTTTAATATAGATGATTTTAACACAAGCATAAGAACTGGAAGGACTTTTGAGGAAATAGAAAAAGGGGATGAACCAAAGGTCTATACACCAATGCTAGCTACTCAAATAAATAATATCCCAAGATCAGATAATTATATTTATGAACTAAAATACGACGGATATAGAATTATGGCTTATGGCGAGAAAGGTGCAGTAAAACTTTTAAGCCGAAATGGAATTGATTATACTGAAAAATTTCCAGAGATTGCAAAGGATTTATCAAACTCTGAAAAAGATTTTATAATTGATGGAGAAGTCGTAGTAAATAAAAATGGAAAGTCTGATTTTCAAGCCCTACAGGAATATATTAAAACTAAAAAAGGTACGAAACCAATATATATGGCTTTCGATTTATTAAAACTTGAAAAAAAGGAGTTTATAAAAAAGCCACTACAAGAAAGGCGAGATAATCTAGAAAAATTTTTAAAAGAAAATAATTTAAAATATACTCATTTTAGTTCATCTATTGAAGATAGTCCAGAAGATCTTTTTAAAACTCTTTGCGATAAAGGTATGGAAGGTATTATGGGCAAGAAAAAGGACAGTCCATATACTGA
>JASBZD010000088.1 GCA_029983595.1 Peptoniphilaceae bacterium
AAATGCCCTTATAAATATAGATGGCTATATATATAGATTTAGGCATTCTCATGAAGGGTTTATGAGAGAACTTAGAGATGAGAGCGATATAGATTCTATTATTTTTGATATAACTAATCCATTTAGCGTAAAAAATAGTAAGTTTGAAATAAATAATGATAATTATTTAGAAGTAGTTAATTTATTAGAAGAATATGATATACCATATAGAACATCTACAAGTTTTGGTGCTTTAACTGAAATTGAGTTTTATTTAGATGATAATACTAGAGTTTCTATAAATGATCTAGGGATGATAAAGCTAGATGATACAGTTAGAAGTAATATAATAGATGAAGCTAATTATAAAAAAGATATGGGTAAAATTTAGGAAAATTATATAGTTTATGGATTATAAAAAATAAATATTATAATAATTTAATATTATTGAAATAATCATCTTAACTAAATAAATTATAATATAATTACTAATTATCAATAATGGAGGTAGTTATATGAAGAGATTTAAATTAGTTTTGATATCTATAACTTTTATATTTATTCTAGTTACTCCTGTATCTGCATCTATGACTGGAGATTTGCCAGAATATGCCCTAAATCAAGATGTAAATATCGCACTAAATAATGATATACTAAAAATCCCTAAAAATATGGGTAAGCCTCATATAGATTCTAGAACTGAGCGCACAATGGTTCCGGTTAGAGTAGTGTCTGAAATTTTAGGATATATTGTAAAATATAGTGATGAAGATGGCGGAACTGTAAATATAGATAATAGATATGTCTATTTAAAATTTAATATTGGATCTGATAAAGTAAGTATAACTAAAGATGGAAAAACTACTGAAGTAACTCTAGATGCTAAAACCTATGCTTATGGAGATAGAACTTATGTGCCTCTTAGATTTTTGGTAGAATCAATGGGCCCTGGAGTAGAGTGGGATCAGGATACTTTTACTGTAAATATCTATACATCTAAAAAAGGTATGTCAGATAATATAGAAAAAACTGAGAAAAAGACTAACTAAACTTTTAAAATTTAATAAAAACTAATAAAGTAGCTTAATATTTAGGCTACTTTTTTGAATAAAATAATTAAATAATTGGTATTATACTTTTAAGTAAAAAGTTTATTTGAACATAAAAGGAGAATTAAAATGAAAAAATTTCTTCCGATTATAGCTTTTTGTATATTACTTAGTGGCTGTGGCTCAAAGCCTGCTGATAATCCTAGTTCTGGAGCTGATGATATAAAAAATACCAATACAGAAGTAACTACTGTAAATGAAAATCAGAATAAATATGACCCTAATGATATATTTATGGGTTATGGAACTGATGAGGAATATGCAATTTTAGAAAAAACTAGAGCGCAGAGCTCAAATCTTATAATTGATGGAAAAGAGTTTGCTCTACCTATTGATTTAGAAGAATTTAAAGAAAAAATGAATATAGTAGAAGCTGAGGATGACCCAAATTATCAAGTAGCTCGCCGTACTATTATGGCTGATGCTGACGGAAACGAATTTAGTTTTGGTTATTCAATTAATGACCCTGAGGTTACAGCAGAATTTAAAATTGAGGAAAATAAAACTTTAAAAGATGTAACTTTTCCACTTGGGATGAAGTTGGGTTATTCAAAAGAAGATATTATAGCGAATATTGACCCTGATTTAATAGTAGATAAAAGAGAAGCCTATAATAGCCAATTTGTTGTTGTGGCTAATGATACTTTAATAAGTTATACTATCATAGAAATCCCATTTTTAGATGCACATGATGGAATTGTGGGGATTGAATATGAAAAATTAGATGATATGTCATTAGGACCTTATATTACTAAAAATGCATATGCTAAAACCCATCAAGAAGAAAATACTAGCGGAGTATTTACGCTAAATGGCGCACATATAACGTTCCCAATGACTTTAGATGATTTTAATTCTAATATCGCATCAGATTCAAGGCCTATGACTGAGGCAGATTTTGATAATTTTAATTTTGATGATATGAAATTTCAAAGTTTTATGATTGAATATAATTATATAGCTACAATTAATGGAAAAGAGTACCGAGTTATTACATCTTCTGACCCAACTGGTCCGATTCATCTAGTAAAAAAACCGGAGTCAGTTGAGGAACTAGCTACAGATGAGGGACCATGGATGTTTATGTATACTTTTAAACTAGGCGAGGGACCTTACTCATTAAAAAATGATAAGTTTGAGATTACTGAGGCTGATGATATAGAAAGCATAATTAAAAAATTAGAAGATGCTTCATTTATGTATAGTGCTGATAATATGTATGGTAATAAACCGACAGAAGTTGAGTTTTATCTAGATGATTATACTCATGTAAAGATTAATAAAGAAAGAGTAGACGTAGATGGAGCGAGAAAAGATCTTAGAAATTCTAATGAGTCACAATGGGAAAAACAGAAACTTATGTATAACTAAATAACTAAAATAAGCTCTACCAACTTTATGGGATTGACCACATATCTGGTAGAGCTTTTATAATTAAAATTTTTCGTTTGACTCGACATTTTCCATAAAGCAAGAGAAAAAATCTAGAACTTTAAAAAATATTTCTACATCTTCATAAGATACTTCTTCTAATACTGCCTTCATGGCTAGTCTCGCATCTTCAATATGAGTTTTTTTGTGTTTTTCGGCTATTTGAGATCCTAAATCGGTAGTATAGAGATTATATACTTTACCATCTTTTTTATTACGCTCGCGAATTACTAAATCCATACTCACAAATTTACTTACCATTTGTGAAGCAGAACTCGTTGTACGATACCATGTCTTAGCTATATCAGTAATTACTGTACCAGGGTTATCGTTAATATATGTAAGGATATAAAATTCAAAATTAGATAAGGTTATTTCATCATGTGTAATCTGGAAGTGTAAATCGTTATAAAATAAAATAACGAACTTAAATAAATCCTCAGTCTCTTTTCTAGTAAGCTCGAAAAAATCCTCAGCATCAAAAATATCTATATCTTTATCATTATCTAAATATTCAATCATCTTATGATTAAATAATCTATCTTCCATATTACCACCAAGTTTATACATATCTATCTATATCTCAATTTTTATATTTTAATATTTATTAATAAAATATAAAAATTATCGTCAAATAAGTTAATTTATTGTCAAATACATGACGTGTTTGTCCTATTATTATATATTATCTATATTATCATATATAAAACAATATTCATACTAATCTTGTGTGAAATGTTTAAAAAACTTTTACTTTAATCTAATTTAAAAAAATTTAATTTTAGCCTATTTTTTGGTATAATATTTCAAAAATAAAGTAACTTAGGGAGATTACATATGATAATAGGGATACCAAAAGAGATTAAAGACGAAGAGTATAGAGTTTCAGCTTTACCATCTACTGTAGAACAGCTAGTAAAAAATGGACATACTGTCTTAGTTGAAAAAACTGCAGGAGAGGGAATAGGAATTAGCTCAGACGAATATAAAAATGCTGGAGCTGAGATTGTAGAGACTGGCAAAGAAGTATGGGAACGATCAGAGATGATCTATAAGGTTAAAGAACCTCTTTTAGAAGAATTTAAGTATTTTAGAGAAAATTTAATTATATTTTGTTATCTACATCTTGCAGCCAATGAAAATTTAGTAAAAGCATTAGTAGAAAGTAAAACTGTGGGAATAGCATATGAGACTGTAGAAAAAAATGGCGCGCTACCACTTTTAAAACCTATGTCAGTAATTGGCGGAAGTATGGGTATTTTTAATGGGCTTAAATATCTAGAAAAGACTCATGGTGGTAAAGGTAAAATGATATCAGGTATGCCTGGTGTGGCGCCAGGTCATGTAGTAGTTATAGGTGCTGGAGTAGCAGGACAAGGGGCTATTCGTACTGCTGTGGGACTAGGTGCAAGAGTAACGGCGCTAGATGTTTCATTTGATACTCTTTTAGATATCCAAAATATCTATGGTGGTGCCGTAGAGACTATGTATTCTAACCCTGCTAACGTGATGAAATCTGTAAAAGATGCTGATATAGTAGTTTCTACAGTTTTAATACCGGGATATCGTGCTATAAATGTTGTTACTGAAGAGATGGTAAAACAGATGGAGCCAGGTTCTGTAATCGTAGACGTTTCTATAGACCAAGGTGGAGCAGTAGAGACTATGGACCATGCTACTACTCACTCTGATCCAGTTTATATAAAACATGGAATAATTCACTACGCAGTAGCTAATATTCCTGGAACAGTAGCAGAAACTGCGTCAGTAGCCTTATCTAACGAAACTACTCGATATGCTATCGAAATAGCTAATAAAGGATGGCAACAGGCAGCACTTGATAATTATTCAATAAAATCAGGTATAAATACTGCTGAAGGATATGTAACTTATAAAGCAGTAGCAGAATCTGTAGGTTATGATTATAAAAAAATAGAAGATATAATTTAGTAAAAATAAAACATACCTTTTTAGAAAAATCTAAATTGGTATGTTTTTTATTTTAAAATCTTTCTTAGCTTTTCCATATTTTTGGGATAAGTTTTTATATCATGGGTTTCTTTTAAAAGGTTTGTAAATTCCACTATATAAGGTATATTTAGTTTATTTTCATTAAGTAAATCTATATCGGTTAGGATTTCATTTGTCGGGCCACTTGCAGCTACTTTTCCATCTTTTATTATAATTACTTTCTCAGACCATTCCCACGCAAAGTCTATCTCATGTGTAGAAATAATTAGCCCAAGTCCCAAATCATGAAGCATATCAAGAATTTTAAGTAGATTTTTAGAATTATAATTATCAAGTCCAGCTGTTGGCTCATCAAAAATTAGAAAATCAGGATATAACGCCATTACAGAGCCAATACTGACTATTTTTTTCTCACCACCACTTAGAGAGTGGGTTGAGCGACTTCTTAAATTTTCTATTTTTAAAAGTCTTAAAATATCATCTACTATTTCTCTAGTTTCATCTTGAGAATAGCCTAGATTTAAAGGACCAAAAGATATTTCCTCCTCTACAGTAGGTGCAACAAATTGGTTGTCGGGATCTTGAAAAACTAAACCTACCGATTTTCTAAGTAATTTTA
>JASBZD010000089.1 GCA_029983595.1 Peptoniphilaceae bacterium
TTTCTGCACCGCTTTTAGATAGAATCGATATTCATGTTGAGGTAAAACCTGTAAAGTTTGATGAATTATCTTCTGTTGAAAAAGGCGAGCCATCTGAAGATATCTTAAAAAGGGTGGAAAAAGCAAGGGATATTCAGCTAGCTCGTTTTAATGGCGCTCCAATCTATTCTAACTCGCAGATTCCTGATAAATTAATAAACTCTTATATAAAACTAGACGATAATACCAAAAAAATTATAGAAATGGCATTTAAAAAATATAATTTCAGCGCAAGAGCATATAATAAAATCCTAAAAGTTTCCCGTACAATAGCAGATTTAGCCGGTTCTTCTGAAGTTTTACAAAACCATGTACTAGAGGCTATCTCATATAGATCTCTAGAGGGCGAATACTGGGGGAAATTTTAATGAAAGATAGAGATATTTTAATATATCTTAATAGTCTATTTCTAAATACGAACTATTTAGATGAAATTTTATCTCGTGGCAATCTAGAAGAAGTTCTGACTATGGATGAGCGAGAACTAATGTCTATACCCAACGCGAATAAAATTAATGTAGAAAAAATTCTAAATAGCAGAAAAAGAGATTATATAAAAAAGCTAGAAGACGATATAAATAAAAAATGTACTGGTGTAATTACGATTTTAGATGAAGATTATCCGGATAAGTTAAGATATATAGAGAATCCACCGAAAATTTTATTTATAAAAGGTCTACCACTTAATCTAGATGGGATAAAAATGGCGTTTGTGGGTTCTAGAAAACATACTAGTTATGGAAAATATGCTGTAGAGAAGTTTGTTACTGATTTAGCTTTAAAAAATGTAACTATAATTAGCGGAATGGCAGCGGGAATAGACGCTCTTTCTCATAAGTTTGCGCTAGAAAATGGTGTATATTCAATTGGTGTTTTAGGCACTGGGGTAGATTTAACTTTTCCATCTCAGAATAAATCTCTATATGAGAGGATGTATAAAGAGGGGATGATTATTAGCGAATATCCAATTGGGATGGAAGCTAAACCTTTTACATTTCCCGAAAGAAATCGCATAATATCAGCACTTTCTGACGGAGTTGTAGTTATTGAAGCTAAGGAGAAATCAGGAAGTCTAATAACTGCACGCCTAGCAGCTGAGCAGGGGCGAGAAGTATTTGCAGTTCCTGGTAATATAAATTCGCTATATTCTACTGGGACAAATCGACTGATAAGAGATGGTGCGATTCCACTTATTGATATAGATGATATATTAGTAGCTTTTCCAGAAATAGAAATGGACCAACTTAGCTTTTTAAATAATGAGATAGATCTAGAGGGACTTGAGAAGGATGTATTTGAAAAGATTAAATCTGGTGTCGATTCGGTAGATAAATTAAAAGAACTTCTAGCTGTTGAAATGTCAGATCTAAACTCAACACTAGTTATGTTAGAGATGAAAGATTATATAAAAGACATGGGTCCAGCAGGGATAAAGGCGATAAGATGAGATTTAAAAAATTAGTTTTAATTATTATAATGTGCATAGCTTTAGTAAGCTGCAACAAAAATAGCGATCTTCCAAAAATGACGAATATGGCAGATGATAAGAGCATAGAATATGTCAAGGATGCTATTTTAGGTAGCATTAAATTAGAAAATTCTGAAAATTTTTTTAAACTAGTAGAAGATTACAACATCAGCGCAGGAAAAGAAAATTTAATAGATGGATTTACTGATGATTTATTTAAAGATTATGATGTAGGAAAAATTATAGAAAATAGAGAAAAATTCAAATCTAAATATCCAGACACAAACTGCAGAATAAATACGTTTTTACTTTTAAAAGACGAAATAGAAATTGATAGCGATATAGAAATTGATGATTCTATTTTATTTATTGATAATGAGAAGATAGAAGAGCTGGGGATTTTTAGCGAAAATGAGGTTTTAAATTTTAAAAAATTATTTAGTAGAATATCTACCGTCGATAGCAAAAATCCTAAAGATCATTTTAAAATTATGAGTAAGCATCTATCTAAAATAAAATTTACAGAAAATGCAGATATGGTTTCAGTAGTTTTACACGATAACCTAGATGGCGATTATCTATTTATCGGGCATATAGGAGTACTTGTAAAAGTAGATGAAGGATATTTATTTATAGAAAAAATTTCTTTTGAAGAGCCGTATCAGGCGATAATTTTTAAAAATAAAGAGGACGCGTATAAATATTTAAAAGAAAAATTTAAGGATTATACAGTTCCAGAAACAGCTCCACCATTTATTATGGAAAATGATAAATATATAGAGATTTGAGAAATAGCGAGATTTATCTTGCTATTTTTTTATTTTAACTTATTATCAAGTAAAAAAGTGCTTAGTTAAAATACTTATACTAAGCGCTTTTACATTTTATGTTATTGGATTTTATCCACTAATTAAACTTAAGTTTCTATCTTTTGCCCTATCTAGGCTTATATTATCCATTTCGTCACGTTTTGCGATTGCCCTTACTGCTGCTTCTCTCAATTCATGTTCCATTTCTCTCATTCTAACTTCTGATTCACGACGTGCTTTTCTAGCGTCTTCTTCTATTTGAAGTGTTTCTTCTATAGTGCTAATTAGAAGTTGTTGAGATTTTTCTAGCGATTCTAATGAAACAATATCACGTTCTGCTTCTTTTTTAATTTCTATTGAGTTATCATGTAGGATTTCAGCATTTCTTACAATTAGCTCATCTGTGGCTTCACTTACCTGACGGCTAAGTTCTGCTACATTTTTTTGACGTTCCATACTTATAGCCATAACAAACTGTGTACGCCATAGAGGAATCGTATTTACTACTGCGTCTTGGACCTTATCAGCCAGCATTTGATCGTTATTTTGGATAAGTTTTAGCTGAGGCATCATCTGAACTGCTACTACTCTAGAAATTTCTAGATCGTGAATTCTCTTTTCAAATCGATTTATATTAGATTGGTAATCTCTTACCTGTTGGATAGCTTTAGACTTTTCAGCATCGTCTTCTAGCTTTTCTACTTCTGCAAGCATATTTGGGATAATTTCGTTATTATTTTCTTCTATTATCTCTTTTCCGGCGATAATATAAGTAACGATATTATCATAATAATGTAGGTTTTCTTCATATAGCTTATCTAGCATATCCACATCTTTTAATAATAAATCACGAGACTGTAAAAGTTTAGATGAGATAATATCTATTTGGGTCTCGATAGACTGCTGCTTAGCTATTATTGATTCTACCTTATTTTTAGCCCCACCAAATAATCTGTCAAAGAATGATTTTTCTCCCTGTCTTTCTATATCTGTATTTTTAACAGTAATCATTAAGTCAGTTAAAAGGCTTCCTACTTCACCAGAATCTTGTGATTTAGTTTTTTCCAGTACGCTTCTTGAGTAGTTTGAGATTTTTTCTTGAGATCCTGATCCATAAAGTGAGATATTTGATGCTTTTGTAAGATCCATTGAACTTTTTATTTGGTTTACTTTTTGGCGTACCTTAGGATCAAGCTCAGTATTTTGTGCTTTTTTCTCTAGTGCATTGTGAGTCTTTTTAAATTCTTCTTTATCGATTCCTGCTGGTAGATTTTCAGTAATATCTACTTCTTTATTTTTCTTATCTTCTAATTCTTTGTTGATAGCTTCAATTTCAGCATTTACATCTTCTTTAGTGGTTTCGCTATTTACTTGATTTTCATTAACCTTATCTTCATTTTCTACTTCTACTTCTAGATCCATTAAATCTGATAAATCAATTGCCATAATTATCTCCTTATGTTAAATTTTTATTGTATTTCAGCCATTAATTCGTTCATTATATCTACGCTAGGCATTGGCATTACTGTTACGATAGAGTCTCTTAATCCATTTACATCAAAATCTTTAATATCTGTCGTTCCGGAAACTCCAGTTCTAAATCCATGGTTTTTCCATGCTATATCTTGGACTTCTGAATCTACTAGTCCTTCTAAGGCTCTAGATCCATTTTCATTAAGTGCAATAAATACGTGAGATGACCATACTGTCGGAGTAGGGTACATTATTACGATATCATCTTTTACTTTATTAAATATTTCAGGATTTTCTTTAGAAAACTCTAGAATTTGGTTTTCATATCCAGCAATAATAGGGAATGCTCCCATACCTTGTTTTAGAAATTGCTCAAATAAATCACCACTATTAACTTGCATATACCCTAGATTGTCATAAATAGTTTTTATTTTAGGTTTTACTTCAGCTAACGAGCTTCTATCGACTACTTTTCCATTATTTAATGAGTTAGCAAGAAGTCCTAAAAACATATTTCCTGAGTTTGAACGGTTTGGGTTAGTTGAATCAATTAAGATATCTCCATATAGCTCTGGAACTCCGATATCTGCCCATTTTGTGCTATTTAATACTAACTCTGAAAGTTTAGTCATATCGACTTCATATATTCCATTATTACTTTTTACTATCCCATGATTTATTAACGCCTCTGCCACTGGTTTTCTAGTATATAAAACGATAGGAGTATTTAGAACTATTTCATTTTTAGTAGATTTATGGTTGTTATTTTTAAATACTTCTAAAGCTAGTTGGTTGGAAGGAAATAAATAATCGTATTTTTTTAGATCCTCACTAGATAGATTTACTTGATCAAAAGATCCGGATTTTGTGTATTTATAAGTTAGACCATATTTTTTTGCTACTAGATCTTTAAATTCCTGATCATCAAATAGGCCTTGTTTTTCTGATCCTATTAGTCCATTTATCTCTATTTGGCTAGGTTTTCTAGCGTTATATGTCCCATAAAAAATTGCGACTAATATAACGATAACTAGCACGATTAGACCTATTATTTTTCCCTTATTTGCTTTCATTCATTCCTCCTGTTTCGTCAATACTATTTAGATATGTTTTTACGAAGTTTTTATCAGTCTCGGTCTTTATATCTTCACGTTTTTTCTCTATCTCCTGCATCTCTAAGGTTTTTGTTAAAATATCAGTATCAAGTCTTATATCTTCTATTTTACTTTGATAAAAACTATCTCGATGAGATTTAAAATTAGTAACTAAAATCGAAAGTGATTTTTCACTATTTTTCTCTACTTCTACTAGTTT
>JASBZD010000090.1 GCA_029983595.1 Peptoniphilaceae bacterium
TAATATCTAAATTAGATAACCATGCTGAGGCTATTTTATTATTTAGAATGCTAAAGCCTGAAAACGCCTCACAAGTATTTTCATTTATCGATATGGAAAGACAAGTAAATTTTATAACATCTTTAAAAGAAGATGAGATAAAATCAATAATGGAGGAGTTATATTTTGATGATATAATCGACCTTATTGGTGAGATGCCTCCAGAATTTGTAATAAAAGTATTAAGAAATATTTCTAAAGAAGAAAGAGAGCTAGTAAATGAGTTTTTAGGATATCCAAAAGATTCAGCTGGCTCAATAATGACAATAGAATATGTGGCTCTTTATCGAAATTATACTGTAGAAGATTCGCTAAGCCATATCTATGAAGTAGGAATGAAAAAAGAGACAATCTATTCTACCTATGTAGTTGACTCAAACTCAAACCTTCAGGGAATAGTATCACTTCGTAAATTAGTAACTTCAGATCCAAAAACTAGAATAGCAGATATAATGGAGCGAGATTTTATATCCTTAAATACACACGATGACCAAGAGAGAATAGCAGAAGTATTTAGAAAATATGGTTTCTTAGCTATTCCAGTTCTAGATGATCGTGGAAAACTAGTCGGAATTGTAACTTATGACGAAGTATATGACATCTTAGAAGATGAGACTACAGAAGACTTTGAAAAAATGGCATCTGTAATCCCTAGTGAAAAACCATATCTAGAAGAGGCGCCTAGAGCATTAGCATTTGCACGTCTTCCTTGGATATTGGTACTAATGATTTCAGCAACGATAACAGGATTTATAATAAGTTTTAATCTCGAGATATTAGGACAGTTTGCTGTGTTATCATCACTAATTCCAATGCTTACAGATACAGGAGGAAATGCAGCGAGTCAGTCATCTACTCTTATAATCCGTGGAATCGCCACAGGAGAGATAGACTCAAAAGACTCAATCAAAATATTCTTTAAAGAAGTAAAAATAAGCGCAATTATAGCAGCAGTTTTAACTATTGTAGCAATGGTTAGGGTAGTACTTTTAGGTGGGGAAAGTGTGCGTGTAGCATTAACAGTAGCATCAACATTAATATTTACAGTATTTTTATCTAATATAATCGGCTCATTACTTCCTATTGGAGCCAAAAAATTAGGTCTAGACCCAGCGGTAATGGCAGTACCAATAATCACGACATCAGTTGATGCACTAAGTTTAATAATATATTTTGCATTTGCAAGATTATATTTACTATAGATTTTTAAAAACCAACTTTTGATATATTATCAGAGTTGGTTTTATTATGGTTACTTTACACATACTTGACAATTTCTTAAAAATTTAGTACACTATTAACTGCTACTTTTATGGAGAGGTGACCGAGAGGTTGAAGGTGCACGCCTGGAAAGCGTGTAAACGAGTATTTGTTTCATGGGTTCAAATCCCATCTTCTCCGCCATTTGCCACACTAGATGGGGAAGTAGCGGTGCCTTGTAACCTGAAATCCGCTCTAGCAGGATCGAAAACCGATTATGAGGTATAAGCCTTTCGAGTTAGGCTTAAAATAGTGGCGTTGACGAATTAGGCCCTCTCGCAACAGAAGCTTGTGAACCGTGTCAGGTCTTGACGGAAGCAGCACTAAGCAAATCCTTCTGTGTGACGGGAGATAGTCTGTTCTGAGCCATGATGGTTAAGTACCATTGGGAAGCTTATATCGAAAATCGGGTGTGGCAGTACATAAAAGAGGGTATTATTAATTTAATACCTTCTTTATTATAATGGGGTCGAAAATGGACTTCGACGGGGATTTGGAAGTTCTAATTGCGAGTCGTGTTTGAGGAAGACACGTTAAAAGCCTCAAAAAAAATAAACGACAATAATCAAAATTTAGCATTTGCTGCCTAGATGCAGCAATCGCACCTATAGACTCCCCCATTAGTCAGTAGGATCGCGTCATTTTTAATGGGACACGAACTATCGCGATATGCCATAGCGATAGGGGTACTAAATGGCAATATAATAAAGTAGCTTTGTTATTTAAGTAGCTTTATCGAACAAAATTAAATAACTACACTCGTAGACATTAGAGTGGATGAGTTTTCGGACGCGGGTTCGACTCCCGCCGACTCCACCATTTACTGATTTAGTTTGACTATGTTACATTAGTGATATAGTCATTTTTTATTTTTATGATATAGTTAGATTAAGTTAGATTAAGTTAGGTTTATGGAAAAATCCCGCCAGAGTCCCCGCTAAATATTTGTTCTATTGGTTTAAGTCCCCGCTAAACGTTTGTTCTTCTATTAAAAATTCTCGATAAATAAAAATAAAATAAAAATAAAAATAAAAGAATCAATAGTTCATTTATATTAAATTCATCATTATAACGATAGCCTAGGATATGAGGCTCATAGTCATTTTAAAGATGAGATGATAGCACGGGAATGTATGAGCTTATTTGATAAGGGAATATATCAGTCTCAGCCATATTATAAAGAGACGTGTAATAGAGTTTTAATTAATAAAGAGTTCAAGAGACTTAATGGCAGACTAAAGAAGGATAAGTACATAAATTTAAAAAATATAGAAAATAATCAAAATAAGTCTTGGTGAATGGATATCCATAATATATAATATAATTATAGTAAGAGATGAGCTTACTGAATATGAGCAATAGGGAGGATAAAAATGGAAGAGGGAATGACAAATGAACAATTAAAAATAGTGATTAAAGCGATTATCCAAATCTTAAAAGATAATGGCGTAAAGGAAGAAACGATAAAAAAAATAGAAGATTTACTTAAATAGTAAATCTTCTAAATGAGAAATAAGTACAGCGGGGTCTCGCTCCCCCCCGTTGTTACTTATATTTTACTAAATGAGCGAGAGAAAGACAAGGTAAAATATGGGGGATGAATCTAAATTAGGACGTCCATTTGATGGAACAGAGCCTAAAAGCGAACAATATAGACTTAGAATGACTAAAGAGGACATGGAAAAATTAGAGTATTGTGCTAAGATGAAGGATATTTCTAAGGCTGATGTTTTAAGAGAGGGTTTATATAAAATTTACGATGAATTGAATGATTAATAACTTAAAAGCACTTAATTTATGAACTGAACCCAAAAATCCTATCCCTATTTTAATGCAAAAAAAGAAATAACTTCAATTTTTGCAATTATTTCATAAAAAATTATACGTACAACAAAACAAATGTCGACGCTATATCTATTAAGGTATACAATACAATTAAAAAAGGGAATGAGATATTGGAAACTCTTAAAAAAATATATCTCTTATAACTTCAATTATTAGTTTAATAGTAGCAATATTAACACTAAAAACTTTAAGAGATGATAAAGATGAATAGTAGCTTCGGCTCCTCCCCTTTAAGGGGATTATACTACAAGGTTTCCATTTATACAATTAAGACAAATTTATCATTTATAATAAGTGTTATAGCGTTATGCATAAGTATTTATGCATATAAAGAATCAAGGAGAAAATAATGAAAGATTTTACAACTACTGAAGCGCAAAGAAAAGCATCTAGAAAATGGGAAGAAAATAATAAAGAAAGAAATAGATATTTATCTGCACGAAGACAAGCTAGAAGCTTTATAAGAAAATATGCAACTGAAGAAGATTTGAAAGAATTAGAAGATATGATTGGGGAGAAAAGAAATCAATTAAAATAAACAATCAATAGTAATTTATAAGCACATATAATAGTATATATAATTGAAAGAATATTGCTGTATTTTTATAACGGTAGCATACTAGTAGCATACTTTTATCAAAAATATTAAAAACAAGTAAAATACAAGGGGTTGGGATCGGTGGTAAGAATTCCCACCAACTCCTCCATTTACTTTTAGTTTGACTATGTTACACTAGTGATATAGTCATTTTTTATTTCTTGGGTGTAGTTTGATTTAGTTAGTAATAAAATTATTGAAAAAAGTAGGTGAGCTGTTAAAAGATTATGAGTAATATAATTAATATTTTTTTAGATAAAATTGCTAATGCTATAAATAATGCTGAAGATATAGAGCTTTTTGAGGAATTTGACGATATTGAAACATTCTTTCTTAGAAACTATGACTTAATAGAGGAGTCTAACTTAGAAATAGCTCAGCTAGGATTTGAATTACAGACAAATATATCTGAACTTGACACTAGTGAAGACAATGAGGAATTTTTAAATAATATTGATATAATATTTAGAAAGATGACGAAATTAAATGAAAATAATTTGTGGATTAAAGATTAGAAAAAATGATTAGATTTAAACAAGTACATTAAAAGGAAGGATATTATTTATATCATTGGTGCATAGACAATAAAAGGAGATAACCCAAGATTTAAAACAGCTTATAGAAAAGATGAAAAAAATAAATGAATTTGACAAAGTTAAAATCAAATCCAATAACAAAATTGGAGACGTCATTGATATTATGAATAATAATGGCGAAGATATTTACGTAATAGAAACTGATGGACGAGAGAAAATCAATGATGATCTAGAGATATGGAAATTATATTATTTAAAATTTAATGAAATCGAATTATGTGATTAAATAAAATTAGACAGATTAATGGCTGTAATTTTACATTTTAGACATTAAAAAACATGGAAATTAAGTCGACGAATATAAAATAGAAATATAAATCTAACTCTAACTCCAGAAGTAGAAACTAGAAAAAAAGACAAAAAGATGCTAGTTTTTCTTGAGTATTTAAATAAGGAGCTAAAATAATGGGAGATTACAAGATGGATTATTGGGAAAATGCAAGAATAGTTGGTAATAATAAAGAATTTAAAAACAGACCTAGTTGGTTACCTGAAAAGTGGACCCTTGCAGACCCAATTGGTATTGCTTTAGAAGAAATAAAAAACTTAACGAGAGAAGAGTTTTTATTACTCCAAAAAGAAGAATATATTCCGCCTGATTATAAAGTGGAAGACTGGATAGAAGAATAAGAAATCAGACAGTTTAGCGACTGTCTTTTTTAATGTCTTTTTACATTCTAATAACTCCAACAAAAAAGACAAACTTCTTAGATTTTCT
>JASBZD010000091.1 GCA_029983595.1 Peptoniphilaceae bacterium
GGCATAAAACTAGTCGTCATAATAGTGATTTTTCTATCTCTATCTGATTCAATAGTTCTAGATGCTTGAATCCCCGGTACTGAACATCCAGTACCTATCATAAGAGGAATAAAGCTCTTTCCTGAAAGTCCAAAACGTCTAAATACCCTATCCATTATAAATGCTACTCTAGCCATATAGCCGATATCTTCTAGGATTGATAATAGTAAAAATAATACTAGCATCTGTGGTAAGAACCCTAAAACAGCTCCCACCCCAGCAATAATCCCATCAGCCACTAGACCGACTAAAACCTCATTTATGCCTATAGATTCTAGACTTGATGCGACTAATGGGGTAAGAGTATCTTCAAAAAATCCATTTAATGCATCGGTCGCACCTGTTCCAATAGTTGAAATCGCAATATAATAAACTAAAAACATAATAGCAGCAAAAATTGGAATAGCTAGAATTCTATTAGTTACAATTTTATCTATTTTTTCTGTAATAGACTCTACATGATCAGCCTGTCTTATAACGTGGTTATCATATTTTTCTATCTCATCATATCTTTGAGTAATAACAATAGATTCTACGTCATCATGATATTCTGCTTCAAGACCACCTTGAACTGCATAAATCTCTTTTAAAACATCAACTGGTACGTCTAGTCCATTAAAAATAAATTGATCATTTTCTATAGCTTTTATAGAATAATATCTTCTAAGATATTCTGGAACATAGGGTTCTAGGATATTTTCTACCTTAGATATGCGGCTTTCTAGAGAAGAAGAAAAAGTAATAGGATGTGGATATCTAATCTCTTCTCTAGATTTTACAATCTCATTGATAAGCTTATCTATACCCTCTTCATTAGAAGCCACAATTTCTACAACTGGCGCACCAATAATTTCTGATAATCTCTCTTTATCTATTTCGTCACCACGTGCTCTAACAACATCCATCATATTTAGTGCAATAACTGTCGGAATCCCAAGCTCGATAAGTTGGGTCGTAAGGTACATATTTCTTATAAAGTTAGAAGCATCGACAAGATTTACAATAAGATCAGGTTTTTCATCTATTAGATATTTTCTAGAAATTACTTCTTCCATCGTATATGGAGAAAGTGAATAAATCCCAGGTAAATCCTGAATAACTATGTCATTATGTCCTTTTAAATTTCCCTCTTTTTTATCTACAGTAACCCCTGGCCAGTTTCCCACCCTCTGATTCGAGCCAGTAAGAGCATTAAAAAGAGTGGTCTTTCCAGAGTTGGGGTTACCTGCTAGTGCTACTTTATATCCCATTAGCGTATATCCTCCACATCTATTTTCTTAGCATCCTCTTTTCTAATTGTAAGTTCAAATCCGCGTAGGTTAAGCTGAATTGGATCACCAAGTGGCGCAACTTTTCTCACAAATATATCAGTACCCTTAGTAATTCCCATATCCATGATTCGTCTTCGAACTGCTCCTTCGCCATTTACATGTTTTACTGTGGCAGTTTTACCTACCGGAACGTCAAATAACGTCACCATCTATAACACCTTCTTTATATGTAATTTAGCCATTAATTTAAATGACTAGTGATAAATCTATATGAGAAATTAATTTTTGATAATGATTATTAATTTCATAGCCTTATTATACCAATTTTGATAATCATTTTCAATGAGTGGAAAACGATTTTGTTATTTTTATGACGTTATTTTGTAAATTTTTATTATAATTTTTTAGAAAAAAATGGATAATAGAATTCTTTTATAGTGAAACCTACTTTTCGGAACTAAAATATAGCTGTCTTATAGAGTATAAAAAGACGAAAGATTTACTTTCGCCTTTAAAATATCTTAATTATAAGTTTCTTCTTTATCTTTTTTATTCTTAAATAGAATTAAAAATATAAATATTATCGACACACTTGCAAATGATATTATAATTAAATCACTATTTATTGAAGATTCAATTACTCCATGATTTACTCCTGACGTGCAAATTTTAGGAGAATATAATGGATCTGCTACTTCAGTTTTTTCAACTATAGCATTACTTAATTCTTTTGTACTAATATCGCTATTAGCTATTTTTTCTCCAGTCGGTAGATTTATATTGCGATTTTTATCTACTATAGTACCGTCATTTAGGATAACTGAGTTATCAGATGTTATCTTAGTACCATCGTTAAACTTTACATCGCCATTTTCCATAATACGAGTTCCGTCAGCTAACTCTATCTTAAATGGCAACACTTCATATTCGTATTTTATACCACTTGAATCTATTCCCACAATATATTTTATTCCTGTAGGGTTATCTACCATTACATTATATTTTTTGCCCGTAGTGTTATCCACATACTTAGTATATGTTATATCTTCTTGAGCTCGATCTTTAATATACTTTACACCAGAAGCAGCAATCTCTACTTCATATTTTATTCCTTCAGCAGTATAAATTGCCCTATTATTAGTAATTCTAGTGCCATCAGGTCTTACTATATCACCATTTTGTAAAATTTTTGTTCCATCATCTAAAGTTATAGTCCATATCGGTATAGTAGGTATAGTTGGAGCTGGAGTTGGAGTAGGCCATATAGGTATCCATGGATACTCTCCCCCTGGTCTAGGTCTATAATCAGGATCAGGTGTTGGTGTAGGGTCTGGGTTTGGATAAGGTGGGATTGGCTTAATATATTTATTAATAAACTCAATATTTTTTACCTTATCATCTGTAATTTCATCTATATTTTCACCTTTCATAGCTATATATGAAATATCTAAACCACTTCCTGATCTATTTTGCACAAATATAAAAATAGTATATGAATTACTATCATATTCATAATTATCAGATCCAGGGATTTGAGTTATTTGATATCTATATCTTCCCATTTTAAGGTTATCTATATAAAAATATCCCGTCCCCTCACCATTAATAGTAATTTCTGATTCTCTAGGTTCTGGTGAGTTATCTAATGAAGAAATCTTAAATTTAAATTTATGGTTATCTAAGCTTTTATTCTCTATTTTTACTTTTACTGGGATAGTTGCATTTATAGAATCTAAATCAGACGAAGTAGCAAAAACCGAGCTAAATCCCAATACTAAAAATGCAAAAATCAGTATAAAGCTAATAGTCTTTTTTAAGTTTTTCATTTTAGATTAACACCACCTCCTCTTAGATTTTTCGTAAAACTCCAAATAAAACCGTTCGTCCGTTAGTTGTAGCTTTTTCACAAGTAGAAAGAGCAATAATATTATCTTCACCAATATCGATTTCTCTTTCATGTATTTTTAATTTTTTCGCATAGTTTAAAAGTTTATTCCTAGAAGCTTTACTAGCTATAGAAGTAGGGTTAAAAATTATAGGATCATATGCATCTACCTTGCTTACCATAAAGAAATCTATATGATAAGTATCATCTTTTAAGAAAAGTGTTCCAGTTTTATGAGTATTAAAATAGTTTTCATCCTCAAATAAAACTAGATCTCCAAACATCCCCCCATGTTCCATATGATGTCCATATAGTAGCGAATAAGGATCTGTAAACTCTCTATTATTTCTAGTATCTAAAAATATAGCACCAGCAAGAGAAAAGTTTTTATAAACATCTCTATTTACATAAAATAGATTATCTTCACCTTGTACTACTGGGTGATCTATCCTAGTATTATCTACTGTTATCCACGCAGATACGTCTTCATTAATAGCCATTAGATCAGCTAGAGAAGGGTTGGTCCCGTCAGCAGTGATCTTAGGTTTAAATTGTAAAAGTTCATCAGGTGTAAACCCACCGCGATATAAAGTATAAGAATTCCACAGCGAGTATCCCGAAAATAATAACACAAGTATTAGAATAATAGCTATGACTCTATCGAGAATTTTTTCAGATACTCTCGATACCTTCGCTAAAGTCTCCAACGTTTTACCTCTCTATCTTTTAGAGATGATTATCTAGCTTCTTCCTCTTCTTCTTTTTTATTAAAATAAATAAAAGCAAAGAATCCAGCAGCAGCAATCGCTAATACGAATGGTAGAACATTAGAAATAACACCTGTAGGGATTTCTTGTGTAAATTCGTTAACTACAGTTTGAGTCTTATCAGCAGCACCTAAAGCTGTTTCATTTTCTACTTGTTCTGTTGTTGTATATCCATCAGTGTTAGCTTCAGTTTCAGTAACAGTATAAGTGTCACCAGCTGTAAGACCAGCAAATTTAATAGTTTCACCATGTTTTAGTTTTACAGTTACTTCAGTACCAGAAGTTGTATATTTGTTATTTCCTTCAGTAGTAACTCCTGATGCATCTTTAGTAGTTGTAACTAAATATCTTTCGTCTGCAGTACCATTGATTTTAATTTTAAATTCAAATTCTCTATTTTGATCTCCTAAGTTACCTTTTACTTCTTTACCTACTGTAAGGTCATAGTTTGCATAGTCATTGTTAAAGTTAATTGAAGTATTGTTCTCAGCATTTTCGTTAGTATTTCCTACTTTTTCACCATCTGAATTATAAACAATTGCATTGGAAATTTGGAAATCTCCTTGGGCATCTTTAGATACATAAAGATCTAAATACATTGGAGATGTAGAATAAGTTATACCATCTCTTTTATCTCCTGGAGTATCTTCTGTTATTTTTACTCTATATACACCAGTTTTAGTAATTTTATCAATATCATATTGAAGCTGAGCATTGCCTACAGCTACTTTTTGATCTGAGCCTTGAAGAGCAGCAAATAAAGTATTGCCTTCAAATGTTATAGTGTTATTAACTAGAGAAACAAATCCCTCTGGTGCAGCATTTACATTTTTAATATCAGTATTTGTAATAGCTTCTGTAGTTGGAGTAACTGTAAATGAAAATGATGTGTTTGGTACATATGCATCTTTT
>JASBZD010000092.1 GCA_029983595.1 Peptoniphilaceae bacterium
GTTATAGAAAATGGAAATGCTAAAAACGCTCATTCCGATTTATATAATATCGGTGGGAAAACTGGTACTGCTAATAAACTAGTTGAGGGAAAAGGATATATAGATGGCGAGTATATTTCATCTTTTATAGGTTTAGCACCAATAGAGGATCCTAAAATAGCTGTATTAGTAATAGTTGATAATTCTAAAACTCTTACTTATGGTTCTCAAGTTGCGGCACCATCAGCTAAAAAAGTAATAGAATACTCACTTGATAAAATAGATAATATAAATAGAAGCAATGTAAATTCTGATTCGGTAGAGATAACTATGCCTAATGTAGAATATAGACTAATTTCTGATGCTGGAATGAATTTACGCAATCTAGGATTATCATATAATATAAATAGCACTGAAAATATAACAGAAGAATCAGTCGTTATTTCTCAAAAACCTAAAGCTGGAACTAAGATAAAAAATAGTGATATTATAGATCTAGAAATAGATACTAACTATTCTAATACTATAATTGTGCCGGATTTTAGAAATCTAACTTATGATAAACTTATGGAACTAAATAAAAATACTGGATTTAAATTTGAGTTTTCTAAATCTAAAATTGGAGTTATAAATAAACAATCTCCTGAGCCGGGTAATAGGATGACTAGAGATAAGTCTATATTATTAGAATTTAATAACGATGAGGAATCAGAGCTTTTAAAAGATTTTGTGGATGAAGATTTAGATATTCAAAATAATATTGATAGCCCGGTAATTAATAATATAAAAAAAGATAAAGAAAATTAATAAGGAAAATTATGACAAAATATAACATTTTAGCATTCTTAATATCTCTTATATTAAGCCTAGGTCTAGGCCCATTAGTAATTCCTAGACTGAGAAAATTAAAAATAGGACAGTCTATTAGACTTGACGGTCCTCAAAGTCATCTAGTTAAAGCTGGAACGCCTACAATGGGTGGAATAATTTTTATTATTTCATCTATCATAACTTCGTTAGTTTTTGGAGTTAAAAATTATGAGACTTTTTTATGTGTGTTATTTATGTTTTTATTTGGACTAATTGGATTTATTGACGATTATTTAATCGTAGTAAAAAAAACTAATGAAGGGTTAAGTGCTAAGCAAAAATTTGGTCTTCAAGTTGTTATTTCGATTTTATTAATATTACTTGCTAATAGATATTTTGATAATTCTCTATATATTCCCTTTAATGGAGAAAATACAGTAAATCTAGGATTTTTATATTATCCACTGACTTTATTTGTAATTTTAGGTACTGTTAATAGTGTTAACTTAACTGATGGTTTAGATGGACTTGCTTCTAGCGTTTCTACTATAGGTTTAATAGCCTTTGGAATTATAACAAGTATTTTAAAAAAAGAAGAGTTAAGTGTTTTCTCATTTATAATGGCTGGAGCTATTTTAGGATTTTTAAAATATAATTGGAATCCTGCAAAAGTATTTATGGGTGATACTGGTTCTCTAGCTATCGGAGGAGCTTTTTCGGCGATAGCAGTATTATCAGATCTTACTTTTTACTTACCATTTATAGGTATAATATTTGTGTGGGAGACTTTATCTGTAATTATTCAGGTCATTTCATTTAAAAAGACTGGAAAGAGAGTGTTTTTAATGAGTCCATACCATCATCATCTTGAGGCTAAGGGCTTTGGTGAAATTCAGATTTGTGCTATATTTTCATTTATTACAATAGCCTTAACTATATTATCTATTTGGGGAATTACTCGATGAAAAATGCTTTAGTATTAGGAACTGGGATTAGTGCAAAATCAGCTATAGAAGTTCTAAAAAATGAGAATTTTAAGATTTTTATTTATGATGATTTTATAAATGAGGAATCAAAAATTCCTGATGAACTTTTAAATAAAGAAATATCGTTTATTTTTAATAAAAAAGCTATTTTAGAAAATAGTTATGAAATAGTAATGAAAAGCCCAGGTATTAAACCTGATAATGAGGCTATAAACTTACTAAAAAAAAATGGATATAAAATAATTTCTGATATAGAGCTGGGTTATAGATTTAAATCTAACTCAAAATCTAAGTTAATTGCAGTTACAGGAACAAATGGAAAATCTACTACTACAGCTTTAATTAATTATAATATTAATAATTCAGGTTTTAAAAGTCAGGCGGTTGGAAATATTGGTATTGGTGCTAGTAGTGCCATTGCGAGTTCTAAAGCAGATTATCTAGTTATAGAATGCTCAAGTTTTCAGCTAGATGATATTTATGACTTTAAACCTGATATTTCTATTATTACTAATATCTCATCAGATCATCTAGATTATCATAAAAATATTGAAAATTATAAATCTGCTAAGTTTAATATATTTAAAAACCAAGATATAAAAGATTTTTTAATCATAAATAAAGATGATAAAAATTTAAATGATATAAACACTGATGCTAATAAAATATATATTAGCCTAGATGATTTTAGCGCTAATTATTATTCTGATAATAGATTTATTTATGAAAATGGAGAAAAACTATTAGATCTAAATGGATATAAATTAATTGGAAGACATAATCTATATAATGCTATGTTTGCTATTTCTGTTTCTAGAATTTTAGATATCGATATAGAAAAAATTGAAAGTTCTTTAAAAAGTTTTAATGGACTAGAGCATAGACTTGAGTTTGTAAAAAACATAAATGGAGTAGATTATTATAACGATTCTAAAGCTACTAATGTTGAATCTGCTATTACTGCTGTAGATTCATTTAAAGATAATTTAATTCTTATACTTGGCGGTTCTGATAAAGGTGAAGATTATAAAAAATTATTAGAAGTTTCAAGAAAAAAGACAAAAAAATACATAGTTAATGGCGCTACAAAAAAAGATATTATAGATACAATGAAAGATTTAGAGATTAATAACTATATTGAAGCAGAAAATCTAAAAGATGCTGTAAATATTTCATTTGACATAGCTAGAAATGGTGATACTGTCTTATTATCTCCAGCATGCGCAAGTTTTGATAGTTTTAAAAATTTTGAAGAGCGTGGAGAAGAGTTTAAAAAACTTGTAAACAATTTACATTAATTAGTTAGAAGGAATAATTTTGGAGCATAGAGTAAGTTTAAAAACTAATAAAAAACTAAATAAAAATAGAGATTTTTCAAGCCTCTTAATTATTACTATTATATTAATTATTTTTGGGGCTATAATGGTATATAGTTCATCTACTCCTGAAGCGGTTTTAAAATTTCAAGATGGGAACTTTTATTTAAAAAGACATATTAGATCTATCGCTATAGGATTTGTTATGCTATTTATTGGCTCAATGATTAACTATAAGCTTTATGAAAAATTTGCTATACCTATAATTATTTTTTCTGTTTTTTTAAATCTACTTTTATATACTCGTTTTGGAGAAAATAATCTAGGGCAGACTAGATGGCTTGATCTACCTTTTCTTCCATCATTTATGCCGTCTGATGTTTTAAAATTAGGTGGAGTTATGTTTTTTGCGTATTATCTAAAAAGAATTGGAAAAAATATAAGAAAACCTAGAGGAATGATATTTTCGTTACTATTTGCAGGAATATTCGTATTTTTAATATTCTTAAAAGATATGGGTTCTTCTATAGTTTTATTATTTAGTCTAGCATCTATGGCTGTAGTAGCAGGATTTAATTTAGCTGTTGCTTTAATTTTATTAATAATACTTGCAGTAGCTGGATATTTTGTATTAAAATTAGATTTTTTTAAATATAGAGCTAGAAGACTTACTAGTTTTTTAGATCCATTTTCAGATATGAAGGGCGATGGAAGACAGCTAAGTAATTCTATTTTATCAGTTGCATTAGGTGGTCTTACTGGTGTAGGAATTGGTAAAGGTATACAAAAACATGCTTATATACCTCATGTATATAATGATTTTATATTTTCAGTAGTAGGTGAAGAGCTAGGTTTTGTTGGTGCTTTATTTTTGATTTTATTATTTGTACTTTTTGGCTATGTTTCTTTAGGTATTGCATTTAAATCAAAAGACACATATGCTAAACTATTAGCCGTAGGTATAACTACTACGATTATGGTTCAGGCTATCTTACATATTTTTGTAAATATTGGGCTTGCGCCAGTAACCGGAATTACCTTACCATTTATTAGTTATGGTGGAACATCCCTAATTATAAATATGTTTTCAACTGGAATATTGTTAAATATTTCCAAAAATAAGGAGTAAGTTTTGAGATATATTATATCAGGCGGAGGAACGGGAGGTCATATTTATCCCG
This sequence comes from Peptoniphilaceae bacterium, assembly GCA_029983595.1. Classification (GTDB taxonomy): domain Bacteria; phylum Bacillota; class Clostridia; order Tissierellales; family Peptoniphilaceae; genus Neofamilia. Next base: position 4,273 of record JASBZD010000092.1, read on the forward strand.
CTCTTGCGATTTTAGATAAAATAAAACAACGAGATAAAGATGCGGAGATTTTATATGTTGGAACTAGCGGGAGTTTAGAAGAAGAACTAGCAACAAGATATGGATATAATTTTAAATCTGTAAGAGTAAAAGGACTTCCTAGAAGATTTAATTTTGATACATTTAAATCTCTAAAAATTTTATTAGATGGCATAAATGATTCAAAAAAATTAATTAAAGAATTTAAACCAGATGTAGCAATTGGGACTGGAGGATATGTTTCATTTCCTATAGTTATGTTATCTCAAAGGAGAAATATTCCAACGATTATACAAGAGCAGAATGCTTTTCCAGGAAAATCTAATAGAATCCTAGCTAAAAAAGCTAAAGCTGTTGCGATTGCTTTTAAAGAAGCGTCTGATAAGTTAGGCGTTGATACTACTTTTATATCAGGAAATCCTATTAGAGATGAGTTTTTTAAACTAGATAAATATAAATCTAGAGAAAAACTTGGGTTTAAAAGTAATGAAAAAATAGTACTTTCTTTTGGAGGATCTGGTGGTCAAGAGTCTATTAATAATGCAATAATTAATATTTTAGAAAACT
>JASBZD010000093.1 GCA_029983595.1 Peptoniphilaceae bacterium
CGCGATAGAGCTTTTTCATTTCACTATAATGAAAATGAGATGATTGCTAGAAAATATTTTGATATTGAATATTTTTCTCCTTTAGTAGATAAAAAGTTACCCAAAGCGGATTTTGTTTTTATTAGTGGAGGATATCCAGAATATTTTTTAGAAGAACTTAGTAGCAATAAAGAAATGAGAAATTCTATAAAAGAATATGTAGATAATGGCGGATATCTTTATGCCGAAGGTGCTGGACTTATGTATCTTTCAAAATCTATCGAGAATGTACCAATGGTAGGCGTTTTAGATGGCAATGTGGTAATGAATAAAAGGCTTCAAAATTTTGGTCTTACTTTTACTGAAGCTAAAGAAGATAGCTTTTTACTTAAAAAAGGCGAAATTATAGCTACTAATGAATTTCACTATAGCTCAATTAGTGGAGATCTAGATCCTATATGGAATATTTATAAAAAATCAAAAGTTAAAAAATGGGAAGGCGGATATAGAGTAAATAATGCTATCGCATCTTATCAACATATAAATTTATGCGGCAATGATTATTTACTAGATTATGTATATAAAAATATACGAGGAGGAAAATAATGTATATTAATAACCCTATGGAAATAGAAAATAAGAGTATGGATATTATTGACGAATCTTTAAAAGATTTAGATATGACAGAAGAGGAAATCACAATTTTAAAACGTACAATCCATACTACTGGTGATACATCTTATCAAGAAATAGTTACTTTTAAAAATGATTTTGTAGAAGTGGCTAAAAAAGCTTTAGGCGAAGGCAAAAAGATCTATACAGATACTAAAATGACTGCAGCTGGAATTAATAAAAAAGCTCTAGAAAAACTAGGTTGTGAAATAGTATCTTATATAGCAGATGAAGACGTGGCAAGAATTGCTAAAGAAAATGGAACTACTAGATCTCAAGCGGCTATTGAAAAGGCAATCAAAGAAGGAGTTACGATTTTCTCTATAGGTAATGCACCTACTGCTTTATTTAAACTTTTAGAAGAATATGATAAAAATAATGCGAAAATTGATTTTGTAGTGGGCGTTCCAGTTGGTTTTGTGGGTGCTGCTGAATCTAAAGAAGAGCTGAGAAAATATGATATACCACAAGTTACTACTGTAGGCACAAAAGGTGGCTCTAATGTAGCGGCATCAATTTTTAATGCTATTATGTATCTTATAGTAGAAAGATAGATAATGAAAAAGTTAGAGCACTACGTAAATAGTGGTGGCGAGAGACTTAGATGTGGCTATACAACTGGATCATGTGCTACTGGAGCGGCTAAAGCGGCTGCTATAATGCTATTATCAAATAATCCAGTAAGTGAAGTATTTTTAGAAACTCCAGCAGGAATCGATTTAGAGCTAGAAGTAGAAGAATATGAAATCGGAGAAGATTTTGCTATAGCATCTATAAAAAAAGATTCTGGAGATGACCCTGATTCTACAGCCGGAATAATGATTTATGCAAAAGTTATGCTAAATGATTCTGGAATAATTAATATAACTGGTGGAGAGGGAATTGGTAAAATTTCCAAAAAAGGAATTTATGGAGAAATTGGCGATTATGCAATAAATCCCGGACCACGTGAACAGATAAAAAATGCACTTAGAAAAGTTAGTGCTGACCAAGGGTTTGATGTAATTATATATGCTCCAGAGGGAGTAGAGATCTCTAAAAAAACTTATAATGAAAATATCGGTATAAAAGGCGGTATTTCAATTATTGGGACTAAGGGTATTGTTTTTCCGATGAGTGAAGAGGCCCTAATAAAAACTATCGAGATGGAGATAGATTCAGTAGTTTTAAATAAGGGTACTGACTATAGATTAAATCTCACACCTGGAAATTATGGAGAAAAATATGCTAAGGAATTTTTTCCCGAAATCTCAACTGTTATAGTTTCTAATTATTTTGGAAGCTCATTAAGATATGCATATTCTAAGGGGTTTAGAAAATTTTTACTTATTGGCCATATTGGTAAATTTTCAAAACTTTCAGTTGGCTCTTTTCAGACTCATAACCAATATTGTGACCTGAGAATGGAGGCGTTTGTATACTATCTTGCGCTAAGAGGTGTCGATTCATCTATTTTAAAAGAGGTGGATAATTTCGTTTCAGCTGAAGAGGCTACTGAGTTTGTATTTAATAATAACTTAGAATTTATATTTGATGATATGGAAAAGGGCGCAGCTGCTAGAATAAAAAAATATCTTAAAGACCCTGATATAGAGGTTGAGGTAAAAATTTATTCTATGAAAAGGGGAATGCTAAATGATTAATCTAATAGGTGCAGGTCCTGGGAATCCTGATTATCTTACAAAAATCGCCATTGATACTATAAAATCAAGCGATTATATTATAGCTTTTGATAGAATTTCTGACGATATTTCAGATTTAAACAAAGATATTATAACTGTAAGCAGAGTAGATGATGTAGTAGAAGAGCTAAAAAATCTTGATAATTCTAAAATTATCTCTATTATGGCGTCGGGCGATGCTTGTTTTTATGGGATTATAGATCTTTTAAAAAGACGCGATATAAAAATAGATAATTCTATACCTGGACTTTCTAGCGTTCAATATTTTTTTAATAGTTTACAAAAATCTTATTCAAAGAATATCCCTAAAAGCGTCCATGGTAGAGAGTTTGATTTTTCAACCTTAGAAAAAGATAAAACTTATTCTTTTTTAATTGATAGAATAAATAATGCTAATTTTATTTCTAAAAATTTAGATAGTCTAGGTTTTAAGGGGAAATTATACTGTGGATACAATCTATCGTATGATAATGAAAAGATAATAGAAATTAATATAGGCGATAGCTTTGATGAGCCATCTGCCTTAGGAGTGGTGGTGACTGAATTTGTGGATTAAGGATGAAGATTTTATTCGTGGCGAAGTGCCAATGACAAAATTTAATATTAGATCACTGATAATAGCTCATCTTGAGATAAAACCTGGAGATAGGGTTTTAGATGTGGGGTGTGGAACTGGTTCTATTTCAGTAGAAGCAGCATCTCATGGAGCTATTGTAACTGCGATAGATAAAGAAGATGACGCAATAGAACTTACTAGAGAAAATTCTAAAAAGCATGGAGTGGATTTAAAAATAGTCCATGGTGTGGCGCCTGAGTCTTTAGAAGATGAAGAATATGATAAAATTTTTATTGGCGGCTCAACTGGTCATTTAAGAGAAATTTTTGAATATGCTAAGAAAAATCTTAAATCTAATGGCATAATAGAGGCTAGTTTTATTTTACTTAAAAACGTGCAGGAATTTAAAAATCTTTTAAAAGAATATGATTATGAAAATATAGAGACACATTTGGTAACTACTGCGAAAGAAGATAGAATTGGGCTTTTACGCGGTGAAAATCCAATTTTTATAGTGAAAGGATATAATAAATGATACATTTTGTGGGAGCGGGTCCTGGAGATCCGGATTTAATTACTTTAAAAGGAAGACGACTTCTAGAAAATACGGATATATGTATTTATGCTGGTTCTTTAGTATCTAAGGAGCATTTAGATTTTTTAAAAGATTCGTGCGAAGTTTATGACTCAGCTGGTATGAATCTAGATGAAGTTTTAGAAGTTATGAAACGCGGATATAGCGAGGGACTTGATATTGTACGTCTTCACACTGGTGATCCGACAATTTATGGAGCTATTCGTGAGCAGATGGACGGATTATTAGATATGGGGATTGAAGATTTTGAGGTAGTACCAGGTGTATCAAGTTTTACTGGAGCATGCTCTGCTATAAAGCGTGAGTTTACGCTACCTAGCGTATCTCAAACAGTAATCCTTACTAGAAATGCAGGACGCACACCAGTTCCAGAAGGCGAAGATCTTGAAGAGCTTGCACGTCATAAGGCTTCTATGGCGATATTTTTATCTGTACAAAATATTTCAGATGTAGTAGCAAAACTTATCAGAGGATATGGCTCTGAAGATGTGCCAGTGGCTGTAGTATATAAAGCTACTTGGGCTGATCAAGAAATATTATATGGCACACTTGGCGATATAGTAGATAAGGTAAAGGCAGCTAATATAAATAAAATGAGCCAAATTTTAGTAGGATATTTTATTGAGGGAGAATATGAACTTTCTAAATTATATGATAAAACTTTTACGCATAAATTTAGAAAAGGCATTTCAGAATAATGATAACTATTCTAAGTTTTAGTATCTATGGAAAAGATATAGGTGAAAATTTAAAATTAAAAATAGACAATTCTGAGCATCTAAATTCTTCAGATGTAGATTTTAAACTAAAAGACTATGTAAAAGATAATTGGAATAATCGCGATGGTTTTATATTTATTTCCTCAACTGGGATAGCTATTAGATATATAAAAGATTTAATTACGACGAAAGATAAAGATCCCGCTATAGTAGTAGTGGATGATATGGGTCGAAATGCTATTTCTTTATTATCTGGCCATCTAGGCGGAGCAAATGAACTTACTAGAGAAGTCGCTAGAATATTAGATGCAAATCCAGTAATTACGACATCTACTGACAACCATGAGATTGAGGCTGTAGATGAATTTTCTAGGAAGTTAGGCTATAAAATAGCTGATAAATCAGAGATTTTACCTATATCTAAGATGATGCTCGAAGATAAGAAAATAGGATTTTATTCTAAATATCCAGAAATTATAGATTATAAAAATGTTGTTA
>JASBZD010000094.1 GCA_029983595.1 Peptoniphilaceae bacterium
ATGGTTAATGAATATAAAGATGATATAGTTATAAAATCCTCAGAAGATGATTTAGATGGATTAAATTATCTAAGTGGAATGAAGCTTTCTGAAATTAATAAAAAAGCTTTTCAAGGTACATTAGATGCTCATGTGGAAGGTGATGTTCCAAATATCGTTATAGAACTAGAAAAGTTAGATGAATATAATTTAGGTGAACTTTTCTACTTTTTTGAAAGAAGCTGTGCAGTTTCTGGATATATGCTAGGCGTAAATCCATTTGATCAGCCAGGAGTAGAAAAATATAAGTCAAATATGTTTAAACTTTTAGGAAAACCGGGATTTTAAAATTTAGATTAAAACTTAAAGAAGGATAGATAATTAGCTCCAAGAAAAAAAGTGAGGTAAATATGTTTAAAAAAGGCGATCTAGTATTATATAAGAATATCGGTGTCTGTAGAATCACTGATATAACGACGCTAGACTTTTTAGAAGATTTAGATCAAAAGTTTTATGTTATGGAAAGTGTATTTAAAAACGGAGTTAATTATGTACCTTTAAACAAAGATATAGAAAATATCAGAGAAATTGTATCTAAAGATGAGATCGATAGGGTTATAATAGAGCTAAAACAGAATAAAATTGAGCCTTTATTGGATATAAATGCTAAGCAAATGACTAAAATCTATGAGGATTTATTAAATTCAGGGGATATTAAAGATATCCTAAAACTAAGTATATCGATAGACAAAAAGCGACATGTTCTAGAAAAAGAAAATAAAAAAATCGGGGCTATTGATGAAAATTTCTACAGAAAGTCAATGGAGATATTTTTAGAAGAAGTTGCGGCGTCTTTAGATAAATCAAAGGATGAGGCGCTTAAATATATAGAGACTAAAGCTAATTATAGCTTTACATATTAATGTATATTCATGTAAAAAATTCGCAAGAGACATATTTTTGCGATTTTTTTATTTAAATTTGAGTATAATTATAATATAAAATAAATTGGAGATATAAATGTTATTTGAAGATATAAAAAACCTTGATATAGGTGAAGTTTTAAAAGATGAGCCACTTAAAAATCATACGACTTTTAAGATAGGTGGGCCAGCTGATATTTTTGTTAAGCCAAAGAACGAGGAGTCAATTGTAAAATTATTAAAATTTTTAAAAGATAAAGAAAAGCCATATTTTATTTTAGGACGCGGCTCTAATCTATTAGTAACTGACGGTGGGATAAGAGGTGTCGTTATCTGTATTTATGATGCGTTAACTGAAATCTCATTAGATGGTGAAGATCTTTATACTGGAGCTGGAAATACGATTAATGCAGTTTCGAAATTTGCTCAGGCTCATTCTATGTCTAATATGGAACGAGTTTCTGGAATTCCTGGTTCTATCGGTGGAGCTATCGTTATGAATGCTGGAGCTTATGGATCAGAGTTTAAAGATTTTGTAACTAGTGTACGAGTTATAGATGAAAATCTAGAAATTAAAGAGATACCTTGTGAAGATATGGACTTTTCATATCGCCATAGTGCAGTTATGGATAAAAATTATATAGTTTTAGGATGCCATATAAAAGTAATAAAAAAACCTCAAGAAGAAATAGATGAAGTAGTAGATGATGTAACTTTTAAGAGAACCTCAAAACAACCTCTAGAGATGCCTTCTGCTGGTAGTACTTTTAAACGCCCAAAAGATTCTTATGCCTCACTTTTAATAGATCAGTCTGGTCTAAAAGGATTTAAGCATAAAGGGGCGATGGTATCTGATAAACATACTGGATTTTTAGTAAATCATGATAACGCAACTTATAAAGATGTGATAGAACTTATAGAGATAGTAAAAAAAGTAGTTTATGAAAAAAGTGGGATAGAGCTGGAGCCTGAAGTAAAAATCGTCGGAGAAGATAGATAGTCTATTTAGTAAAAGAATTAATTTAGGGGATAAAATTTAGGTGTTAAAATGGATAAGAAAATTAAACTTTTAGTAATAACGGGAATAAGTGGAGCTGGAAAGACTACTGTTTTAGATTTAGCGGAGGATTTAGGATATTATGCGATGGATAATATCCCTCCTAGTCTTATCGGGAATTTTATAGAGCTTTATGCAGATTCGAATAATAGATCTAATAAGCTTGCTGTAGTTGTCGATATTAGGACACAGGAGTTTATTGGAAATTTTTTTGATGATTTAAAAAGGCTTGAAGATAAAAACATAGAAACAAAAGTTATTTTCTTAGATGCGGATAATGAAACTGTTATAAAACGTTATAAAGAACATAGAAGGCCGCACCCATTGTCTCACGATGGAAATATCCTAAATGCTATAAAAGAAGAAAAAGAAAAGCTAGAATTTATAAAGGATAAGTCAGATTATTATATAGATACATCTAGACTTACTACTCATGAACTTAGAAACCAGGTTGAAAAACTTCTTAATGCCGGTATAAATAGATCTAGTCAGCTTTCAATAATTTCATTTGGGTTTAAGAATGGAATTTTACTAGATGCCGATTTTGTATTTGATTTAAGATTTTTAAAAAACCCATACTATAATGAAGAACTTAGACCAAAAACTGGACTTGATAGTAAAGTAAGAGATTATGTTTTTTCTGATTCTGAGACAGAAAATTATCTATCAAGACTTATAGATTTTATAGGTTATGTTTTTTCAGAGTTTGAAGAGGTAGGAAAGAGAGAAGTAACTATCGGGATAGGTTGTACCGGTGGTAAACATAGATCTGTAGTTATTTCTGAAGAGTTAGCTAAAAGATTTGAAGAAATGGGGATTAACGTAGTGGTATCCCATAGAGATATAAAAGTAGAGTAAAATTTATGAAAAGATATGAAAAAATAGTTGCTATAGGTGGGGGAACTGGATTATCTACGCTCCTATACACATTAAAAAAATATACACCAAATATTACGGCGATAGTTACCGTAGGAGATGACGGGGGAGGTTCAGGAAGGCTTAGACAAGATCTTGGGATTTTGCCACCTGGAGATATAAGAGCGTGTTTATTAGCACTTTCAAACACAAAAGAATCTATGGAAAAACTTTTTTCATATAGATTTACTAAAGGAGATTTAAAAGGTCAGAGTTTTGGAAACCTATTTATTGCTGCGATGGGAGATATTTATTCTGATTTTGGGATTGGAGTAAAAGAAGCTAGTAAAGTTTTAAATATTACTGGTCGCGTGCTTCCAGTTACTTTAGAGAAGATGGACTTAATTGCAGAATTAGAAAATGGTAAAAAATATATAGGAGAATCTGCGATACCGTTATTTTCTAAAAAAGAAAACTCTAAAATAAAGAAGATGTATTTAGAAAAAGAGAATACTAATATACTCGATGAAGCTTTAGATGCTATAAATAATGCGGATTTAATTATTTTAGGTCCTGGATCTTTATATACTTCTGTCATTCCCAATCTTTTAGTAAAAAATACATGTGAAGGTATATTTAATTCTAAAGCTAAAACAGTTTATGTCTGCAACTTAATGACCCAATCTGGTGAGACGGATAATTACACAGTATATGATCATATAAAAGCAATTATTGAACATTCAAGCGAGGGGATTATAGATTATTGTTTTGCTAATACGACTTTATTAGATGAAAGTTTTGTAGATAAATATTCTCTTGAGGAGTCATTTCAAGTTATTCCATCTGATGATGATTTTGAAAAATTAGAAAATCTAGGTATAGAGCTTATTACTGGAGATTTTATTACGACTAAGGATGGATTTGTAAGGACTAATTCTGAAAATATTTATTTAGAGTTATTAAAGATATTTGACCAGATTCAAAATATGCATGCTTGAGAAATCGCTTGCAAAAAACCTTGTTAAATGCTATATTATAACTGTATAGCTAAAAATAAATAAGACTTTAAAGAGGAAGAGATAAAAAATGTTAGAAATAAGTGCCGGTGGCGTAGTTTTTAATTCTGACAAAATATTATTGCTTCGTAAAGAAAGCGGCGGATGGGTTCTTCCAAAAGGTCATAGAGAGGAAGGGGAAAGTATTTCTGATACTGCTTTAAGAGAGGTAAAAGAAGAAAGTGGCGTTGATGCTATTTTAGGTATTTATATCGATTCTATAGACTACCAGTACTTTAACTTCCAAAAAAAGAGAAAATCTAAAAAAACAGTCCACTGGTTTACGATGTATGCTAGTGACGAGAACTTATATCCACAGAAAGAAGAGGGCTTTAGAGAAGCAAGATATGTAGATTCAAAATTAGCGCTTAAGATTTTAATACACAAAAACGAAAAAAATATTATAAAAAAAGCTATAAAACTTAATGAAAGAGAAGATTTTTAATGAGCTTCACAGACGATATAAAAAATGAAGTCTCTAAAATTAAAATTGAATCTTCTAAAGAAAAACTTTCTGAGCTTATGGCTTATACTCGATTGATTTCTAAAGTTAACGAAGATAGCTTAGATTTTTATACAGAAAATGCAAGTGTAGCAAGAAGAATTTTTAGTTTACTAAAGAATTATTCATTAGATGTGATTATTGGCGAAAAAATTAGCCGTGGAATTTATATTATCTCAATTAATGATAAATATGCGATTAATGACTTGTTATATGATTCTAGGTTTTTAGACCAAGATAAAATAGATGGTATAAATTTTGGAGTTAGAAACTCTTATTTTAGTTCAGATG
>JASBZD010000095.1 GCA_029983595.1 Peptoniphilaceae bacterium
CCATTTACTGTTGTGGTAATTAGATATTCATCATTTCCCATTGAGGCTATTGAAGTCTCATATGAACCTGCAGGACCTGAATTATCTCTATATTTGATATTTTTTATAGTTTTCTCTGAACTATTATAGCTATAGCTTTTATCAATGCCATCATCTACAGTTTCAGTTATATTTTTTATAGTTCTACCATCAACTTTTACTTGGCCTTTTTCATCTATCTCGATTTTCCAAGTATCTTTTTCGCCAATTTTATATCCATCAGGTGCTTTTACTTCTTCTAGAGTATAATTACCTGGCTCTAGATCTCCTGAGAATATTTTACCATCTGATTCAGTAGTAAGATTTTTAATAATCTCTCCATCTTTATCGCCTTTTCTTAATATAAACTGTGCTCCTTGAAGCTGTCTTTTCTCAGCTTCAGTCTTAGCATTATCAGTTTTATTAATTATAAAGCGTCCTGGATTAAACATATCGTTAGTAAAGTTTATATTGGCTGGTTTTGGATTCGGCGGTATATATTGAGCTCCTTCAGCTGTTGCATCATTTAGCTCACCAATAAACGCATGTCCAAACCCTTGGCTATTTAATACTCCATAATCGTCTAGCCATTGTCTAGTATACATAGTTAGACCATAGTATTGGTCATAAAAATCTTTATCTTCATTAGCAACTGCAAAATCAAACTCAAATACCTTACCATCTCTATATCTAGGGTTTTTTATATTTTCTGTATTTATATGATTTGTATTTAAATCCATTTCTAGTTTTGGATTTAATATTTCTGGACCTACTACTTTTGCATTATTTCCCGGTATATATCTATAGTTAGTGTGAGCAGTGCTGCCGATTAAATCTTGATTACCTGTTTTAAGATCTAAAATTTTATCATAACTACGTTCTCTACCATTTCTTATATATGTGTCAGTTTCAGGCTCTATACCATAAGATGTCGGCATCGCTACTCTGTTATAGTCGTTACCTATTTCATAAGGCACATCATATACTCTAAACTCTTTTAGATTCATATTTTCTTTCCAGATAAATTGAACCCTTGGCCATGTACCATCGTTTCTTACATATTGGTCGTTAGCGTTATAGTATGCGATATATTTAATATATCTTTGTCTACCTGGAGCGTAAGTTTTATAAATCTTACCTGTAGCTTCATCTTTAAAGTATGTTTGAGAATAGTTTGTACCATATTTTACATACTTACCTGCATAGTCACCAAAGTTTACTGGTACGTTATAATTATCTGCTCTAAATCTTTGTGAATCTTGTGTCCCATCAGCAAACTGACTGCTAAATGTAGTTTCTACCAAGTTATCTCTTAATATATATCCAGTGTTAAATGTACCAGATAAATCTTTATATTTTTGTCTATTAAGTGTAATACCACGGATAGTAAGATCAGCTTCCACAAAGTCATAGTGATGTTTAGTTAAATAGTCTGTCACTGTATAAGTGATAGTATTAGTATCAGGATTAAATACTCCAGCTTTAGCTATGATATCTCCATTTTTATCTGTGATATCTGGGAATTTATTTACTGTAAAAGTAAGATTAAGCTTATCGTCAAATTTAATAGAGAACTTATCGCCTTGTACAGATTTATTAAATCTGATTTTTGTCTGGAATTCTACCCCTTCATTTATTAGTAAGTCATATACACCAGGGTTTCCATTTGGGTGTTCTCCGATAGATCTGATTTTGCCATCTGTACCTTTACCCCATCTAGTGATAGTCATAGTAGGAGTTTCAGGAATAAATATACCTTTTTTAAGGTCATTATCTGATTTACCAGTCGCTACTGAGTTACCTTCTCCCTCAGCACCAATCTTATTTCCATTTTGGTCATATTCTTGGTATCTAATTTTTCTTATATTATTTATCTGACCAGTTTTTTCATCTTTTTCCTCTTCATTAGTTACCACTACCTTAAAATAGTTTCCAGTTTTTTGATATCCTTCTGGAGCTTTAGTTTCTCTAATAAAGTATGTTCCCGGTCTTAGATCATCAAATACTATATCTCCATTATCATCTGATACTTCCATATCAAATATATTTCCAGATTCATCTTCTATAGTAAATGTAGCACCTTTTAATCTCTTATTGTCTTTATCTGTCTTAGTAAGAGCTACTGAAGCATCTGGAATTGGCTCATTAGTCATCTCTATTGGATCTACCGGAATAGAAAGATCTACCTTTTTAACTGCAGGCAGAACAATAGAACCAGTCATTTCACGATCTTCATAATTTCCAGATGATCCTCTATCTGTAAGTTTATAAGTGAAGTTTTTAGGTTTTACTGCATTAGCGTTATCTATAGTTACGTTAACTTTTACTATATAAGTCCATCCAGCTCCTTCTCTTTCAGATAATGGCACACTTTCAAATCTTTTATTATCGAATAAAATATCTGCTTTATGCCCATCTTGGTGAATAGTAGGTAATATATTTCTTCCATCGTGAGTAATTAGATTAGCTGAAGGCAGTGTTTCAAAATCTTGTAAAGTAAAAGTTTTATTTTCAAACTTCTTCTTAGCTTCTTTAATAGGAGGATTTTTTTCCCATCCTTTATAAGTGTGGAAATCTTTTATATCTATATAATTTATAGTAGCATCTTTTCCTACATCGAATAGTAATTTACTGCTATTAGATTTAGTGCCAGCACCATCTTTACTGATAACTACATAATAGTTGGCTTCTGTATTTTGTTCGTTAAAGTCCTCCCCATCTACGTTATTAGCACGTTTATCTACCCCAACAAATTGTTGAATAGTGGTTAATGGCCCTCTTTTTTCTTGTTGGAATGTAGTGTCAGATTTATATTCTTTTAAAACTCTTGTATAGTGTGGTGGGTTAGGAGTATTTAGGATATTAGAGCTTGGTTCCCAATATACTCTACCATGTGAGTCTACAGTTACTATTTCTGATTTACTATTTCTTATATATCCAGATGGCGCCTTAGTTTCAGTAAGGATATATCTAGCAGCTTTTCCATAATCATTTGGCTCTACATCATAGAAAGTAACATAACCATTAGAGTCTGTTGTGCCTGTATATGATCTATAAGCATCTCCTAATGCGTTTGAGTCTGAAGTTTTAAGTTCAAACGTCGCTCCTGCTAGTGGAGTTTTTCCATCATCTGCAAACTTACGGATAGTTATATCTCTAGGTTCGAATGAGTTATCCCATAGAGCATTACCTTGTCCGTCATTTAATTTTTTTGTTCTACCATCATCTGATTTTTTAATACTTCATTTTTTATTGTGATAGTATTAGTTTCTGGATCGTAGTTTTTTGATCTTTCAAGATAATACGTACTAACTATCTGATTATTTGTCGCATCTCCATCAGTCTTTTTATCTGGAAGCTCTTGTCTTATATAATAATTTATCTTTTTAGGGTTTCCATATTTATCAGTAGTCCACTGTGGAAGGTTTTCTAATTTTATCTCATGAGTAGAACCATTTAATTCTACAGGTATCTCTTTTATTACTTTTTCAGTGGCACCTGTGTTTTCGTCTACTTCATCAGATACAAGATACATCTTATATGGAGGAACAGAATCTCCAAGTGATTTTTTCCATTCAGTTTTTATAGTTAAGTCTTTACCTAATAACCCAAGTTCTGCTTTTTCGCCATCTATTGTAACGGATGGTTTCTCTGTTGTAGATAGGTTTTTAGTATAAAAGTCATAAACTACTATTGTACCAGGTTTATTAGCTCCTACTGGATATACGCCTTTCTTTATTTCAGATAGGCTACTAAATGTAGTTTCACCATCTTTTCTCATTTTACCATTACTATCTCTAGAGTAAGTTGTGGCTCTTATAGCCCCTTCTAGCTCTTGGTTAGCTATAGTTATTGAACTTTTTGGTAATAGACCTTCAAGGTCTTTAGTTTCTGTAGAGTCTGAAATCGTCCAGTGTGCTCTGGTCTTATCTTTTTCGTCATACTCTCCTACTATAAGAGTTTTAGCACCTGGTAGCTGTTTTATTACATCTGGAGTCTCTGTAGAGTCTGTAATGCTTCTTCTTCCTACTCTACCAGCTCCTCCGTCGTAATTTTGAACATTGGCTAATGTGTAATTTATATCTAGTACATGTGTACCTTCATTATTAGATACAGGTGTAGTAAATGTTATTACATATTTTCTTCTACCTTCGTTTCCAATAGGTTTATAGTTATACGAATAATCTACATGCGGGTCAGATATTTCATTAGATGTAAATTCTTTATCTGGTACTACCTCACCATTTACTAAGATATTTTCCGGGCCTTCTAAGCCTGATCCATATGGACCTGTAAAGTTTATTATTAGGCCTAGTTGTGATAAGTCTTTTACATCAGGTCCTAGTGATTTGTCACCATCTATCGTAACTGTCCAATCTAGAGACTTGATATTTCCACTTGGGTCTTTATTTTCTTTAAATGTCGCATTATAGTCTACATGATATAGCGCGTTAGGTTTTTTAGTATAAGTTAATGGATTTGATGAGTCTATCGCTTTACCATTCTCAAGCGTTACTCTATTAGGAGACATTTTTACAGTTCTTTTAGTGCCATCTGGTTTAATAATCTCCATTGAGTTTTCGATTATATATTCTTTATTTTCTTCTA
>JASBZD010000096.1 GCA_029983595.1 Peptoniphilaceae bacterium
TTATACGAGAATTCTCTAATATTTTTTTAGATTCTCGCCCATATTTATGTAAACTATCTGGATTTCCATCAAAAATTTCTTTATTATCAAGTATATATTCTAAAATCTCGCGTCTTTTTAACGATGTCGCTGCATAATCAAAATAAATCATATCTTCTCCATTTAATAAAAAAAGAGACAAAAAGTCTCTCATCGGGTTGGGCTGTAAAATTAAATTTTTACATATCTATATTATACCATAATTTTTATTTTATTATTAACTAAAAAATGAAATTGCCGCACCTAAAATTCCTTTATCATTATTATCTGGTAAAAATATATAGTCTAAATTCTTAAGCTGTGTCTCTGATAATCCTGCCTTAATATCCTCAATTAATATCTCTTTTGGAAATCCATTCATATTAAAAATCGAACCAGATAAAATAACTAGCTCAGGATCTAGCATAACTATCTCTGTAATTATTGGAAAACTCATATTCTTAATAAAATTTTTCATAATTGGCTCTTCATTATGAAATGAAAAAATATCTTCAATTGGCGTATTTGGAAAATATTCTTCGTTGATTTTTTCTAATCTCTTTCCAGATACTTCAGCCTCAACACAGCCAATTTTTCCACATCCACAAAGTCTATCACTTCCTGGAAATGGAATATGAGCTAGTTCTCCCGCCATTCCATTATTACCTCGATAGATTTTTCCATCTATCATCATTGCATTGCCAAAACCAGTACCTATATAAATACCGATAATATTTTTATATTTATGCGTTTTATCTATGCTTTCTAGATCGCTTAAAATAAGATTATTGACATCTCTATCTAAAATAATGGGAAGTTCTAGCTCGTTAGATAGATAATCTTTTAAATTAATACCACTAAGCCCTTTTAAGTTAGGTGCTAAAATAACAGTTTTTCTATCGGGACTTACAGATGATGGCACACCTATAGAAACTCCAGCTATATCTCCTTCTGAAGTTTCATTTATATATTTTCTTATAATCTCAGGTAGATTTTTATATCCATCTTTTTCAGCTAAAAATCTACTAGAGTTTTTTCGGCTATTTAGAATATTTAGATCTTCATCTACTATCCCAATTCTGAGATTGGTGCCACCTATATCTATCCCGACTACTTTTTTCATATTATTTTTTTAGATAATCCATTCTTTCTTGTTTTGCTTCTTTCATTACTTCTTCAAACTTTTCACAAAGCTCAATATCTTCCTCTTCAGATAAAATCTTTTTAGCTAGAGGCATAAGTTCTTCAACTTCTTCGTCCATATGATGTTCTAAAACCTCAAAAAGCACACTAAATTTAGGATCCCAAGTTTCATTTTCTAAAAAAGTTTTATTAACTACGCTAAATTGGTACATTCCCAGATGATGCTCTTCAATCATCTCATTTATTAAATCTCTATCCTCATCAGTTTCAACTTTTTCCATCAGGTATGGAAATACCACCTTTTCTTCAGCAGTGTGATGACCATCGATCATAGCGTAAAACTCATGAAATAACTCCATCTTTTTCTTATCATCTCTTGTACTTTTTACTTGCTCTGCTATTTTTTTCGCTTTTTCATGTTCCTCGCCATTATGTACAGTATATTTTTCTTTAGCCATTTTTTTTACCTCTCTTATACTTAATATATATTGATTACCCAAATTTATTAAAAATTATGCTATATTAAATTCATGTAAAGTAGGTTATAATATGGGCATGAGAAAAACTACTAATAACTTAACTTTAATAGGGGTTTTTGGAGCACTTACTATAGCTTTATCATTTACCCCACTTGGCCTAATTCCTTTAGGCATAATTAACGCTACAACTTTACATATACCAGTAATAATCGCCGCGGTAATAGGAGGACCATTTATAGGCTCTATGGTAGGACTTATATTTGGACTGTCATCGATGCTTAGGGCTATAATGGCACCTACTGTAATGACGCCATTTTTATTAAATCCCTTAATCTCGATTTTGCCAAGAGTATTAATCGGTGTAGTAGCTGGCTATTCATATAGGGGACTAAAAAAAATAAGTCCTAATACTACAAAAATTTTGTCATATATAATATGGATTATATGTCTAGGATTTTCTGCATTTATAATAATAAAAAATATGGGCGTTAACACTAAATCTCTAGTTTTAGGAATTATTTTATTCTTAATAAGTGCATATATGCTATATTATACGCATAAAAAACTAAATTATGATTTCCCAATTGCTGCATCTGCGCTTTTAGGATCTCTTACTAATACTCTGATTTTTTTAACTAATCTTTATATTTTCTATGGAGAAAGATATATGGAATCTATAGGAAGAACTAAGGATGCTGCAAAAGTTGTAATAGGCGGTATCGCTATTACATCAGGGATTCCTGAGGCGATAGTAGCAGTAATTATCGCAACTCCAGCTATAAGAACAATTTTAAATACTAGAAAAGATAAATAAAACATGATATAAAATAGATATATAATAGAAGAATTTAGGTTCTTCTATTTTTTATAAATTTTTTCAAAATAAAAGATAGATGAGATTACGCCTCTTCTATCCATTTTTTCCAAGTCTTTTCATCTACTCCGACAGTAGCTTTTTTTCCATTTCGCACTATCGGAACTTTTAAAACGCTTTGGTTTTCTAAAATTTTTTCAAACTTTGTCGATTCAGGTGAGTAATTTATTAAAGCTAGAGAATCTTTATCTTTAGACTTTGGATCTAATAAGTTATCCACACTATCCACAGAATCTAAGACGCTTTTTAATTCGCCTTTTGAGATTTCCTTCTCATTTAAGTTAATTGACTGAAACTTAATATTTCTTTCTTTAAAAAATCTCTCAGCTTTTTTAGTATCAAAATCTTTTCTTCCAAAAATTTGTATATTCATTATTTCGCCGCTTCTATCCCCGCTATACATCCATCTGACACAGCTGTAGCTAGCTGTCTAACTGGTTTTACTCTAATATCTCCCGCAAAATATAGCCCATCTATATCAGAAATAACCTCAGTTTTTACAAAACCATCAGTTATTTCAAAATTATCATCTAAAAACTCAGAATTTCCAGACTGACCAATAGATACAAAAATCTCAATTCCGTCAGAATCAGAGATTTCCCCATCAGTAAGATTTACAGAAGTTATTATTCCTTCTTCATCTTTTATATCTAATAATTCGCTACTAGTGTGAACTATTATATTATCTGAAGATTCAATAATAGATTTAAACTCATCAATAGTCATAAGTCTGTCCATAATCTGCACAATATGTACCTCTTTGGCAAATTTTGAAAGATATATAGCCTCTTTACACGCACCATCAGACCCACCATTAACTATAACAGTTTTATTTTTTACTAGATCCTCTGCCCCATTTCCATAATGATAAAATTTATGACCTTTATTATCTACGCTTAACTCTTTTGGTGTAGAGCCTGAAGCTACAACGATCTTTTTAGCTTCATATGAATTTTTATCTGTTTTGATTATAAAAAGATCGTCAGATTTTTTAAGATCTTCAACATTTTCATAGGCCACTTCAATATTCATATCTTCTAGCTGAGACTCTAATCTCTTAGAAAACTCTTCTCCTGTTTCAGCTACGACTAATGAAGCAAAATGAGTTACTTTAGATGCACCTCTAATAAGTCCGCCTATCTTATCTCTTTCAATAACTAGAACATCTAAACCTCTAGACTTAGCATATAAAGCAGAACTCACTCCAGCTATTCCACCACCGATAACAATTAAATCTCTCATTTTTACTCCTCTTCTATAGCACAAATCTTATCTACTCTACCCGCGTGACGACCACCCTCAAACTCTGCTTCTAAAAATGAATCTACAATAAGTTTCGCCACATCTTCACCTACTACTCTAGAACCTAGAGAAATCATATTGGCATTATTATGTCTGACACTCATAGCTGCAGAATAACTTTCTGAAACCATAGCACATCTAATGCCCTTTATTTTATTAGCACTAATTCCAATGCCTATACCAGAGCCGCAAACTAGAATCCCCTTATCTACCTCGCCATTTTTCACAGCTATAGCTACCTTTTTCCCATAATCTGGATAATCCACTCTATCTTCTGAAGTAGTACCATAGTCTACACATTCGTAGCCTTTTTGAGAAAGGTACTCTCTTAAAGTCTCTTTTAATAAAAATCCAGCATGATCAGAGCCAAACCCCAGTTTTAACTTTTCCATATATCCTCCTATATTAAATAAATATAAAAAAAGCGATGAACTAGATCATCGCAGTATCATTATTCTTTAACTACGTTAGTAGCTTTAAGGCCTCTTTCATCTTCAGAAATATCAAAAGTTACACTTTGTCCCTCATCAAGAGTTTTAAATCCTTCACCTTGAATTTCAGAAAAATGAACAAATAGATCTTCACCTTCTTCAGTAGTGATAAATCCATATCCTTTTTCGCTATTAAACCATTTAACTTTACCGTTAGCCATAGTGAGAAATCCTCCTTTATAAATTTGTAATAATTATTAAAAGAGAATAAAACACATGCTTACACCAACTGATAATAAATACTACTTA
>JASBZD010000097.1 GCA_029983595.1 Peptoniphilaceae bacterium
ATCATCTATCATTTCTTCTGGCACGACTGGTTTTATAACGTATTCTATAATATCTTTTCTGATTTGGTCTAATGTTACGTGCTCGTCATGTTGAGTAGATACTACTATATTTTCTAGTCTTATAGCAGTAAAATCATCATACTCTACTGTTACTTGAGTCTTGCCATCTGGACGAAGGTATTCAAGCGTGCCATCTTTTCTTACTTCTGCTAATCTTCTAGATAATTTATGAGCAAGACTTATTGGAAGTGGCATAAGTTCTGGAGTTTCATTACACGCAAACCCAAACATAAGTCCTTGGTCCCCTGCCCCAAATCTATCTCGATAGTCTTCTGAATCTACTCTATCTACGCCCATTGCGATATCAGCAGATTGTTCCTTAACGCTTGATAATACAGCACAAGTATCTCCATCGAATCCATATTTCGCTCTAGTATAACCTATTTCTTTTACTTTATCACGCACTATAGTCTGAAAATCTACATATGCGCTAGTTGTGATTTCCCCTGTAATAACTACCATCCCAGTAGATACCATTGTCTCACAAGCTACACGCGCGTTTCTATCTTCTTTTAAAATCGCATCAAGTATCGCATCAGAAATCTGATCGCATACTTTATCTGGGTGTCCTTCAGTTACTGATTCTGATGTAAAATATCTTTTTGTCATTTTTCCCCCTTTAGTTTATAAGCTTTTTGACTTTATAATTTTATTGGTTTTTAAATTATAGCTATAAAAAAACCGCCCTGAAAAGAGCGGCAAAATTACATATTTGCTACTCATCTTTCAGATTACTCTGTGGGATTTAGCACCTTTATAAGGTTGCCGAGTTTCATAGGGCCCATTCCCTCCACTTCTCTTAATGAGTGACTTGATTATATCATATTATTAAATATCTTTAAAGCCTTTTTTATATCTTTTTAAGGCTAGATTGTAAAATATAGCAAATATTATTAAATGAAATATTATTACCACGACAGTAGTAACTATCTCATTGGTATTATCGTAAACTAAATATGAACCTCCTATTATAACTCCCATCACGACCATAGCTATTATCATATCTACAAACGCTCTAGCTCCACGGCTTTGGGCTATTTCAGAAGGTTTAGTCCAATGTATATTTATATTAAATGTCCCTTGATATAGACTTACCATATTCGCCACTAGGGAGCCTAGTAACGAACCTAGAAAAACTATTAAGGCTCCTACTGGTGGTGTCTTATACATAAACATAAATACTAGCGATAAAACTCCATTATATAGTAAAGTTAGATAAAGTGTACCTAGTATTCTCCCATTTAGGTGATCTTTTGGAGATATCGGTAGAGTCTGGAATAAATAGAACTTAGTTCCTTCTCTTGATAATGCTCCTTTAGTAGACTGGCTATATATCCAGATAAATAGTCCCGATCCAAGACCAATAATAAAATATATAAACATCATATGTGAGTCTAGATTACTAAAAAAGTCTGGGTTTTCAGATAATAACTCTTTAGATGCTCCAAATGATATAGCAAAAAACATAATCGTTGTAACTATCATAGGTGATAAAAATGCAATATCAGATGTTATATTTTGAAACTCATGTTTTGCAATAGTTTGAACTTTTGAGCTAGATTTAAATGATGCAACTTTAGATTTTTTAGCTTTTGGTTTAGCGTCAGAGCTAGCATCTTTTACCATTAGAGTATCTCTATAAAACGCTTTTCCTAATGCTTTTAAAACTACCATAAGAGCTATACCTATAGCCCATAATATAAGTGTGCTGATTAAATTTTGAGGTAGAGTACCTACTACAGAGTTTCCATAAATTCTAGATTGGAATAAAAAGTTTGTTAAACTTTCAGCGGATTTAACTACCATCTGATTTTGGGTAAGTTCTTCTATATTCATAGTTCCATTTTTAGAGAACATAAAATAATAAAACACCCCAAGTAGCACAAACGAAACTAGGTATCTAAAGACTGTAAAAAACTTATCAAATTTAGAGAATCTAGTACCTCTAATTAATAATAATATCAATATCGTAATTATCGCCTTAGGAATAACTACTAGCATCGGGAAATTTAAAATAGATAATAAAACTATCGGCAAAGTAAGCGTAGCATGCTTACTATATACAAATAATAAGATCGCTAGGAATATTAGATGGTCAAAATCTGATAAAATATCTCCTAAGAAGTTTCCCATTAATATCTCTTCTGATTTTATAGGTAGAGTAAGCATAATATAATTATCTCGTGTACTAAAAAACTCTGTCATTATCTGATGAGTCTGAAATAAAACTACACTCATCCCTACTAAGACCCCAAACATCGCAAAATAAAGCGATGGAGTGTCCGCTATATTTAGATAAATCTCGCCAAATCCAGTAGCTGCAATGAAATAAAAGTACGAAAGCATCACATAAGAAAGAATGTAAGTTGCTAGCCTTCCTGCATAATTTTTAGCCATTCCAGGTACAATACGTCCAGGAATAAATGCTAGATATCTCTCTTTAAAACTCTTCTTTATTAAAGCACCCATTCTACTATTCATTTTCTGTAAGCTCCAAGAAAATCTTCTCTAAAGTACCTTCTCTATGACTTTGCGCCTTAATCTCATCAAATGTACCACGCGCAATGATTTTACCATGATTTATAATTGCGATTTCATCACATAAATTTTGTGCCACATCCATAACGTGAGTAGAGAAAAATACTATTTTTCCACTATCAGCTCTCTGTCTCATAATTTCTTTTAAGTTAAAAGCACTTCTAGCATCTAGACCAACCATAGGTTCATCTAGGATTAAAATATTAGGGTCATTAATTAAAGCCCCAATAATAGCTAGACGCTGCTTCATACCATGAGAATAAGTCATAATCTGGTTTCCCATAGCGTCTTTTATATCAAAATATCCTAGATAATACTCCAGTCTTTCTTCTCTGGTGCTGGAATCTACACCAAATATATCACTTAAAAAGTTGATATACTCATATCCAGTCAATTTTTCAAAAAGCTCCGGATTATCAGGCACATAGCTAAACTGTTTTTTATATTCTAATTCATCTTCATGTATTGAAATTCCATTAAGTCTAATCTCACCTCTTGTAGGTTCAATTAGGCCGATAATAGATTTTATAGTAGTAGATTTCCCTGCACCATTTGGCCCTAAAAATCCAAAAATCTGTCCAGGCTCTACTGTGAATGTTATATCGTCTACTGCTTTTTTAGTCGTATATTCTTTAGTTAGATTTTTTACTTCTATCAAAACAAACCCCCTTTGTAGCTTCAATACAACTATTCTACCACAAAAGAGGCTTTAATAAACCTTAGATTAAATTCATTATAAAATTTTTACATTATTTATCAATTTTTTTAAGATGTTCTTCACAAAGTTTTATATATTCTTTTAAAACTTTTATTCTCGCATATTTTTTATTATTTCCCTCAACGATTATCCATGGAGCATAATCTACATTGGTGCGATCTAGCATCTCATTCATAGCCTCGATATATTTATCCCACTTATCGCGATTTCTCCAGTCCTCATCAGTAATCTTATAATTTTTATCAGGAGTATCTTCTCGTGATTTAAATCTCTCTAGCTGGGTCTCTTTATCAATCACTACAAAAAATTTAATAACTAGTGAACCATGTTCGTAAATCTGACGCTCCATATCTAAAATTTCATCATATGCTCTATCCCATTCACGAGTCGTCGCAAATCCCTCGACTCTCTCAACCATTACGCGACCATACCATGAGCGAGAAAAAATTCCAGCATATCCATTATCCGGAAGCTTGGTATAAAATCTCCATAGATAATGATGATTAAGCTCCTCCTCAGTCGGCGCACTAATAGCATGAACAGTATAAAGACGAGGGTCAACCTCTCCTACTAGCCTATTAATAGAGCCGTCCTTTCCAGCAGCATCAACCCCTTCAAAAACTAAAACCTGAGAAATACCTCTATCATAAAACTCAAACATCAGATCTGCAGCACGTTTTTGAAGCTCATCTTTTAGTTCTTTATATTCCTCATCAGAAATATCTTTATCTAAATCTAAATTCTCTATAATCTGAGGAGCGCCCTCATATTCACGAGTGATATTTTTCTCGTCAGTTCGTTGGTTTCCAACTCTTTCTATCCCTTTAGTAAGTTCATCTAAAGTAATCCCCATGACTTCACGAGAAGCTTTTGAGATATCATTAGCATCAATTATATTCCATGGGATAAGCTGAAAATCAGTCTCTTCTAGAATATGACCAATATGGTCTTTATATTTTTCAAACTTCTCATTTTGGATTTTATCTATTTCCTGCATATAAAAAGACTTTCGGTTGGTATTTTCGATTTTTTCCATACGCTCTTTTTGGGTCTCTTTAGATATATTTAGGAAAAATTTAATAATAATCGTCTGATCATCATATAACATGTGCTCTATTGACTTTATATTATCAATATGACGATCCAGCTCTTCTTTATCATATTCTAGATTATTAAAAAGTTTAAAGTAAAATGAGCGATCAAAAATCTTAACCCTGCCCTTAGAAGGGAT
>JASBZD010000098.1 GCA_029983595.1 Peptoniphilaceae bacterium
ATCTTATATAAATTTATAGATATTAGTTTTCAGATGGGGAATTTTTATATAAAAAATTTTTTGAAATATTTTAATTTTCCTCTAAGAATTCTAAATCCTAGTATAAATTTTGTTATTTTATACTATATATTTTTATATATTATTCTAAGTAAAAAGTATCATAATATAATTTATAAAATAAGACACTCTATATATTTATTTTCAGCATTTTTAGCTTTTTTATTTTTATTAAATTCTCTAAATCCACCACTCATTATGGGATTTTATGATGTAGGCCAAGGTGATTCTAGTTATATAATTTATAAAGACAAATATATCCAGATAGATACTGGTGGAAGTCCTGGTAGTAGTTTTAATCCAGGAGTAGAGGTTACTGCAAAGGCTATAGAAAAACGTGGAATAAATAAGATAGATTTAATGATTCTTACTCATTTTGACTATGACCATTCTTCTGGCGTGCCTACTTTAATTGATAGAAATTATATAGATTATATTGTGGCGGGTTTTAATGATGAGGAAAATGAGATTTATAAATATATAAAATCCTCTGATGCAAAGCTTTTATATCCTAAAGATAACCAGGTTATAAATATTGATAAAGACTTAAGTTTAAAGTTTTTAAATATTAATGATAAATTTGAAAAAGGTAATGAGTCCTCGTTAGTGACTTTAATAAATTTTAAGGGAAAGAAAATTCTACTTACTGGAGATATTGGGTTTGAGGCTGAAAATTTAATAGCAGATGATATAGGCAAAGTAGATATATTAAAAGTTGCACATCATGGCTCAAAATATTCTAGTGGTATAGATTTTCTAAATAAAATTAGGCCAAAATATTCAGTGATTTCAGTGGGGAAGAATAGTTATGGCCATCCTACTGATGAGACTTTAACTAATCTTAAAATAGTAGGTTCAAAAGTTTTTAGAACTGATAAGGATGGTGAGATTAGATTTATTATTAATGAAAATATAAATTATGAAACTTATAACAATCGAGGAATGATATATAATTTAGATAATTATTTTTTCTTTGGTATAATATTTCTAATGCTAATTTATTATGTAAAATATTATGGGAATTTAAATGAAATATAGTGATTTTAAAAAAATATTAAAAGAAAATAACTTAAAAGGCGCTTATCTTTTTACTGGTGAAGAAAGTCTAATTATTGAATCGACAATAGAATATATAATAGACCATTATATAGATGAAATGTATAGAGATTTTAATCTTTATCTAATGCATGGAAAAGAGCTGGAGTTAGATAATTTTTATACTGCAGCAGATAGTTATCCTTTTATGACGGAAAAAAAAGTAATAGTAATAGATGAACTAACTTATATAAATGAAAAAACAAAATCTGATGATGAATTTTTTAAAACTTTAGATAATATTTCTGATGACACTATAATAATTTTTCAAGATTTTGAAAATGAATTAAAAAAGACTACTAAACTTTATAAATATTTTAAAAATAATAAAAATATTGTGGAGTTTTCAAAGCTTAATAAGTTTGATTTTAATAAGTTTATTGAATCTACGATTAAAAAATCAGGCAAGACTATTTTAAATAATGATATTTCTTATTTTGCAATGCTAAGTGGATATAATAATAAGAGACTTGATGTCAATTTATTAGAAGTAAAAAGTGAATTAGATAAGCTGATTAATTATGTCGATGGAGAACAGATTAATAGATCTCATATAGACCATTTATTAACTAAAAAAACTGATTCAAATATCTTCAATCTATTAGATAGTCTAGTTAATAAAAATCCAAGGGAATCTCTAAATATAACTTATGATTTATATTTAAAAGATGAGTCAGTTGCTGGTATTGTTCATATGATAGGTAGAAGATATCGACATATTTATGAATTTATATCTATGAAAAATGAACAAAAGGCAGAAAGCGAGATTAAAAAAGTCATTTCTATTTCAGATTATGAATTTAAAAATGTAGCGAGTTCTGCGTATAAGACGGATTTATGTAGTGTAAAAGATAATTTAAATGAGATTTATAATATAGAAAAGCTAATAAAGACTTCATCTCAAGATGAATATTTATTATTACAATATCTCGTGATAAAAATAGCATCATAAAAAAATGGACCTCCTAAGTGAGGTCCTTAATTTAGCTAAAATGCTTCATTAAATTGTCTAGTTAATTGACCAATTTTTCTTGAAGCTTTATTTTTATGAATTAAACTTTTAGATTCTGCTTGTCTTATTCTTTTTTCAGCTAGTTTTAAGTAGTCAGCAGCGCTTTCTTTATTTTCTTCAGCTATAGCTGTTTCAAATCTTTTTATAATAGTTTTAATTTCTGATCTATTTTGTCTATTTCTAGCTTGGTTTCTTCTAGCGATTTCGATTCTTTTTTGAGAAGATTTAATATTAGCCACTTTTTGCACCCCCGTCTATAATTTTTAGAATTTAACTCTAACTATTATATAGTAATTATTTTTAAAACGCAAGTTAGTTTATAAAATTTTCTTTACATATCCGTTATATAAATAGATATATTAAATTTTCTTAAAAAACAGTTTGATAAATGTTATAATATTAGTGTTTAAGCGAGGTATTTTAATGAGCGAAAATTTAGAAAGAAAAGAATACATAAAAAGTGAAGCTAAAAGCTGGATTTTAACTATTATTATAGCTTTTGCGCTGGCGTTTTTAATACGTACATTTATTTTTAATACTACTAGAGTAGAGGGTTCTTCTATGCATCCTACCTTAGAAACTGGAGATAAACTTATTTCATCTAGAATTAGCATGTATTTTAGAGAACCAAAAGTAGGAGATATTATAGTTTTTAAATCTCCTATTAGTCCTGGTGATGATTATATTAAAAGAGTTATAGCTAAAGAGGGCGACGAGGTAAGAATAGAAAATGGCAATGTCTATGTCAATAGTCAAAAAATAGATGAGCCATATATTGAGCCGGGAATTGAAACTATTGCAGAGGGATATGAAAGCTACTGGGTGATTAGTCCTGATTGTTATTTTGTGATGGGGGATAATAGACAATTTAATAAGTCTACTGATTCTAGAATTTTTGGCGAAATCTCACATAAAGATATAAAAGGAATCGCGGTTTATAGGTATGCACCTTTTAGTAAGATTGGAGTTTTACATTAAGAATGAATAAAAATATTAGAAATTTTTCAATAATTGCTCATATAGATCATGGGAAATCTACTCTAGCAGATAGGCTAATTGAGCTTACTGGTGCTATGGAAAAGCGTGATATGTCTGAACAAGTTTTAGATAGCATGGATCTAGAAAAAGAGCGTGGAATTACTATAAAGCTTAAAGCTGTTAGATTAAATTATAAAGCTGATAATGGCGAAGAATATATTTTAAATTTAATCGATACTCCTGGGCATGTGGATTTTAACTATGAGGTGTCTAGATCTTTAGCTGCCTGTGAAGGGGCTATTTTAGTAGTAGACGCTTCTCAAGGTGTAGAGGCTCAGACTTTAGCGAATGTATATTTAGCTCTAGATGAAGACTTAGAAATCGTGCCAGTAATAAATAAAATAGATTTACCTAGCGCAGATCCTGAGTGGGCAAAAAATGAAGTAGAAAATATTATTGGTATTGATGCTGAAGATGCTCCATTAGTTTCTGCCAAAACTGGACTTAATATAAAAGATGTTCTTGAAGCTATTGTAGAAAAAGTTCCTGTTCCTTCAGGAGATGAAAATGCTCCATTAAAAGCTCTTTTATTTGACTCTATTTATGATGCTTATCGTGGAGTAATTTGTTTTATTAGGGTTTTTGATGGAAAAATAAAACCTGGAATGCAAATTAAATTTATGGCTAATGGCGAGAGTTTTGAAGTAGATGAAGTGGGTTATGTTTCTAAAGGCCAAATAAGAACTGATAGTTTAAATGCTGGTGAGGTAGGATTTTTTACAGCATCTATAAAAGATGTAAAATATGCTCGAGTAGGGGATACTATTACAGATAAATCAAATCCTACTAGCGAGGCTCTACCTGGATATAAAG
Source organism: Peptoniphilaceae bacterium (assembly GCA_029983595.1). GTDB lineage: Bacteria > Bacillota > Clostridia > Tissierellales > Peptoniphilaceae > Neofamilia. The sequence goes on from JASBZD010000098.1 coordinate 4,016, forward strand.
AAGCTGTTTCTATGGTATACTGTGGTATTTATCCAGCTGAAGGGGAGGAATTTACTGCTATAAGAGATGCACTAGAAAAGCTTCAAGTAAATGATGCTGCTTTATCTTTTGAGAAAGAGACTTCTCAGGCTTTAGGGTTTGGATATAGATGCGGATTTTTAGGACTTCTTCATATGGAGATAATTCAGGAAAGACTAGAAAGAGAATTTAATCTAGATATTATTACTACTGCTCCTTCTGTAATTTATAAAGTAGTAAAAACTGATGGCACAGTAGTAGAAATCCAAAATCCTTCTAATTTACCTGACCAAGATGAGATAGATTATATGGAAGAACCTATTACATCTTCTAACATTATGGTACCAAAAGATTATATCGGTACAGTAATGGAAATATGCCAAAATAAAAGAGGTATATTTAAAAATATTGAATATTTAGATGAAACTCGTGCTATTATTCACTATGACCTACCACTTAATGAAGTAGTATATGACTTTTTTGATGAGCTAAAATCTAAGACTAG
>JASBZD010000099.1 GCA_029983595.1 Peptoniphilaceae bacterium
TTCTATTATACAACATATATTCTCTCTAAAATTAAGAAAAAATTAATATATTACAAAATTTTCATAGATGCAAACTGTTGGCATTTGTCAATTATTATGATATACTATTTTTAGTTTTATATATATAATAAATTATTGGAGGATTTATGAAAAAGAAATTATTTTTGTTAGTCGCATTATGTATGATACTTACTTCTTGTGGTGGAGCAAAACCTCAAGATAAAGAGCCTTCTTCACCTAGTGAAACCGCTAAAGAGAATACAGAAGTAAGTATGGATAAACCTGTAGTTTATACATCTTTTTATCCTATTTATAACCTAGCTTCACAAATTGCTGGGGATAAAATGGAAGTTAAATCTTTTACTAACCTAAAGACAGAATCTCATGGATGGGAACCTTCAGCTAAGGAAATCGCTGAATTATCAAACTCTAAATTAATTTTTATTAATGGAGCTGGTATGGAAGAATGGTTGGATTCAGTAAAATCTAGTACAGATATAGAAATCGTAGATACTACTGAAGAAGTAACTAAATTAGAACCAGGACACACTCATGACCACGACCATGAACACGAAGAGGTGGCTGATGAACACGACCACGAACATGAACATGAAGAAGTGGCTGATGAACACGAACATGAACACGAACATGAAGAAGTAGCTGATGAACACGAACATGAACACGAACACGAACATAATCACGGTATGTATGATCCACATACTTGGTTAAGCCCTAAAAATGCAATTATCCAAGCTAAAGCTATAGCTGAAAAATTATCAGAAGTTGATCCTGAAAATAGCGAATATTATATGTCAAATTTTAAAGCTATGGAAGATGAGCTCAATGGAATAATAAAAGAGTATGAAGAAAAATTCTCTAAAACAGAGAAAAAATACTTCTTTGTTAACCACGCAGCTTTTAATTATATGGCTCATGATTTCGGGTTAGAGCAAAAAGCTTTAACTGGAATTACTTCTACTGACGAAGCTGGAACTCAAAAACTTAAAGAAGCTATAGATATAGCTAAAGAATTAAATATAAATACTGTATTTTATGAACAAGGTGGCTCTGATAAGAGCGCTAAAACTTTAGCTAATGAAATTAATGCAAAAACAGAAACTTTAGATAATATGGAATTTGCTACTGATGAAGATTTAGAAGCAGGAAAAACTTATCAAGAAATTATTAAAGAAAATCTTGAAAAAGTATATCAATCTATGATTTAATTAAATCATGAATATATTAGAAATTAACGACCTTAAATTTGGTTATAATAATACTCCAGTACTTGATGGAGTCGATTTAAAACTTCATAAAGGAGATTTTTTAGCTATTTCTGGCGGAAATGGGAGTGGAAAATCTACTCTTATAAAACTTATCCTTGGAGAGCTAAAAAAAGACTCTGGAGAAATTAAGATACTTGGAGAAAATATAGAAAATTTTAATAAATACGATAGAATAGGCTATGTCCCACAGAATAATGATTCTTGGGATATAGCTTTCCCTATAACATGCAAAGAATATGTAGTCTTAAATCTATATGATGAGTTCTCTTTTTTTAATCGCCCCACTAAGGATTGCTATAAAAAAGTAGAGAATATATTTTCTATGTTAAATATAAATGATCTTTTGGAAAGACAATTTAATAGTCTTTCAGGTGGCCAAAAACAACGAGTTATGATAGCTCGTGCATTAGTTAAATCTCCTGAAATACTTATTCTAGATGAACCTACTGTAGGAATTGATTCTAGAAATAAAGCTGATTTTCTAGATCTCTTACATCATCTTAATGATTTTCATAAAATCACAATTTTGATTATTAGTCATGAGATGGAGTTATTAGATAGTTTTGTTACTAAGACAGTTCATTTAAAAGAGGGGAGAATTTATGTTTGAGTATAGTTTTATGATTCGTTCCCTTATCGTCGGAGTAATGTTATCTATTATAATTCCAATGATTGGGATAATTATGATTAATAGAAAAACTGCTATGATAGGCGATGCGTTAAGTCATACGTCTTTAGCAGGTATTGCAATCGGTCTTATAGCTGGAATTAATCCCCTTTGGACTTCTCTAATAATCTGTGTTATAGCAAGTTTTATGATAGAAGTTATTCGTAGGAAATTTAATAGGTTTGGCGATATGGCAACTGCTATAGTTATGAGTACTGGTATAGCAATAGCTGCAATTTTATCAGATTTTACACCTGGTGGCTCTACTTTTGAGTCTTTTATGTTTGGATCCATAACGACTGTAAGCCAAGAGGATGTATTTATAGTACTAGGTATATTTATAATTGTAACAATTGTTTCACTTTATTTTTACTACGCACTTTTATATAATTCCATAAATCCAGTTATGGCTCGTCTTGCTGGCGTGAAAACCGATTTAGTAGATGGATTATTTACTCTTATTACTGCAGTTACTGTAGCCATTTCAGCTAAGACAGTTGGGGCACTAATGATTACATCATTAATGACTATCCCAGTAGCTTCATCTTTAATGATATGTAAATCATATAAATCAACTTATATTACATCGATTATCTTATCAGTAATTTTTATGATATTAGGTATTACCGCAAGCTTTTATATTGGAATAAAGCCTGGTGGATCGATAGTTTTAATAGCTATAATATTCTTAATATTTGTTTCATTAATGACTTTTTTAAAAAATAGAAATAAAAAATAAATTAGGCGTGTGGAATTAAAATCCATACGCCTTTTAAAATTGTGAACTATAAAGCTCGCTATAGTATCCATTGTTTTCTAATAACTGATTATGTGTACCTTCTTCCACGATTTCCCCATCTTTTAAAACCACAATTTTATCAGAGTTTATAATAGTGGAAAGTCTATGAGCTATTATAAAACTAGTTCGTCCACGAGAAAGACTCTCCATTGCTGATTGGATTTTTCTCTCTGTACGAGTATCGACTGATGAAGTCGCCTCATCTAATATAAGTACTTCTGGATTTTTTAAGAACGCTCTAGCTATTGTAAGAAGTTGTTTTTCTCCTTCTGATAAATCTGAAGCATCTTCTAGGATTTCAGTATTATAACCATTAGGAAGTTTTTCTATAAATTCATGAGCATGCGCCATTTTAGACGCTTCTATAACCTCTTCAAAACTCGCATCAATTTTTCCATATCTGATATTATCTAGAATAGTACCTTTAAATAACCACGTATCTTGTAAAACCATTGAGAAATATGATCTAAGATCAGATCTTTTAAAATCTCTAATATCAGTTTTATCAAGTAAAATTTCGCCAGAATCTACATCATAAAATCTCATTAGTAAGTTTACTAAAGTCGTCTTCCCTGATCCAGTCTCCCCAACTATAGCTACTTTCATATTTTCAGATACTTTTAGATTTAGATTTTTTATAACTGGATCTTTATCATATGAAAAATTAACATTTTTAAACTGAACGATAGGTCTTTTCTCAAAAATATTTTCAGAACTCTCAGAATCAAGAGTTTCTTCAGGCTCATCAAGTACGCTAAAAACCCTATCAGCAGCTGCAATAGACCCTTGTAGCACAGATAAAATTTCTGCGATATTCATTATTGGATGAGTAAAACGCTTTGAATATTGAGAGAACGCCTGAAATCCCCCTATATTTATTCGCCCATTTATTATCTCAAATCCGCCAAAAACGCAAATCGCCACAAATCCAGCATTTGATATAAGCATAGATACCGGCATTACTATTCCAGATAGAAATTCAGATTTAAAAGACGATTCTCTTAAATTCTTATTTTTTTCTTCAAAACTCTCTATAGCCTCACTTTGGTAATTATATGCTTTTACGAGGTTATTATTAGATATCATCTCTTCAATATGTCCATTTATATCGCCAAGACTCTCCCACTGTTTACTAAATTCTTTTTGAGATCTCTTAACTATCTGGCTATTAACAATCATTATAAGTGGTGCTACTAAAAAACTTATAATCGACAGCCTAGGGCTTATTCTAATCATCATAAAAAGTGTACCAACTACCACACATACTGATGATAAAAAGTTATATACTACTTGCGTCACACTTTCTGCTACAGTATCTACATCATTTGTCATTTTAGATAGTTCATTTCCCGTAGTAGTTTTATCAAAATAAGAAATGGGAAGTCTTTTAAGCTTATTAGAAATCTCAGTTCGCATATTATAAATTACATTGGCCTGAAGTTTTATACCTATTCTTAAAGTAAAAATTGAAGTAATAAATGATAAAAAATATAATCCTAAAAGTTTATAAATATAATTTAAAAATTCACTAAATAAAAACTCTCCATTTTTTATGCTTTCTACCACATAATTGGTAGTCTGACCCATTACATAAGGCCCATAAATCTCAAAAACTACTGAAATAATAGAAAAAATTAACGCTAATATAAATAGTGCTTTCTGATTACTAATATATTTAAAAATTCTTTTTATAGTTTTAAATGTAGATTTAGAAAAGTTAAAATCTGCCTGTTCAGAAGTAAGGCGGCTTCT
>JASBZD010000100.1 GCA_029983595.1 Peptoniphilaceae bacterium
ACTTCTTTAATAGTAGATACTGGAATAATTTCTAGAGGTTTTTTGATTATATCTTCTATCTCTATAAGATCTTTTTGGTTATCTTTAGGGATAAGAACTGTTTTTACTCCCATTCTTCCAGCGGCAAGAAGTTTTTCTTTTAGCCCACCGATTGGAAGAACTCGTCCTCTAAGTGTTATCTCACCAGTCATGGCTATGTCATTACGTACAGGCTTTTCAGTTAATGCAGAAAATAACGCTGTCGCAAGAGTAACCCCAGCCGATGGACCATCTTTTGGCGTAGCTCCCTCTGGTACGTGGATATGAATGTCCTTATCTTTTGCAAAAACCGGATCTATTCCATATTCTTCAGCAATTGATCTAATATAAGTTATAGAAGCCTGTGCAGATTCTTTCATTACATCTCCTAGTTGACCAGTAAGCTGAATTTTTCCAGATCCTGGAGTAATATTAGCCTCAACTTTTAGAGTAGTACCTCCTACACTAGTCCATGCTAAACCATTTACTACACCAATTAGAGATTCTTCATCTAAAACATCTCTTGTAAATCTAGCTACTCCTAGATAATTAGTTAGATTTCCTGAGGTAATTTTTATAGATGTTTTTTTGCCATCTACTATTTGTACTGCAGCTTTTCTAATAATCTTTTGGATTTGTTTTTCTAATCCTCTTACGCCAGATTCACGTGTATAATTCTCAATAGTATCCATAAGCGCATTATCAGAAATACTTAAAATATCAGGGCTTATGTTAGCTTCTTCAAGTTGTTTTGGGACAATATATTTTTTAGCAATTTGAAGTTTTTCATATGGAGTATACCCCTCAAGAGAAATAATCTCCATTCTATCTAATAATGGACTAGGAATAGTCTGAGTCGTATTAGCAGTAGTTAAGAATAATACTTTCGATAAATCATAAGGTATATCTAGATAATGATCTGTAAAAGTATTATTTTGTTCTGGGTCTAGTACTTCTAAAAGCGCACTAGAAGGATCTCCTCTATAGTCTGAACCAACTTTATCGATTTCGTCTAATAAAAATACTGGATTTGTCGATTCGGCTTTTCGCATAGAAGATATAACTTGGCCTGGAAGGGCTCCTACATAAGTCCTTCTATGACCTCTTATTTCAGCCTCATCTCTTACTCCACCTAGACTCATTCTTACAAAATCTCTATCTAACGCATCAGCTACACTTCTTGCGATAGAAGTTTTACCTACCCCTGGAGGTCCAACTAGACATAAAATAGGGCCTTTTGGAGAATCTGAAAGCTTACGAACAGCTAAAAACTCTATAATTCTCTCTTTTACCTGTTTCATACCATAGTGATCTCTATCTAATACTTCTCTAGATCTTTCTAGATCTATTTCTTCTTTAGGTTCTGATTTCCACGGAAGAGAAATTATCCAGTCTAAATAGTTTAATAAAACTCCATATTCTGCAGAATTAGGGTTGGTTTTATCTAGCTTTTTAGCTTCTTTAATAACTTTTTCCTCTGTCTCTTTAGGGATACCTAAAGCCTTAATTTTTTCTATATAACTATCTGAGCTATTCTCATCTTCATCATCGCCTAACTCAGCCTGAATCGCTCTAAGTTGTTCACGAAGATAATATTCTCGTTGGACTTCGCCCATCTGATTTTTTACACGCTGATTAATCTTATTCTCGATACCTAAAAGCTCTACCTCGCGTTTTAAAATCTTATGAAACTCTACTATTCTTTCATATCTATCAGTAGTTTCAATAAGTTTTTGAGCTTCTTCTATCTTGATCGGCAGATAACTTGCCACCATATCAATTAAAACATCAGCACTATCAATTTCATTAAACATTTCCATTATATTAGCGTTAATTTTTTGATTAGCGTTAATATAAGTTTCTAGATCCTGTTTTACTAGCCTTAGAGCAGCTTCTTCATTAGTGTTAAGCTCACTTTCATCCTCTTTTATAGGCGCAAAAGTAGCCTCAATATATCCATCAACTACTTCTATATCTCTTACCTCAGCTCTATATTCGCCCTCGATTAGAACTCTAATCTGACCATGTGGTAGTTTTAGAATCTGACGAATACTGCCTACCGTACCATATTTATATATATCATCAAGCGAAGGATCTAATTCCTTTGCATCTTTTTGTGTAAGAAGTAAAACTTTTGAGTCTTCTAACTCAGCTTTTTCTATAGCTTTAATAGATTTATCTCGTCCCACATCAAAATGTGTAACCATTTGTGGGAAAACTACGATATTTCTAAGCGCAATAACAGGAAGAGTTTCTAACATCTCAAATGTATTTTCCATATATTCCTCCTAAATGAATAATATAAGCCCACAAAGTAAATTGTGAGCTTTCTAAAATTAAATATACCCAAAGATATATAATATAAACTTTATTTAATTAAGCAGTTGCTTCTTCTTTAGTTTCAATGATTGGATCGTCTTTTCCGTCAATTAAATCCTTAGTGATAATAATTTTTTTAATATCGCTTCTAGCTGGAGCTTCATACATAGTCTCAAGCATCGCATCTTCTAGCACTCCACGAAGCCCTCTAGCTCCAGATTTTCTTTCTGTAGCTTTTTTTGCTACTTCTTTTAACGCCTCTTCTTCAAACTCTACTTCTATATCATCCATCTTAAATAGAGCTTGATATTGCTTAGTTAACGCATTTTTAGGTTTAGTTAAAATCTCTACTAGTGCATCTTCATTAAGTTCTTCAAGAGTTACTATAATTGGAAGACGTCCAATGAATTCTGGAATAAGTCCATATTTTTGGAAATCCATTGGTTCAGCTTGTTTTAAAATATCTGACTCATTTTTTTCAATAGTAAAATCATTAGATTTTCCAAATCCAATAGATTTTTTATTAGTTCTATCTTGAATTATTTTATCAAGACCTACAAAAGCTCCACCCATGATAAATAGAATGTTTTTTGTATCTATCTGAATAAAATCCTGATGAGGGTGCTTTCTCCCACCTTGTGGAGGAACAGAAGCTACAGTACCTTCAATCATTTTTAATAAAGCTTGCTGTACGCCTTCTCCAGAGACATCTCTAGTAATAGATACATTTTCTGATTTTTTAGATATTTTATCTATCTCATCAACATAAATTATACCTTTTTCAGCTTTTTCTATATCATAATCAGCAGCTTGAATAAGTTTTAGTAAAATATTTTCTACATCTTCGCCAACATATCCAGCCTCTGTAAGAGCAGTCGCATCAGCTATAGCTATAGGCACATCTAAAATTTTAGCTAAAGTCTGAGCTAGAAGAGTCTTACCAGAACCGGTAGGACCTGCCATTAAAATATTTGATTTTTCAAGCTCTACATCATTTACAGTAGTGTTATAAATTCTCTTATAGTGATTATAAACTGCTACTGATAAACTTTTTTTAGCTTCTTCTTGTAAAACTACATATTCATCTAAAATAGCCTTAATCTCAGTCGGTTTTAAAAGCTTTCTCTCTGAAGTTTCATTTTCTATCATATCCAATGAAATTATTTCTTCAGAAAGATGGATACATTCGTTACAAATATATACGTTAGGACCAGCGATAATTCTATCTACTTCGTCCTGACTTTTTCCACAAAATGAGCAATGTAATTTTTCTCTATTATCTGTCATTAATCTCCCTACTTTGATTCTATAACTTTATCAATAATACCATATTCTACAGCTTCTTTGGCAGTTAGATAAAAATCTCTATCAGTATCTTTAGAAATTTTATCTAGTGGTTGACCAGTTCTTTCAGATAAAATTCTATTCATAAGTTCTCTAATTTTTAAAATCTTCTCTACTTGGATCTTCATATCTGACGCCTGGCCTTGAGCTCCACCTAACGGCTGATGGATCATAATATCAGCATTAGGCAGTGAAAATCTTTTATTTTTTTCACCAGCAGCTAATAAAAACGCCCCCATTGATGCAGCCTGACCTATACATATAGTAGAAACATCAGATTTTATATATTGCATCGTATCATAAATAGCAAGCCCAGCACTTACAGATCCGCCGGGGCTATTTATATATAGTGAAATATCTTTATCATAAGCTTCAGCTTCTAAAAATAAAAGCTGAGCAACAATTAAATCAGCCATTTGATCATCTATTGGACCTGATAAAAATATAATTCTCTCTTTTAAAAGTCTTGAGTAAATATCATATGATCTTTCGCCACGTGAAGTCTGTTCGACAACCATTGGGATTAGAGCCATTATTTATCTTCCTCTTCTTTTTCTGCTACTTCAGCATTTTCTGCATCTTTTGGGTCTAAAGTTTCAGCTTCTTCTTTAGTTTCTTCCACTTTTTCATCTAGCTCTTCTTCAACAGGTTCAACAAATACAACATTTTCAATTAACATATCTAA
>JASBZD010000101.1 GCA_029983595.1 Peptoniphilaceae bacterium
ATCCTGATACAAATGGGTTATATCTTCTATTATTATCAGGTCTTATTGGTGATGGGAATTCTGGTGTTGGATATTCTGGAGTAGGTGTTATAGGTCTTTCAATATTAACCGCTTTAACGAAAATTGGGTTTGAGTAGAACCATAAATCTCTATAGTTTCTATCGTTATATTCATTAAAGTATGGCTCTGCACTTACTCCTTCTGGTCTTCTTTCATTTTGATCATCAATTGGCTCACCATCTTGTGTTTCGCCCACTGTATCAACTGCTAAGTTAGTACCTCTAAGTCTATAATACATATCTTTGTCATTTGGTACTTCAAAAGTTAGAGTATAATACCCTTCGAAATCTTTTGGTCCAAACTCTGATCTATCAAATCTCTTAATTACTTTAGTTGTATCATTAGTAGCTAGAGTTCTGTCGTTATTTGGTCTTACTTCCCCACCAATAATATCAACATGGTCTACTTTTGGAGTATTTGTTACATCAGTAGTATGAGGTGTAAGTTCTCTATAATTATTAAAATCACTTTCTTTAAATTTAATTTTTAAAGTTACATTATCGCCTTTTCTAGCTTCTAATGTGCTACCCATAACTGCAGATCTATCTTCTTGTAGAGCATTAAACTCTAATCTAGAAATAAGATCACCAGTTACCATAGTTGAATTACCAGTTTTTAAAGCTTTAGCTATATCTGAATAATTTTTAGCATTTTCTACAAAAGTGATATTTCTTGAATATTCACTTGGCCAATAACCAGAACTATAAAGTCTATTAGAACTAATTTTAAAGTGGAAATCTGAGTTAGCAAAAGTATAAACTTTTCTACCTTCGCCTAATAAAGCATCCCACATACCACCTACTTTAGATACAATAATATCAGTTCCACCTTGGATAGCTCCTTTAGGAAGCTCTCCTCTATCCCATCCCATTTGATTTCCAGGGATACCTTCTATACCAGCAAATACGCTAGGAGCAGTATCTTGCATTCTTCTTAAATCTTCAGCCTTTAACTCTTTAGCATCGCCATTTTTTCTAGAAGGGTGATTAGCTATCATAATAGAGTTTGGATAATTTTTTTCTAACCATTCAAGACCTTTAAAAGTATTTTCTTTATTAGATTTTTCGTTACTTCTTGGTCCAAATAGACTTTCTTCATCATTATCAAATAATTCAGTAGGAGTATCGTATGAGAATAACCATTCGAATTCTCTAACTGCATCAATAGGGAACTCGTTAGGATTATCTCCAATAATACCAATAGCAGCATGGTCTAAACCAAACATATCCCACTCGAAACCTGGATAATATATTTTCCCTCTATATTTTCCACTTTCTTTAAGCTCATTCCATTTTTGAGCTTGTTCAGCCATATATTTATATGTTGGAGTAAGATCATCTTCGCCGTTAATATTTCTTGGAGATTTTCTTAAATGTTCTGCAGTCATAAGATAATCAAAAGCATCTCCATAGTTTAAAGAAGGGTCTCCTTCTTTAGGCATTTTATCTAAATCTTCTCTAAAAGCAGCATTTAAAGTATTTTCTAATAATAAATAAGGTTCTGAAGCATCATTTGATCCTAAAGTATGGTTGTGGATTTCTCCATGAGCCCATTTAGTTATAGGTGCTAATTCTGAATCTTTAAGAATAATAGGTTTTAAATGACCGATTTGTTTTAAACCATCAAATCTTTCAGTAAAATTAAAGTTAATTTCATCATCATTACCTGGTCTACCATTCATAAAGTTTACATCAAAGAAACCTTTATCTTCTGGTTTTAAAGTAGCTGCATATGGAGAATAAGTTCTGATATATATTTTATTATTATCTTCATCAAATTCAGCATATTTAAAGAATGCATTTCCACCATTATAACCAAATTGGTAATCAGCAAGAACCATTAATACATCTTGTCCAGCGTCATTTTTCTTAATAGTATATCCAGCACCATGATGGTGACCAGAATAAGTCATGAAAACTTGGCTATTATTTTTTATTAGATAATCCCATATATCTTGACCTACATTATTTAGTCCTCCACCTTTTGATAACATTACTGAGTTAGGTTCAGTATCAGAGTTATTTAAGATATTATGGTTTACTAAAATAGTAGGTAAATTTTTATTATTATCTAGGACTTCTTGAGCCCAATTAAAATCATTTGAATAATATAAATCATACCAGCTTAAAGCTAATACTAAATATTCATAGCTTCCAGCTTTAATCTTAGTATAAGAAGATCTACCAGATGGAGAAAAAACTACACTATCACCTTGTAATTTAGCATAATTTGAACCTTCTCCAAAATAGTTTTTGTAAAACATATCTTGACCAGGAACATAATCATGATTTCCTGGAACTGTTAAGTTAGAAACTCCAGATTTAGGAATCTTATCAAAAACTTTTTCCGCTACTTTAAATTGATCCTCAATCCAATAATCTTCAACAACATCTCCAAGGTGGAAAATACCTTTAATATTTAATTTATCAACATCAGCTAAAAGTCCATCAATACCAGCTTCTATAACTTCTGGTTTGAACTTTACAGTATTTTGTGTATCAGGAATAAACACAAAATTATATCCATTAGGACTGATTTTATTGATTTCATTATTATTACCAAAATCTCCAGCTAGAGTTTCAGGCTCTACTAACCAATCTTTTTTCTCTAATGGTTTGCCAGTAATTCTAATTCTTTCGATATTACCATTTAAGAATTTATCTAGAGTTTGTGTTCCTTCTAACCAGTAGCTAGAACCTACTCTAAATCTACCATCTTCAGGATCAGCAAAAATCCCTACCATTTTATCAGCATCATAATTTCTAAATGATTCTCCACCATTTACAAAAGTTTTGATGCCATTATTATCAGCTACTATAGCTAGATGGTACCACTGTCCACCTTTATCCATTGATAATCCCCATGCAGAACTTTGCATTTGATGAGAATCATCAGCATTAGCTGTAAGATATTGAAATTCTTTAACATTAGAAATAGCTAGAGAAGTACTACCTAACTCTGGCTCATCCATAGTTTTAACATTAGAAGTATTTTTTACTTGTCTAGTTAAAACCCCCATCCATTTGTCATTAGCTGTCCAGTCTTCTGGGAAATAATAAAGAAGCTCAATAGTATAACCATTTCTAAATTCTTCTTTATTAATTGGTGCATTATCAACAGTAATAAAATCTGCCCCACCTTTAAAATCCCAGTTATCTCCTGAGAAGTCTATAGACTCATTACCTAAAGCACCTTTATTATCAAATTTTATATATTTTGACAAATCCACTGAACTAGCATCAGATGTAGGTTGACGATCCTTATAAACTTGCATCTTAAGATCATTTCCATTACCAGATGCATCTTTGATTTTTAAGCTAGCGTCAGCTATATTACCTTCTGAATTTTCTCTAGTAAACTTCCAATCTGCGACTACATCATTAGTAGAGCTATCATTAGCCGCATATACAAAGTTAAAGCTAGGAATTAAAAGAGCAATAGCTAAAAGTAAGCATATAAGTGATTTCTTTCTAGAATTTTTCATTCTTTCCTCCCATAATTTATTCACTCGCATAGTAGCAAAATATTATTAAGATAAATTCAAAGATATATTAAGAACTTATTAAGAACTATTAGCATTAAGAATTTTATTATTAGATATCGACTTGATAAATTTTTAATTAAGGTATAAGATTATATAAATAATAGGGGAGCTTGTATTACAGGCTGAGAGGAAATTTAGAATTTCGACCCATAACCTGATGTGGATAATGCCGCCGTAGGAATTATATTTTGTATAACAGGACTATATCTCATTAGGTATAGCCCTATTTTTATTCTTTTATGAAAGGAGGAAAAGTCGCACTATTTAAAGTGTCTGGCTTGGGGGAGCGCCCATAGCCTAGTATATCAGCGATGGGAAGCCGTGTTCCGGCGTGAGAGGATACCATAAAGTATCGACCGAATTTTAGAAGTTTATCTATATGAATTTTTGAAACGTCCGCTGATTAGACGTTTCCAACTTATTAAAGGAGTTTAAAATGACAAAATCAAATACAAGAAAACTGGTGGTAGCATCAATGTTTACAGCGATAGCAGTAGTGGGAAGTTTATTTTCATTCCCTATCTTTGGATCAAAATGTGCTCCAATTCAGCATATGATAAATGTATTATGCGCTGTATTTTTAGGACCTGCTTATGGGGTTGGTGTTGCATTTTCTGCGGCACTAATTAGAAATCTTTTAGGATTAGGATCACTACTTGCTTTTCCTGGTGGGATGCTTGGAGCATTTATATGTGCATTAGTATATAAAAAAACTAAAAATATTATCGCTACTGTGATAGGCGAAGTTTTTGG
>JASBZD010000102.1 GCA_029983595.1 Peptoniphilaceae bacterium
TATATAAAGAGAGAATCTCTGATCTTGAAGATCTTTTGAACGCTTATAAATCAGGTATTATAAAAGAAAAGCAATAAAATAAAGCCTTGAGGAAACTTAATCCTCAAGGCAATTTTTTATTCTTCTATAAGTTTAATATAATTATAATAATCAATAAAATGAGAAACTATAAAAACTATATATGAAATTATTAGATAAATCAGATTTCTGCCACCATTATAGAACATAAAAAAGAAAAACATGGCGATAAGTCCCAGAATATACTTCTTTAATCCTTTTTCTTCTTTTACATATATTTCCTTATTATATGACTGAATAGCTATTAATAATCCCACAAATACGAATAGTGATATAAAAAGTAAATTAATTTTATCAATATATATCAGATAATAAAAATACGTAAACGCTAAAAAATTTAATAAATAATATAGTGAAACTTTAGTTTTGCTACTCATAATTATTCTATCCCAAAAATTGAATTAGCAAATGCTACTGAATCGAATGGCTGTAAATCGTTAATTTTTTCTCCTACACCTATATAAACTACAGGAATCTCATATTCATCTACTAACGAAATCGCAATTCCCCCCTTAGCAGTTCCATCTAGTTTTGTAAGAACTATTCCAGAAATATTTGCCACTTCGTTAAATTCTTTAGCTTGGCTTAGGGCATTTTGACCAGTAGTAGCATCTAGAACGATTAAAGTTTCACGGTTGGCTTCTGGATAATTTTTCTCAATAATTCTATAAATTTTATTAAGCTCATTCATTAAGTTCTTTTTATTATGAAGTCTTCCAGCAGTATCAACTAGTATAATATCAGAGTTTTTAGACTTAGCTGCATCTATAGCATCAAAAACTACAGCTCCTGGGTCAGTTCCTTCTTCATGATAAACTATATCGACATCAGCGCGTTTTGCCCATTCCTGAAGTTGTTCTGTTGCGGCAGCTCTAAAAGTATCTGCAGCAGCTAAAAGCACATTTTTGCCTTCTGATTTATATTTCGAAGCAAGTTTTCCAATAGTTGTAGTTTTCCCTACCCCATTAACTCCAACAACTAAAACGACTGTCGGCGTCTTTTCGATATTAAAACTAGACTTTGCATTTTCATTTTCTAAAAGCTTTCTAGCTTCATCAGCTAAGAGTGGCATAACTTTTGAAGGGTCCTTAACTCCATCTTTTCTTATTCGATCACGAAGATTATCGATAAGTTTCATAGTAGTAACAGCACCAATATCTGAAGTTATTAGTACTTCTTCTAATTCTTCAAATAGATCATCATCTATTTGTACATAGTTTCCTAAAATATCATTAATTGTATGAGTAATATTATCTCGAGTCTTTTTTAAACCGCCAAAAATCTTTCCAAAAAATCCAGTTTCCTCTGGTTCTTCTTCTACTTCAGGCTCTTCAATTAATGTAGATTCATCTGATACTTCTTTATCTTCTTCAATAATAGATTCAGAAATTTTTTCATCAGTTGATACTTCATTTATAAATGGATTATCTAAATCTTTAGATTCATCGATATTTAATTCTGCAGTTTTATTAGTTGTTTCAGGAGTTTTTATAACTTCTGGTTTTGAAGTCTCTTCTTTAAATTTTTCTTCTTCGTTATAATCTATACTTATATTTTTAGATTTATCTGAGTCATATATTACTTCTGGCTCTGATTTAGCTTCAGATTTTTCATCTATTAAATCAGTTTCTAAATCATCTTCTATAACTTCATTATTTTTAATAATCTCATTAAAACTCTTATCATATTCTTCACTATTATAAGAATCTTCTTTAGGGTCATTATCAGAAGTGATAATAACTTCTTCATCTTCAATATGTTTTTCGTCATCATTATCTTTTATTATCGGCTCATCAACTATAGATTCTTCATGTGAAGTTTCTTCCTCTTCGCCTTTAAATTTTTTCTTAAACCAATCTAGCATGTTTTTAAACTCCTCTCTTTAAAGCTTAATTCTAATACTTTACTTACCCCAGGCTCCTCCATTGTAACCCCATAGATATAATCAGCCTTTGCCATAGTAGTTTTTCTATGGGTAATAAGTGCAAATTGTATATCCTCTAAATTATCTAAATATGATAAAAATCTCTTTATATTTGAATCATCTAGTGCAGCATCAATTTCATCAAGTAGTACAAATGGAGATGGATTAGCCTCTAGCAGCGCAAATAACAAGGCCACAGTCGTAAGAGATCTTTCACCACCACTCATAGCACTTAAAAGACGCTGTTTCTTTCCTGGAAGTTCTGCCACAATATCGACTCCCGCATCTAGCGAGTCTTCACTTTCTTCTAAAACTAGCTTGGCATTTCCTCCACCAAATAAAAATTTAAATGATTTATTAAAATTCTTATTAATTTCCTCAAATGAACTTTTAAATTTTTCTTCCATAGTTGATTCAATATCTTTTATAAAATCTTCTAGTTCTTTTTTTGAGCTAGTTAGATCTTCATATTGATTTTTATTAAACTCATATCGCTCTTTTATCTCAGAAAAAGCTCTAATAGACCCAAGATTTACAGGACCTAGATTATTTAGATCTATTTTAAGAGTCTTAATTTTATTTTTAGATGGGATATTATTATTTTCTATAAACTCTTTATCTACATCTATAAGGCTAGAGTTATAATTTTCAGATATCAAATCATAAATTGCAGATGACTTTTTATTTATATCTTCTATTTTTGAATCTTTAAAATATATATCTTTTTCAAGATTAAAATTTTCTTCTCTTTTATCGGTAATTTTATTATTTATTTCTTCTATTTTTTTAGAGTAATCTTTTCTAGATCTTTCTAAATTCTGTAGCTTATCAGTATAAGTAGAATTTATTTTTGTTATATTTTGTAATTTAATTTCTGAGTCGCTGATTTTAGATTCTAGTATATCTATTTCTTTTTTTAATTTTTCAATTTCTTCTATATTATTATCTATTTCTTCAGTATTTTTTTTATAAGATAAGTCTAATCTTTCTATATTTTTTTCTAAGTAGGATTTTTTATTATCAAGATTTAAAATTTCTATTTTTAAACTATTTAGATTTTCTCGACTTTTATCTCGTGATAAACTTTCTCTAGAAATCTCCTCTTTTAGATTATTTAGTCTCTCAGTAGTGAAAGTGTCGCTACTTTCAAAATTGCCTACTTTAGATTTTAAAATCTCTAGTTCTTTTTCATTCTCAATAAATCTTTTATTAGAAGTTTCAATTTCATTATTTACTTTATTAATATGAGAATTTATACTTTCTTTTTGATAGGATATTTTATTTATCTTACTATTTAACTCTTTTAAATCCTCTTTATATTTTTCTATTTCGCTTGATAAATTATTATATTCTAGCTCTTCATCACTTATAGTCGTAAAAAGATTATCTAAAACTTCCTTCTCATTTTTTATATTTTCATATTCTAGGTTAATCGTCTTTTTTAGTTTATTGAGTTCATTTTTTCTATTAAAAATCGAACCTTCAGTTTTAATCGATCCACCAGTTACTGACCCACCAGGGTTTATGATATCGCCATCAAGCGTTACTATTTTAGTAAGTTTTTTTAGATTTTTACTGATTTCATTTGCTGAATTAAGATTATCTACTACGACTATACTACCTAAAAGTGAATCAATAAGTTCATTATATTTATTATCGTATTTTATCAAGTCAGATGCATAATCTATAAATCCAGGGTGCGAGATATCCTCTCTTCTAGCTTTAAATTTTATATTATCAAGCGGTAGAAAAGTTATTCTACCTAAGTTATTTTTTCTTAAAATCTCAATTAAATATTTTGCATCATTAAATTTTTCGACTACTAGATTTTGAGATGCTCCTCCTAAAGCTGTCGTAATAGCTTTTTCATACTTTTCAGGGACTTCTATTAAATTAGCTAGTGGACCAAAAAGATTATTAAATTCTAGATTATTTTTATTTAAGTAATTATAAAAACTCCTAATAGATTTATTATATCCTTCTAGAGATTCTTCCATGCTTTCTAAAGTCGATATTCTAAGATTTATATTTCTTACTTGACCTTCTAGATTTAAAATTTTATTTTTTGTATTTGTTGACTCAACACGCAGACTATCTAAACTCTTTTGAATATTATTTCTTAAAAATAGTTTTTCATTATGCTTTTCTTCGATAGATTTATAAGTACTAGTTATTTCTTTTTCTTCACTTAAAATTTCTTCTAAGTCTAGATTAAATTTTTTTAGCTCTAGTTCTAAATCTTTGGTACTATTTTTTTTATCTATCATTAAATTCTCTAATGTACTAAGTTTTATTTTATTATCTTGATAGATTTTATTATCTTGATTTACTTTTT
>JASBZD010000103.1 GCA_029983595.1 Peptoniphilaceae bacterium
CTATTGGTACCAGCGCCAAGCTTTCCACGAAGTCCAGCAGTACCAAAAGAAAGATCTTGATAAAATCTATCTTCTATCTCTTTTTCATCACTTATCTTTCTAAGTTCCTCTTTAGATAAATCATCAATATACTCAGAGTCTAACCATTCATTATAAACTTTTTTAAAATCCATATTCCTGCCTCCTATTTGGTTTAATTTCTATATAAAATAATGATAGTTGAGGATCGCTAAAATTAAATAAATCGCTAATTTTATACTCTTCCCTCTTACCATTATTAGAAATATAGAAGCTATCATCAGTAATTCCCGTAATAATTACATACTGATCTATATTAGATAATCTTTTATATCCACTTTGCAAAATTAGTGGATGATTATTTTCTAATCCTTTTTTTATTATATCAATAAAAAGTGTCTTAGATGTAAAATCTCTGTAAACGTTTGTCTTAATATCTATTTTACGCCTTCTTGAAAAATCCAATATGTATCTTCTCATTCCATCAACGCTTATAAACCCATTTTTTCTATAAGCATCTCGGTCTATATAATTTCTTAAAAGATTTTCATAGATTTCTAATTCTAGGTTTAGATTTCCAATTGTGCCTAAGGTATCTGAAAATTTTGAAAATTCATATATTAATAAATCAGCTATTGAAATTATCCCAGATAAGACTTTGGGATTAAAACTAAAAAGTTTATCGCTATTTCTAATTAGATCTTTTGCCCCACCATAATATTTATAATCTACATTTATATAATTATCTAAAAAAATATTTGTTTTCATACTCCACCTAATTGTATTATATTAAATATAAGATATAATTGAAATAGAGATATTTATATTTGATATTTTAATACTATTTTGGTATAATATCTTTTTGTAAAAACAATCCTTGCCTTAATTTTTAAGGCCGTAAAGTCCACAAGGAGGTGAAAGTGACTTATGAATAATTATGAATCTATTATAATTTTTTACCCAGATACTGAAGAAGATGTTAGAAATTCGGTAATCGAAAGATTAAACGACATCATCGAAACTAATGGTGAAATCTTAGAAGTAAATGATTGGGGAGATAGAAAATTTGCATATGAAATAGAATACCATAACCACGGTTTCTATAACTATACAAAATTTAATGCAGATCCATCAATTATCGAAGAATACGGAAGAATCGCTAGAATTCAAGAATCTGTATTAAGATACATGGTTGTTAAAATTGAAGACTAATTAGGAGAATAAAAAATGAATAATGTTGTTCTAATCGGAAGATTAACTAAAGACCCTGAGCTTCGCTACCTTCCTAATGCGGATAATAGAGCTGTAGCTAGATTTACATTAGCTGTAGATAAAGGTCTATCAAGAGATAAAAAAGCAGAATTTGAATCTAAAGGTCGCCCTACTGCAGATTTTATAAACTGTGTAATATGGGGTAAACCTGCTGAAACTCTTGCTCAATATGTATCAAAAGGAAACCAGCTAGCAGTTCAAGGCAAAATCCAAACAGGAAGCTTTGAAGCACAAGATGGAACTAGAAGATATACTACAGACGTTTTAGTGGATAATTTCCAATTTATAGATTATAGCGATAGACAAAATAGACCTCAAGGCGGATATGGCCAAGGTCAAAGCTATAACCAAGATAATAATAATAATAATTTTGGATCATCATATAATAACTCTTCTAATGACGACTATAGAGATTCTAGTAACGATATGTCAGATATTGAAGGCTTCTACGAAGTTAGTGACGACGATATTCCATTTTAATTTATTAAGGAGGAATTATGGGTAGAAGATATAAACCTAGAAAAAAAGTTTGCCAATTCTGCGCAAATAAAGATAAAAAAATCGATTATAAAGATACAGATACTTTAAATAAATTAGTATCTGATAGAGGTAAAATCTTACCAAGAAGAGTAACTGGAACTTGTGCAAAACACCAAAGAGAAGTTACTATAGCTGTTAAAAGAGCTAGACAAATTGCACTACTTCCATATACTGCAGAATAAAATTTACCGCCTGAAAGTGGCGGTTTTTTTGTGTCTGATTTTCTAAATAATTAAAAAAGACGCGTACATACGACGCGCCCTTAGAAATAAATTTTAAACTAAGAATGTAAACGATATTATAACAAATATATTAACAAAGTCTATAAACATACCACCAACTATTGGTAATACGAAGAATGCTAAATCTGAAGGGATAAATTTCTCTACTACAGATTCCATATTAGCTACACCATTAGGAGTCGCACCCATACCAAATCCGCAGTGACCTGCAGTAAGTACAGCTGCATCGTAGTTTTTACCCATAACATTAAATGTAACATATCTAGCGTAAACAAACATAATAATAGCTTGAACAACAAGTAATATAGCAAGTTGACCGAATAGATCTACTAATTCCCATAGTCTAACTGACATAAGAGCCATAGCTAGGAAAATATTAAGTCCTACTGATCCAGCCACTTCTACCTCTTCTACTGGGATAAAATCTCTTCCACTTTCAATTCTACCATCAGAAATAGCTCTTAAAATAATACCAATAATCATAGCTCCGATATATGCTGGAAGTGATGCTTTATCAGTAAATTGTAAAATAATTCCATTTAAGAAGTTAGTAATATAAGAACCAAAGAACATAGCTACTAGGATTACAAAGAATCCCATATTAACTCTATCACCATCTAATAATCTAGATTCTGATTCTATTAAAGAAGTATCATAAGTGTTAGATTGTTCTTCTGCTTGTTTTTTAGTTACTAAATCAAATTTATTAACTAAAGCGTTAGCAACAGGTCCACCCATTAAAGAACCAGCGATTAGCCCGAAAGTAGCAGCAGTTACAGCTACTGTATTTACTCCAGTTACACCAGTCGTATCTTCAATTAAAGGACCCATAGCAGCAGAAGTACCATGCCCACCAGTCATAGGTGTAGAACCAGTCATTAAAGCGATAGCAGGTTCAACTCCTAAAATTCTACCAAATAAAAGTGCAGCAACATTTTGAACAACACATAAAAGACCAGCTAACAGTAAAAATTTAATTACCATTGGTCCAGCAGCTTTAAGCGTTTTTGTACTAGCATTAAATCCTACACTAGTAAAGAAAATAATCATAAAAAAGCTTTGAAGTGTAGTATCAAACTCGAACGCTAAAGTATTAGTAAGTCTTAAAATAGTGTGAACTATAGCAAAGATTAATCCCCCAATTACTGGAGCTGGGATAGCATAATCTCTAAAGAATTTAACTTTCCTTCTAATAAACCTACCTAATAATAGAAAAATGATAGCTAGACCTACAGTTTGGACCATTGTAAACTCAAAAGTTTTAATATCCATTTGCAATAAACCCCCTACTTAAAATATTAAATTTTATTTAATTATATCACATGTTTTAAAATTTGAAAATGTTTTCTTTTTGTAAAATAATAAATTTTAAGCAAATAAAAACCCAAAATTACAATATTTTAGGCTTTTATAGTGAAAATCTTTATTCTATTTTTAAAAATTTTTAAACTTCATACCCAAGCTTAATTAATTCTTTACGAATTTCTTCTCTTAATTCTTTGCTACATGGTTTAAGTGGAAGTCGCGGCGCTCCAAAGTCAAACCCTAAAAGATTTAATACTTCTTTTACTGGAGCAGGATTTGGCTCAGATTCAATTAAAATAGATAGCCTTCTTAAAGACTCATCTATTTTTAACGCTTCCTTCCAATTATTATCCATAATTAAATCATACATTTTTACTAGCTCTTTAGGCATAATACAGCACATTACTCCTATACCTCCGCTTCCACCTTGGCAAAGATTAGCTAGAATCATGTTCTCGCGTCCTGTTGTACTTTCAAAATATTCATCTTTAGTACCTTCGATAACTTTATTTGTAAGAGTAGGATCTGTACAGTGTTTCATTCCTGTAATATTTGGTACTTTTGATAATTCAATAATATCTTCTACTGGCATATCTACATTTGTAGCATGAGGAACATTATAAATACAAACTGCTAAATCTGGGAAAGCTTCTGCTACAGTTTTATAATAATCCTTAGTAGCTTCCAAACCAGGTTTTAGATAAAATGGAGTAATTAAAAGAATACTTTCATAACCTAATTCCACTACATATTCTGTAAGCGAAAGCGTATCTTCTAGACTATGACATCCAGTAGTAGCCATTTTAGGAATTCTATCACCAATAACATCAACAGCAATTTTAAAAAGCTCTTTACGCTCTTCAAAAGACATTGTAGTCCATTCACCAGTACTTCCCCCAACGCAAATACAGTGAACGCCTCTTTCAATATCATA
>JASBZD010000104.1 GCA_029983595.1 Peptoniphilaceae bacterium
TATCTTCAATATAGTCAATAGCCAAGTTAAAAGATTTCATTATATCCATATCTCCACCACCTTTCATTGATATTTTACAAGGAATTATTTGCTAAAGCCCAATAATACTAATACAAGTATTATAGCATCCAATACTTATCAAAATCATTCTGAGTTGATACCTTGATTATAACCCTATTATTAAATTAAATAGTTATTCTATTTACAATACTACTACTGATTTTAAAAAAAGCACCTATCTCTTGACAAGTGCTTTTATGAATATTATTCTACTATTTATTTTTATCATATAAATTTTACTTTGTATTTATTTAAATGTTTAAAAATGGTAAAGGTGTGATTAAAATTAAAGAGCTTCGTCAGACACTCTGACTGAAACCGTTCCTGACATAGCTAAACTAATTGATTTCTTCATTTCCTCCTTATCATATTGCTCCAAAGATATCATTTAGTTAAAGGATTAAAAAAAGTTTTATTTACCTCTAACTCAAACTCTAAATAATTTTTATTTCTAAAATCTAACCTATTGTCTTTTTCTAAAAAATTTTTTTCCGTCCTCCTAGATACTGTCTCTTTCTGTACAAATATCGGCAAAAAGAAATCAGGACGTTTTGACAAATCTTTTACATAAATTCCATACTCTCCATCGGCTTGAATAGTAAATTCAACCTCATCTTCTGATGTTTTTATTGTCTTCTTAATTGGATACCCATAGTCATTATAATCCCAACCATTAGCTAAATTTTCAGCAGGTAACACGCCCACCTCTAATCCCTCTTTATTTTTTTTAATAGACTTTAACTTAATGACTATAGTATCCCCTTTTTTCCATTTTTCTCTAGCAAAAGTAGCGACACTTCCTTTTACCAAATGGATTTGAAAATCTGTAGAATCTTTATTAGGTGTAGATTTTACTAAAAAATTCTTGCTATAAGAATAGTCTCTATTAGCACCATTTGAGAAACCCAATGCTTTATTCTGGCTAAAGATGAGAATAGAGAGTATTAGAATTGATATGATTTTTATAATTTTATTCATTGTCTTTTATAATTTCCTCCTGTTGTTTCATTACACTTCTCACACTCAAAGTTATCAAAACCAAATAATGTATAAATACATGTATTTAGTTTATTTGCAATTTCTATTCCTACTGAAATTGTTGGTTGAGCCTCTCCACGTTCTAAAAGACTAATGTATTGTCTTGTTACACTTAACTTATCGGCTAATTGCTCTTGAGTTAATCCTTTTTCTTTCCTAATTTGTTTTATTCTATTTTCCAATGTTTTAAACCGACCTATCTAACTTTCTTACTTTAAATTGAGTATAACATATTACTTTTTATATTGCAACTATATTTGCATAATTGTTAAAACATAGCAAAATCATCTTGTGTTGTTATTTCGTTATATTTCCACCCATCGTTAAATTTATCTGTGTACATATCATTCACAAGACCAATTGTTAATAATCTAATTTACAAACAAGAACACTAAATTCTATCAATTTTAATAGTAATAAAGGTACAGTCATTGGTCTTTACTTTTTAAAACTTCTTATAACTTTTTAATAAGTCCCCATTCCGACTAATATATGAAAAAAGCATCTAATTTCTAGATGCTAAATTTAGAATTATTTATTATTTTTTGCTATTCATTCCTATTATCATACCTAATAACATGCCAATAGACATTCCTGTAGCTATATTTTCTTTACCTAACGCTATCCCTACAGCAGTTCCTAGACACATACCGATTGCCATACCTTCCGACATATTATTTTCATTTTTTTGTTCATCTTCATTAGATTTATAATTCACTTTATTCTTAGCGCTATAAATCAAATAAATAGCAATTACACATCTTAAAAAACTGGTAATATTATCCTTAAAACTTCCATCATCGGAATAATGTCAAGAGTATCGGAATGAAATATACAAATTTTAGGAATAATGCTAAGAGATATTAAAAAACAATCAACCCCCTATCATCATATACTGATTTCCTTATACATTTCCATATCTTATAGCTCTATAAAATGCCCACACAAAACCTACTATCCGTTAAATTAGGGCATCCTAGATAAGAGCAAGGTCACTTTGCGATCCTTCTACTTCCTAATGGATATAAGAAAAGCCCTGAAGGTTTCCCTCCAAGGCTTATATTATATTTCTTGCTTACAATATAGTACCACTGACTATAGGTAGACATTCTAGGACATTTAGAGAATATATCTAATCTAGAATTTTGTAAATAACACTACTTGATTGTTGTTAGTAGTTTAAACCTATATTTAACGAATAAATTTATTTTCCATAGAATTGGCAATCTTTACCAAGGCTAACATAACAGGAACCTCAACCAGAACACCTACTACAGTAGTTAACGTAGCTCCTGATGATAGACCAAATAGAGATATCGAAACTGCAACGGACAGCTCAAAAAAGTTAGATGCACCAATCATGGCACATGGAGCTGCAATAGAATATGGTAGCTTTGCTAAATATGCCATGAAAAATGCTATTGCAAATATTAATAAAGTTTGAATTATCAAAGGAATTGCAATAAGGATAATATTTAATGGCTGATCTAATATCTTCTGTCCTTGAAATGAAAATATCATAATTAGCGTCAACAATAATCCCATCATAGTGTATTTATCAAATGCAGGGATAAAAGTTTTATTTAAGTAGTCCTCCCCTTTATTTTTAATGATTATATTTCTAGTTATCATGCTTAAAATAAGAGGAACAACAATAAATAGTACAATGGACAATAAAAGTGTTTCCCATGGAATATTTATATTTCCAACCTTTAATAAGAAGCTCACAATTGGTATATATGCAATCAAAATAATTAAGTCATTACTAGCTACCTGTACTAAGGTATAAGCACTATCACCTCTTGTTAACTTGCTCCATACAAATACCATTGCGGTACATGGCGCAGCTCCGAGTAAAACCGCCCCAGCTAAATATTCTGATGCCAATTCTTTATTGATAAATCCTTTATAAATAATAAAGAAAAATAAGGATGCGATTAAATACATAGTCAGTGGCTTAATGATCCAATTTACAAACCATGTAATAAATAGACCTTTAGGATTTTTTCCTATGTCTTTTATACTTTTAAAATCAATTTTCAACATCATTGGATAAATCATTATCCAAAGTAAAATTGTTGTTGGTATAGACACGTTGTAGAACTCAAATTTTCCTAACCACTCTGGAATAGAAGGAAAATAGTTCCCAATAAGTACGCCTATTACCATACAAATTAACACCCAAAAAGTCAGGTTTTTCTCAAAAAAACCAATATCATTTGTTTTTTTCATTCTTAATTTGCCTCAACTTCCTCAATTAATTTATGAACCTTACTTTCAATCTCCTTAATAGTTTTTATAAACTCTTCATCATTTTTTCCACTAGGATCGTCAAGTCCCCAATCATCTTTTTTAACAGTGTAAGGTAGTATTGGACAAACAACATTACATCCCATTGTAATTAGGTAATCAACTTCAGGAATATCATTTAAAAGTTTTGGCTTTTGAGTCTCTTCCATATCAACTCCATACATTTCCTTGACAAGCCTTACTGCATCCTGATTAATTTGATCCTTTAATTCTGTCCCTGCAGAATATACCTCTATAGAATCTCCAGCGAATTTTTTTGTCAGTGCTTCAGCGATTTGACTTCTACATGAATTGTGAACACACACAAATGCAACTTTAGTTTTCTTCATTTTTTCCTCCTATATCTGATAAAGTTTATCACCAGAAAGGTCATCTTTTGTCCACTCAACGACAGCTAGTTTTCCTGAAGTATGATCTAATATCTTGTTAATCCA
The DNA here is from genome assembly GCA_029983595.1 of Peptoniphilaceae bacterium. Lineage (GTDB taxonomy): Bacteria > Bacillota > Clostridia > Tissierellales > Peptoniphilaceae > Neofamilia. Next base: position 3,843 of record JASBZD010000104.1, read on the forward strand.
CTTAACTTCTTCATTTGCCTTAGCAGATAACATCTTGTTACTAGGATTTGCTTTATACAAGGATGAATTAACAATCCACCAATTTGTATGAATTGATGCCCTTTTTAAATCTTCTTCTAAGCGATATGCCTCATAAAATGGGGTAGCCTCAGCCAAGCTAACGATTAATACTTCTGTTTCCTCTCCCCTTAGTCTAGGTAACAATTTTTTTACAGATTCAGGTATCTGTCCTTGTGTTCTTTGAACTTCTTTATGATAACTTAAAGTTGAGTCTAAGAGCAACAAGGTATGACCTGTAGGAGCAGTATCAATTACAACAATTTCATCATCTGCTTTTTCCACAAGCTCTGCAAAAGCTCTAAATACTGCTATTTCCTGTGTACATGGTGATCTTAAATCTTCTTCAATATAAGCTACATCAT
>JASBZD010000105.1 GCA_029983595.1 Peptoniphilaceae bacterium
TGTGACTTTTTTATTTTCTTTTTCTAGTTTTTCTATTTTATTTCCTTCTCTTGTGATTCTAAATGCCTGAATTATCTGTGCTCCTATTAGTAGTATCATTACTAATAAGAAGAACCAGAACATTAAGATCATTATCGAGCCTAGGATTCCATAGATTGCGTTTTGGTTGCTAAAGTTTGCGATATAATATGCAAATGCGTAGGATCCTAGTAGCCACCCGATAGTTACGACTATTCCGCCAATTGCTGCTTCTTTAAATTTTATGGATTTTCTTACTCCTAGTCCTGATATGGCTTTATACATAAAGGTTGCAAATAAAAATAGATATACTATTGGGACTATCCCTGATAGCATATTCCATAATGTATAGTTTGTTAGATCGATGTTAAATAGATATTCTGTGATTTTTACTATTGGGTCGCCTGTTACGAAGAATATAAAAAATATTGCTAGTGATAGGACTAATAAGAATGTGAAGATAAATGCGTTTACATAATTCATTATTGTGCTTTTTATTCCTTCTTTTTCTTTTTCAAATATTATTTCTATTGTTCTTATTATTTCTCTTGATGCTTTTGAGGATGAAAAGAGGGTTATTATTAGTCCGACGATTGCGTAGGTTGTGGCAGATGTTTTATTTGAGATATTCTCTACTATCGGATTTATTATTACGGTTGGGTCTTTAAATATCTGCATTTCTGATACAATTTCTAATATATAGTCTATTATCTGACTTATGTTGTCTCGTAAAAAATAAGATAGTACACTAAATAAGACTATTAAAAATGGGCCTATTGATAGTAGTAGATAGTATGTTGATGATGCTCCTCTTGTGGTGAGTTCATTTTTTGTGATTCCTTCTAGGACGTGGCCGAGTATTTTTAGATTTTTATTTTCTGAGTGTGTTAATTTTTCCATTTATATAGATTTTCCTTTTTATTTTTTCTATAATATTATACCAAACTTAATTATTTTTAGTGTATTTCATTAAATAATGATTATAGTTTCTTTTTGTGGTAAAATATCGTATACGGGGGAATTTATTTGGATTTAGATTTTAATTTTGACGATTTTAAAAATATTGGGATTAGTATTCTTAGGGGCATTTTTATAGGGATTATCTCTATGGGGCTTAATGCTTTTTTAGTCTTCTTTCCTTCTATTTTTTTACAGTCTAGTGTAGAAAATGGAATTCTTAAGGCGATTTTTGCTTTAGGTGTTAGTTCGGCTATTTTAGCGGGACTTTCTAGTCCATTATATGGTGGTTTATTATTCTTTTTATTTGCTCCAATGGTGCTTATTTTCCATTATTGTTATGCAAATAATAAGAGTTATAAATTTACTTTTTTTGCGATGTTTTTAGTGCTTTTAGCTAGTGCTTTAGCTTTTGAGCTGGGTAGCTTTTATTTTTCTGATTTTAATTTTTCTAATTTTAAGTCGGATTTTATTACTTCTCAGTTGGATCTTCTAAGGTCTGGTTTTGGGGCTAATGTTTCACAGTTTGAGATGTATGAGGATACTATTAAGCGTGCGCTTGATCTTACTTTTATGATTATGCCGTCGTTTTATTTTATTGGTATTCTTTTAATTTCATATTTTAGCTATGTTTCTACGGCGAGGTCTTTATTAAAGAAGGGGATTATTATTAACCAACCTCCTATTTTTGCTTTTTTAAGCCTTCCTAGAAATTTTATTGTGGGAGTTTTATTAGCTCTTATAGCTGTTATTATTTTTAAACAAACTGGGGTAGCTAATTATGTGGCGATTTATTATAATTTAATTGCTATTAGCATATTTTTATTACTTATTAATGGTCTTTCATTTATTTCTTTTTTACTTTTAAGATATAAGATGTCTGGACCTTTAAAGTTTATTATATTTCTTACTATCGTTATTGTGCCGGTTTTATCTGGTGTTGCGGTGGTTTTAGGATTTTTTGATATGCTATTTCAGTTTAGAAAAAAGGTGAGTTTTATTAGGCTAGGAAGTGATGATGAAAAATTTTAAGGTTCTTGAGGATTTTATTATACCGCTGGGCTTAATGGCTATTCTTGTTATTATCCTATTTATCCTAAAGCCTGTTATTGGGTTTTTTGGGCTTATTATTCTCTTAATTTCTGGATATTTTCTATATGAAAAGTCTGTTGAGCTTAGTAAAAAACAGGTGGAGATTATTGAGAATCTAAATAGGGATTTTGAGTCTGCTTCTTCGGATATGGTTTTTAATATGCCTTTTCCGGTGGTATTACTCAATGAGGATAATGAGGTTTTATGGTATAATCAGCCTTTTTTAAAGATTGTTAATGATGATTCGCTAGTTAATAAAAATATCGATAAGATTATTGATGATATTGATGTTAAGTTTGTGGATGATGATAGAGAGTCTACTAGGACTATAGATCTTGATGGCACTTATTATAGGGTCTATAAAAATAATGTAGAAAAAAATAATGGCGATTCTATCTCGATTTTATATTTTGTCGATGATACTGATTATATTGATGTAAAAAATATATGTAATGATATGCGTATATGTTTTGGGTCGGTATATATCGATAATTATGACGAGATTGGGGCTGGAAAAAAGGGCTATCATAAAAGTGTTATTACTTCTGAGGTCGAGAATATTATTTTAGAATATTTTACCCAGATGGGTGGTGTTGTAAGAAAGTATGACGATGAGAAGTATTTAGTTATTGCAAATTCGGTTTCTCTTATTTCTATGATTGAGGATAAATTCTCGCTTCTTGATAGGGTGAGAGATATTGGGACTGAAAATGAGTCTACTATCAGTTTATCTATCGGTATGAGTGATGCGATTGATGATATTACGCTTGCTTATGAACAGTCGAGGGAGGCTGTGGATCTAGCGCTTGGACGTGGTGGAGATCAGGTTGCGCTTAGAGTTAAGGATGGGTATGAGTTTTTTGGTGGTAAGACTCAGGCTAAGGAAAAAAGAAATCGCGTTAGGGCGAGGGTTATAGGTAATTCTTTATCTAACCTTATTGATGAGTCTAATAGAATTTTTATTATGGGCCATAAAAATGCCGATCTTGATGCTATTGGTGCGGCTATTGGGATGCTCGGTGTCGTTATGCGTAAGAATAAAGAGGGTTATATTGTTCTAAATTCCTCTAATCCTGGCATAAAGGTTATTTTAGAAGAAATGGAAAAGACGGCGGGCGATTTTTATGATAAAATTATAGATTCAGAGGAGGCTTTATCTCTAGCTGATAAAACTACGTCTTTAGTTATTTCTGTGGATAACCATAAGACTGTGATTTCAGAAGAGCCTAGGCTTTTAGATATTGTCGATGATGTGGTTATTATTGACCATCATAGAAAAGGTGAGGATGCTATTAAGGATCCAGTTTTATCTTATGTAGAGCCTTATGCTAGTTCTACATGTGAGTTAATTACTGAGATATTAGAGTTTATGGATGATAATCTTGACCTTTCTGAGTTTGAGGCTTGTGCTATGCTTGCTGGTATTGTTTTAGATACTAAAAATTTTACTAGCAAAACAGGGGTTAGGACTTTTGAGGCTGCTTCGATTTTAAGACGCCAGGGTGCTGATCCTGCTAAGGTTAATCACTATTTTAACAATGATATAGATACTGTTAGACTTACGACTAAGGTTATTCACAATGCGAATATATTAGATGATAAAATAGCGATTTCTAAACTTGAAGAGGACGTGGATTCGGGTATACTAATTGCTGCCCAAGCGGCCGATTCGCTTTTAAATATTAGAGGAATTGATGCTTCTTTTGTGCTTACTGATATGGGCGATTATATCCATGTTTCTGGGCGCTCGAATGGGAATGTGTCTGTTCAGATTATTTTAGAAAAACTAGGAGGCGGGGGCCATCTTACTTCTGCTGCTTGTCAGATTAGAGATCATTCGATGGATGAGTCTTACGATATGCTAGTTAGTGCAATTAGAGATTATTATGAAGATTTAAAAATACAGGAGGAAGAAAATGAAGATTATTTTACTCAAGGAAGTTGAAGGACTAGGTAATGCAGGGGATGTAGTAGAGGTTAAGGACGGATACGCTCGTAACTTTTTATTACCTAAAGGTGTAGCGATTAAAGGTACTAAAGAAAATTTAGCTAACTGGGAAGAAGACCAAGCTAGACTTAAAGAAGAAGAGGCTATCGCTAGAGAAAGAGCTGAAGAG
>JASBZD010000106.1 GCA_029983595.1 Peptoniphilaceae bacterium
ATTTTTATTCCATTTTCTATAAGTCTTTCTCTATCTTTTTTCTTAAATTTTCTTCCGCCTAGCCCATCGACTAGTATCCTGACATCTAGACCTTCTTTAGCTTTTTTTATTAAAGCTTCTGAAACCTTATCCAGATGATAGCCACTAGATATAATATATGACTGAATGAAAATTGAATGTTTTGCATTATTTATATCTTCTAATAGCGCTTCAAGTAGCTCATTTCCCTCAAAAAATAAATCTACACTATTTTTTTCAGTATATTCAGTATATCCATTATTTATTACAGTTTTTATTAATGGCTCATATTTATAGCTTTCTAAATCATTATAGATATACTCGCCACTGTTAATTTTTTCGGTGCGTTTTATAGCTCTTTGATAAAAAGCTTTTTCATCTTTATCTTTTTGTCTAAACATCCTAGTTTTTGATAAATCGACACCAATTAAAAGATATAATAAAATCCCTAAACCAGGTAACACTAGAATAAGGGTTGCCCAAATAAGAGTGGACTCTGGACTTTTTCTCTGCCCAAAAAGTATACCAATTATTATAACTAGACCGATCCACCATAAAATACCGAATACCCTATTAAAAAGGTCAAATAATTCCCAAAACAAGTCTTATTTCCTCGATTTTTTCCTTAATGCAGTATCTAATATAGATTTTCTAATTCTCATACTAGAAGGAGTAACCTCTATCAGCTCATCTGATTCAATAAATTCTAACGCATTTTCTAAACTCATATCCACAATAGGAGATAATTTTATCATATCGTCAGAACCTGAAGCTCTCGTATTAGTAAGTTTTTTCTTCTTAGTTACTGAAACTTCTATCTCTACTCCTTTAGGTGATGATCCTACTACCATACCTTCATATACATCTTCACCCGGTTCTATAAATAAATCGCCACGAGTTTGAGCATGATTTAGACCATAGGCAGTAGAAACTCCAGTATCTGAAGAAACTAATGAAGCATCTTGTCGTCTAGGAATCTCTCCTTTATATTCTTCATAATCATCAAATATAGTATTTAAAACTCCAGTACCTTTAGTATCTGTTAAAAACTCTTGTCTATATCCAATAAGCCCTCTAGCTGGAATTTTAAAAATTGCACGAGTTGTGCCCATTGAAATTTCATCAAGTGAAACTAGCTCACCTTTTCTTCTACCAAGTTTTTCAATAACAGAACCTACATACTCGCTATTTACATCTATAGTAGCAATTTCCATAGGCTCTAATTTTTTGCCATTTTCTTCTCTAATTAATACTTCTGGTTTAGAAACTTGAAACTCATATCCTTCACGTCTTAGATTTTCAATTAAAATAGATAAATGAAGCTCTCCTCTTCCAGAAACCTTAAAAGTATCAGCAGAATCAGTATCTTCTACTCTTAAAGAAACATCAGATTGTAGTTCACGATTTAGTCTATCTCTAATCTGGCGAGAAGTTAAAAATTTTCCTTCACGTCCAGCAAATGGAGAATTATTTACTGAAAAATTCATAGAAATTGTAGGTTCAGAAATTTTCACAAAATCTAGCGCCTCAGGGTTATCTATATCAGTAAGAGTATCTCCGATAGTTATATTTTCTATACCAGCTATAGCAACAATAGAACCGGCAACAGACTCTTCAACTGGAACTTTTGATAGCCCTTCAAACTCATTAAGTTTAGAAATACGTACCTTTTGACGGCGAGACTCATCTTGTGAATTAAGTAGTAATAAATCAGAATTTACTTTTACTTTCCCACGCTCAATTCTTCCTATACCTATTTTTCCTAAATAATCATCATAATCGATAGTAGAAATAAGTATTTGAGTAGGTCCATTTTCATCACCAGTAGGTGCAGGAATATATTTTATAATAGCATCAAATAGAGGTTTTAAATCCCCACTTCTTACATCAGGCGACTCTCCAGCATAGCCTTGTTTTCCAGATGCATATATTACTGGAGTCTCTAAAGCGCTCTCATCAGCCCCAAGTTCTATAAATAAATCTAAAACTTCATCTACTATTTCATCCGCTCTAGCATCTGGTCTGTCAATTTTATTTACTACAACAATAGGTGGTAAGTTCAGCTCAAAAGCCTTTTTTAACACAAACTTAGTCTGTGGCATTGGACCTTCAAACGAGTCTACAAGAAGGACTACACCATCTACCATTTTTAAAACACGCTCTACCTCTCCCCCGAAGTCGGCATGTCCTGGAGTATCTATAATATTAATTTTTGTTCCATTATAATTTACTGCAGTATTTTTAGAGAGAATTGTAATCCCTCTTTCTTTTTCAATATCCCCAGAGTCCATTACCCTATCTCTTACTACTTCATTTTCATGAAATATACCAGACTGTCTTAGAAGTTGGTCTACGATAGTAGTTTTACCATGGTCTACATGGGCAATAATTGCAATATTTCTTATATCATTTCTCATTGAAATTCCCCCTAATCTTAATAATTATACCATAAAATATAGCAATAATTACCCTCTTAAACTAAAGAAAATTAAATATCAATATTAATTTTTCTTTATAAATAAAAAAACGATCCAAATAAAACTTTAGATCGTCTCTTTTAAAAAATCTAGATTATTGAAGCGTCATAAATTCCATTTACTGAATCTTGTAAATAATTATCAAACTCTTCATCAGTTATCTCAGCAGTAATGCCTTCCATTAAAGCTCTAGAAAAAGATGCTATAATTCCAGGATTTTTAGATAATCTTTGGTTAGCTTCTTCTCTAGAATATCCACCAGATAAAGCTACAACTCTTACTACTCTATCATGATCTACTAATTCCTTATAGAAATCATCTTCTGTAGGGATAGTAAGTTTTAGCATTACTCTAGTATCACCGTCTAAACTGTCAAGGTGTTTTAAAATCTCTTCTTTCATAATAGTTTCAGCTTCTGATTTGCTAGGACTATTAATATCTACTTCCGGTTCAATAATTGGGATAAGTCCATTATCAAATATTATTTTACCAATTTCAAATTGTTGATCAATTACATTTTTTATACCTTTTTTATTAGCTTCTAAGATAACTGATCTCATCTTAGTTCCAAAGATATGTCTTTCACGAGCACGAGAAAGAGTTTCATCTAGGTTATCAATAGGTTTCATCATCTGAACACCATTTTCAGGCTCAGCAAGTCCCTTATCAACTTTTAAAAATGGTACAATTTTTTTATCTTCCCATAGATAATCTGCAGTATATTTTCCGTCGATTTCTCTATCCATAGTCATTTCAAATAAAATCGCGCCTAATACTTTTTCAGAGTCAAAAGCTTTTGATTTAATAATTCTAGTTCTCATTTCATGAACTAAATCAAACATCTCATCGTCATTATTATATTTATCTTCTAAAATTCCATAAGCTTTTAACGCTTTAGGAGTAGAGCCACCACTTTGGTCTAGGGCAGCTATAAAACCTTTCCCATTTTCCATAATTTCAAGCTGTTCATTATTGATTTCGTATGCCATTTTATCCTCCTCGATTTTTAGCTAATCCTTATATTAAAGTATACCCTATTTTTAACTATTTAATGGAAATTTAATATATATTTTACGTTTATAAGCTTATAATAATGGTTAGTATATATATTATAAATAATAATAGTTTAAGGATGTATAGAAGTATAATTGAAAGATTTTCACGAAGCCGAGCGTTGGCTTAAAAGATTTTTTGGTATTAGAATAATAAAGACCGGATTTGCGGTAGCACTTTCTGCTTTTTTATCAGATATTTTAAACTTTAATATGCCAATTATGGTAACAATTTCAGCTATCGTAACTATGTCAAACTCAATATTTGAAGCTTATACAGTAAGTCGAAATAGAATGATATCTACTACTGTAGGATTTATTGTGGCGATAATCCTACTTGAGATAGGTTTTACTGGCCCCATCGCCATATTTTTTGGTGTCATAATAATTATAAATGTCTGCAACTACTTTAAATGGAATAACTCAATCGTACTAGCACTTATAGTATTTGTATCTATTTCATTTTATGGAATCCAGCCCGAAGCTGAAAGAGAAGTTTCAAACTTGATATTTGGTGTTAATAGACTTGTCGATACTTTTTTAGGACTTATTATAGGAGTTTTAGTAAATCGTTTTATTCT
>JASBZD010000107.1 GCA_029983595.1 Peptoniphilaceae bacterium
TATGTATCCATATGGTTATTATTATGATTACTCATATTTGATTTTTATATTACCAGCTATTTTGATTTCAATGTGGGCTCAAAGTAAGGTAAATGGAGCTTATCAGAGATTTTCTAGAGAAAAAGCAGATTTTTCTATGACTGGCGATCAAGTAGCAAAGGCAATTTTAAATCAAAATGGGATTTATGATATTTCGATAGTTCCAATAAGAGGCGTCTTAACTGATAATTATGATAGAATAAATTCTAGGATATCGCTATCTGAAGGCGTCTTTGGGAAAAATTCAATTGCTGCGATTGCGATAGCTGCACACGAGGCTTCCCATGCAGTGCAAATGGAAGAGGGATATCTTCCAATAAAAATACGACATAGTATGGCAAAAGTTACACAATTTGCGTCAAGTGCGTCATTTTTTCTGATACTTTTAGGATTTATTGATATGATTTTTTTAAGAATTGGTATAATAATGTTTTTAATTATATTTTTGTTCCAATTAGTTACTCTACCAGTAGAGATAAACGCCAGTAGAAGAGCGTTAGAAGAGCTAGAATCCCTTGGGATATCTCAGTCAGATAAAGATAAATCTTATATGATGCTAAGAGCTGCTGCCTATACTTATATAGCCGCTACGCTTACAGCTCTTGCACAAGTTTTAAGAATGATAAGTATTACAAATGATAGGAGAAGATAGGGTGCATTTTTGCATCCTTATTTTATGGATAAATATAGAAAATATGCAGTTGATATTTTAAATAAATGTCAAGAATATAATAATTTTAACTTAGATGAAATTTTAGAAAATTATAATAATTTAGAGCCTAGGGATTTTGGGTTTATAAAGACGCTTGTTTATGGAACAACTAGATATAGGCTGAGACTAGATTATATTATAAAAAAATTTCTAAAATTCCCTTAAGAAAAATAGATATTCCGATTATGAATATTATGAGAATGAGTTTATATCAGCTGATATATATGGATAACATTCCCGATAGTGCGGCAATTAATGAAGCTGTAAATCTAGCCAAAGTATTTGGAAATAGAGGTTCTTCTGGATTTGTAAATGGTAGTCTGAGAAATTTTAGTAGAAATCGAGAAAAGTTTTTAGAAATAAGCGAAGATTATAAAAAATCTCTTTCAATAAAGTATTCTTATCCAGAGTGGATTATAGATGAGATTAAAAAGTCTTATGGCAAAGATAAGTTAGAAAGTGTTTTAGAATATTTTAATAAAGAGCCTGAGTTTGGGATTAGGATAAATTCTCTAAAATTTAGTGAAGATGAAGTTATAGACTCATTAGAAGATAATGGATTTAAATTAATAAAAATGAATAATTCTAAATATGGATATATAGTTAAAAATCCTGCCGGAATTTTCAGCTCAGATATTTATGAAAAAGGTGGATTTTATGTTCAGTCTGAGTCTTCGCAGTTTGTAACAGAAAAGATAAGAGATTTTAAAGATATTTCATATACTTTAGATCTATGCGCTTCCCCAGGGGGAAAGATTACAAGTGCTTATGAGATCCTAGAAGGTAAGGGCGAGTTTTTAGCATGCGATATTAATTCCTATAAGCTTTCTATCATAAAAGAAAATGCTAATAGGCTATCTCATAAAAATATCAGAGTTTTAAAAAATGATGCAATGGAATGTAATGATATTTTTAAAAATCACTATGATTTAGTAATATTAGATGCTCCATGCTCAGCACTTGGGCTTATTAGAAAATATCCAGAGATGAAATATCAAAAATCAATAAATGATATCAAATCTCTAGCTAGTATGCAGAAAAAAATGCTAGATAATGCTCTAAAATATATTAATGAAAATGGATATATTATATATAGTACATGTAGTTTTACTATAGATGAAACTATTAATATAACCCATAATATTGAGGATAAGAGTGTAAGAATAATAGAAGAAAATTTAATATCTCCAGATGATTTTAATTCTGATGGATTTTATAGATGTATTTTAAAAAAGGGTGAGTAAAATAATAGCTTTAAATGATTTATATGAAAATGAACTAGAAGAGTTTATTATAGATTTAGGATTAAAAAAATTCAGAGCTGATCAGATATATAGGGCGATTTTTTCTAAAAATATTAAAACTATTGATGAGATAACCCAGATTTCTGAATATGATCGAGAAATTTTAAAAGAAAAATCATATATTAGAAATCTAAAAATTTTAGAAGTTTTTACATCTAAAATAGACAAGACCAAAAAAATGCTATATCTTCTAGAAGATAATACTCTTATCGAGGGAGTACTAATGGAGTATAAACATGGCTATACTCTATGCGTCTCTACCCAAGTAGGCTGTAGAATGGGGTGTTCATTCTGTGCATCTACAGTTAATGGAATGGAGAGAAATTTATATCCAAGCGAGATCGTATCTCAAATTAATGAAGTCGAGGATTATTTTGATATAAGAATTTCTAATGTGGTGCTTATGGGTAGTGGTGAACCATTAGATAATTTTGATAATGTGATAAAAGCATTAAGAATTCTAAACTCTGAAAAAGGGCGAAATCTTAGCATGAGATCTTTTACATTATCTACTTGTGGCGTGGCTGAAAAAATCGTTAAATTTGGGGAAGAAATACCTCAAGCTGGTCTAGCTATCTCAGTACATAGTTTTAAAGATGAGATAAGATCTGAGATGATGCCTGTAAATAGAAAATATAATATAGATTATCTTTTTAGAGAGATAAGAGAATATGCTAAGCTAACTGGCAATAGAATTTCAATAGAATATACTGTTATACCAGGAAAAAATGATACTGATGAAGATATAAGACTTTTTAAAAAGTATTTAAATAATCTTAATTATATTGTAAACTTAATTGCGCTAAACCCAATAAACGAATATAATAAAATAGATTATAGACAAAGTGCAAAAATCTTTAAAGATAAACTAGATAAGAATAATATAAACTGTACACTAAGAAGAGAGCTAGGATCTGATATTTCTGCTTCTTGCGGTCAGCTTAAAAAGTATTATCTAGAAGAAGGAGGATTAAGTGAACTACAAAGCAGTAACGCATGTGGGTCTTGTTCGAAAAAATAACGAGGATAGCTTTTTTGCTTCTGAAAATCCAGACTTTCCATTATTTATTATCGCTGATGGTATAGGTGGGGAGAATTTTGGAGAGCTTGCTAGCTCTATAACTGTTGATGTAATAAAAAGAAAAGTAAAAAATCTAAAAGATTATAGCTCAATTAATGATATAGAAAAAGATTTTATTGATGCTATTTCAGAAGCCAATAAAGAAGTTTTAAAAAGGTCTCTAGAAGATGAAAATTATTCTGGAATGGGCAGTACTGTTACGGTTGCGTATGTATATAATGATTCTATATTATTTGCAAATGCAGGGGATAGCAGGGCATATGCGATTAATAATAAAGAGATTATTCAGCTTACTGAAGATGATTCAGTAGTTAATGATTTATATAAGATGGGTGAGATAACTAAAGAAGAAACTAAAAATCACCCAAGAAGAAATATTATTACTAATGCTGTAGGTACGGAGGAGAATATTGATATTAGCCTTGTGCAGTATAATTATGGCAGTCAAGAATATATTTTACTTTGTACTGATGGACTTTCTGATCTAGTTTCTGATGAGAGAATTTTTGAGATAGTAAATGAAAATCCACTAGATGAGATATCCATACTTTTACTTGATGAAGCTCTGAAAAATGGTGGAAATGATAATATTTCGTTTATAATTTTTGAAGTAGGTGATTATAATGATAGGTAAGACGCTTAATAATAGATATAGTATAATAGAGCGAATTGGCGGAGGCGGAATGGCTAATGTCTATAAAGCTCATGATAATATGCTAGATAGAGATGTAGCTATAAAAATTCTAAAACCTGAGTTTGTTCATGATGAGGATTTTATAGAGAATTTTAGACGAGAGTCCCATTCTGCGGCAAAATTAAACCATCCTAATATCGTTGGGATTTTTGATGTGGGATATTATGAAGATAGTGA
>JASBZD010000108.1 GCA_029983595.1 Peptoniphilaceae bacterium
TTTTACTTGATTTTTTCTATTTATAGTTATAGCCTTTTATAAATAGTTGTTAGATATTTAACCTTTAATATTAGATTTTAAATTATGTTAAAATAGAAAATATAAATGAGAGGAAAGTTATGCACGAAATTATAAAAGTTTTTATTTTGTCGATAGTTGAGGGTGTTACTGAGTTTTTACCTATTAGCTCGACAGGCCATTTAATTTTAGTAAACCAATTTATTAATCTAGAACCAGCTAGTTTTTCTAACGCTTTTAACGTTATAATCCAGCTTGGGGCGATTTTAGCAGTAGTAAAACAGTATTTTTATAAGCTTAACCCTTGGGATATAGTAAAAATATCAGCAAATAGCGATATGGAGGGATATGAAAAGTTATCTAGAGGCGATAGGATAAAATTTAGACTAAATAATTCCCATAAACCTACTTTAAGACTGTGGATAAAAGTAATAATAGGATTTTTACCGGCTATGGTTTTAGGGTTTTTATTTGACGATATTATCGATAAATACCTATTTAGCCCAAAAGTAGTGGCAATAGCCTTAATCTTCTGGGGGATAGTAATTATTTTGATAGAAAAATCTAATATATTTAAAGTAAAAGCTAATAACCTAAACGAACTGACTCCAGCTCAAGCTTTAAAAATCGGATTTTTTCAATGTCTAGCTATGATACCGGGGACTTCTAGATCAGCAGCTACAATCATAGGTGGTCTATTATTTGGTGCTAGTCGTACTGTGGCAGCAGAGTTCTCATTCTTTCTAGCTATTCCGACTATGCTAGGTGCGACATTTTTAAAAATCCTAAAAATAGGGACTGGATTTAGCGCTTATCAGTGGTTTTTGATTCTTTTAGGTTCAGTAATTTCATATATTGTAGCTGAAATAGTAATAAAATCTCTAATGAATTATATTAAAAATAATAAATTCACCCCATTTGGGATATATAGAATAATACTTGGGATTATTGTATTACTATTCATTATTTAATCATACGAATTACACAGTAATGAATTATTATTAACATGGGATGGTGTTAAAAATGAATAAAATATTAGTAGTAGATGATGAAGATAGAATAAGAGATGTAATAACTACTTATGCCGAGTTTGAGGGATATGAAGTAGATACTGCAAAAAATGGGCTAGAAGCAATAGAAATGGCAAAAGAAAATGACTATTCATGCATAATCATGGATATAATGATGCCACATCTAGATGGATACTCTGCCCATAAAGAAATCTCAAAAATTAAAGATATACCAGTAATAATGCTAAGCTCTAGATCTGAAGAGTATGATAAACTATTTGGGTTTGAGATAGGAATTGATGACTATGTAGTAAAACCATTTTCTCCAAAAGAGCTGATGGCTAGAGTAAATGTAGTAGTAAAGAGAAATAGCGCAGAAAAAAAACCTAATAAAACCTACCAAATCGAAGGGCTAAAAGTAGATTTTGATGGGCGAGAAATTATAGTAGATGGAAAAAAAGCTAGCCCAACTCCTAAAGAGTTTGATTTATTAGTATTTTTTATAGAAAATGAAGGAAAAGCTCTATCTAGAGATGAGTTATTAAAAGAAGTCTGGGGATATGACTTTTTCGGAGATGACAGAACAGTAGATACCCATATAAAAATGCTAAGAAATACGATAGGACCTTATAGAAACTATATTATAACTGTAAGGGGAGTAGGTTATAAGTTTGAAACAGAAAGAAACTAGCATAAAGACTAAGCTAGACGAGGGTAGTATACGAAATAGGATTTGGCGAGACTTTATCCTATTTATAGTAATTATCTTAACTTCAATCTGGTTAATGCAAAATGTATTTTTAAATACATTTTATTCTAAGATGAAAATTAGAGAGATAAATAGAATAGGTGACTATATTACTAACGAGTTTCGACGAGGCTCTAACGTAAAAGCCATAGTCACTTCAGACGTAGTAGATATAACTATGAATATCTCAATATCAGATAGCGAAGGAAATATAATCTACCCAGTCGACTGGTTTGGTCAATTTTATAATAGAACATATGATAAAGAATTCATAAAACGAATACAAAATGATCTTAAGAAAAACCCAAATGCCTCAATAATATATGAAAACGCACTAGGGGATTATATGTATGACTATAATATCTACGCATCATACCTAGGACAAAACGAGTTTGGCACAGATTTATATCTTACAGTAATGTCGCCTATAGGACCAATAGACTCCACAGCTCAGATAATGAGACAACAATTTCCATTTATAATAGGAATAGGATTTATAATCGCCATGATATTTAGTTATTTCATATCAGAAAGGCTATCAAAACCGATAGTAGAGATGAATAATAAAGCGACAGAATTCTCAAAGGGAAACTATGATGTAAAATTCCCACACTCAGGCGTATATGAGCTAGATGAGCTTTCAGACACCCTAGAAGAATCAGCAAAAGAGCTATCGAGAATGGAAGAGATGAGAGTATCAATAGTCGCAAACGTATCACATGATTTAAAAACTCCTCTAACCGTAATAAAATCATATTCAGAGATGATAAAAGACATAACAGGAAATAATGAAGAAATGAGAAATGAAAACCTGGACACAATAATCTCTGAAGCAGATAGATTAACCGAGATGGTAAACTCAATCCTTGACGTCTCAAAACTAGAGATGCAAATGGATGATATAAAAAAAGAGCGAGTATCGTTAGAAGAGATATCAAAAGAGCTAATAGATCGATTTAGGATATTTGAAACTACAGAAGATATAAAATTCGAGATAGAAAAAAACTCAGATGGAATAATTTATGCCGATAAAGAACTAATAAGCCAGGCTATCTATAACTTAGCATCTAATGCACTTACCTTTATAGGTGAAGATAAAAAAATAATATTTAAGATAGATGAAACCGATGAAAAGATAAAATATTCAGTAATCGATCATGGGATAGGAATGGATCCAAAGACTAAAGAAAAAATATGGGAAAGATATTATACTAAAAAAGATAACCATATAAGAAATGTTGTAGGAACAGGACTGGGACTACATATCGTGCGAGTGATATTCCAAAAGCATGGATATGAGTATGGAGTAATATCAGAACTGGGAGAGGGATCAGAGTTTTATTTTATAGCAGATAAGTATGGACAATAAGTTAATGTGTTATTAAAAATAGAATGGGCATAATAGATATCGTAAAGTACTTAAGAAAAATAATGGAGGATAATTATGAAATTAAGTAAAGAATTAAATGATATTTTAGTAGAACAAGTAAGAAGAGAATTAGAATCAGCTCAAGTATATAATGGAATGAGAATCTATTTTAAAGATGCTAATTACCCAGGAGCAGAACAATGGATGACAGTTCAAATTTTTGAAGAAGTGCTACATGCTGAAGACTTTATAAACTTTATCCAAGAAATCGGTGGAGAACTTCCATCAATAGGAGCTATAGCAGAAACTAAATGCGAATATGACTCAATGCTAGACGTGTTTGAACATGGATTAGAGCATGAATTTTATATTTCAGACTCTATAAAAGCATGTTTAGAACAAGCTATAGAAGATAAAAATTATGCAGCTGAAAACTTCTTAAGAGGATATATAGACGAGCAACTAGAAGAAGAAGATCACTTCAGAACTCAAGTAGAAACACTTAGAGAAATCGGTGATAATAAATCAGCATTATATAAATATGACGAATATCTAGGAACTAGAAGCGGAAATTTAACATCTCCTAATGGAGCAGTATTTGCATTCTATACTGGACCACAAGGTGGAGAAGAATAATTATATTTTAAAATTTGCAGGTCTTTAAAGGTCTGCTTTTTTATGGGTAATTTTTAATTGGTTTATCATTCATTACTAAATCACGTGCAAATAATTATTTCTTGGACCGCTCAGGCCGCTAGGCCAAGATACCATGTCCTTCGAAACAATTATTTGCACTTATTAAATTATATTGGTAGG
>JASBZD010000109.1 GCA_029983595.1 Peptoniphilaceae bacterium
AATTCTCTAGCAAGTGAAATAGTAAGCCCATTAATAGCAAATTTAGAAGTAGGATATCCTACCCCCGTCGGCTGACCATTTTTAGAAACCATAGAACTAAAGTTTATGATAGATCCATTATTTTCCTCTACCATATACTCTATAACATTTTGGATACAATTATACGTACCTATAAGATTTATATCAATTACTCTTTTAAAATGCTCTAGATCTGCATCTTTCGTAGGGATATTATCTGATATACCAGCTACATTTACTAAAATATCAATCTTTCCATATTCATCATGAATCTTTTTCATAGTATCTTTTACATCAGATTCACTTAAAAGATCTGGAAAATATCCTTCTACTTCATGACCTAGTTTTCTATACTCTTCTTTAGCCTTATTTACAGACTCTTCTCTTGAACCAAAAACTATTACCTTAGCTCCATTTTCTAAAAAAGCCTTAGCTACTTCAAACCCAATACCTCTAGTTCCGCCAGTTATTACGGCTACTTTGTCTTTTAAAAGTTCCATATAATCCTCCTAATTTGTCTTATTTAATACTTAATACCCAAGTTATTTATATTAAAAAATGGAAAGCAATTTATGCCTTCCATTAATTTTTTAGTATTAAACTATAGAATATCAATTTCTAGCCCTTCTAGAGCCTTATTCATACTTCTAATAGAACAGAATTTTCCACACATTGAGCAGGTATCCTCATCTTCTGGAGCATATTCTATTCTTTTTTCACATGCTTTTTTCTTATCCATCGCAAGATCAAATTGTGCTTCCCAGTCTAGGTTACGTCTTGCATCTGCCATTTTATCGTCTATATCTCTAGCATGAGGAAGTTTATTAGCTATATCTGCTGCATGAGCTGCGATTTTTGTAGCGATTATACCTTCTCTTACATCTTCAACATTTGGTAGACCAAGATGCTCTGCTGGAGTAACATAACATAGGAAACTAGCTCCATTTTGAGCTGCTATCGCTCCACCAATAGCTGATGTAATATGGTCATATCCTGGCGCTATATCTGTAACGATTGGTCCAAGTACATAAAATGGCGCGCCTTTACAAAGTGTCTCTTGGATCTTCATATTTGCTGCAATTTGATCCATTGGCATATGGCCTGGCCCTTCTACCATAACCTGAACATCTTTCTCCCACGCACGAGCAGTAAGTTCACCAAGGCGTACTAACTCATCGATTTGAGAAATATCTGACGCATCAGCAAGACAACCTGGACGACATGCATCTCCAAGAGAAATAGTTACGTCATATTCTCGACATATTTCTAGAATTTCATCATAATATTCAAAAAATGGATTTTCTTCACCAGTCATAGTCATCCATGCATAGATTAAAGATCCACCACGAGATACAAGATTCATTTTACGTTTTTCATTTTTGATTTGATCTAAAGTTTTTTTGTTAATTCCACAGTGAAGAGTAACAAAATCTACCCCGTCTTCAGCATGCATTCTAATTACGTCAATAAAATCTTTTCCACTTAACTCTTTTAAATCTCGTTGGTAGTGAATTACTGCGT
Source organism: Peptoniphilaceae bacterium (assembly GCA_029983595.1). GTDB lineage: Bacteria > Bacillota > Clostridia > Tissierellales > Peptoniphilaceae > Neofamilia. The sequence continues at coordinate 1,540 of JASBZD010000109.1, forward strand.
CATAAACTGGCACTGTACCTAGCATTACTGGAGATTCAGCTACTAGTTTTTGTCTAAATGGTTGAGTATTACCATGAGATGAAAGGTCCATTATAGCGTGAGCTCCAAGCTCTACAGTCTTTTCTACTTTTTCTATTTCTTTATCATAATCTGTAGCATCTCTTGAAATACCAAGGTTTACGTTGATTTTAGTAGTTAGCATTGAGCCTATTCCTTCAGGATTAAGGCATTTATGTTTTATATTAGCTGGAATAATTGCGCGTCCTTCAGCTATATATCCACGAAGCTCTTCTACATCCATATGCTCTTTTTTAGCTACAACTTCCATCTCTGGTGTAATAATTCCTTTTCTGGCTGCTTCCATTTGTGTTTTATAATTTCTTTCCATTAATATCTCCTTAATTAATTTTTATAAAAGTGATCTAAAGGTCCACTTCCATTACCTAAATCTAAATCAGATTTTAAAATCATCTCTAAATATCTCTTTGCATTTTCAACTGATTCTTCTAGCGTATATCCTTTAGCTAGATTTGACGCAATAGCTGAAGATAGCGTACATCCAGTGCCATGCGTATTGTCATTATTGATTCTCGTACCATTAAACCAGATAAGTTTTCCATCTTTATATAGTAGATCGTTTGCATCTTCTAAATTATGTCCACCTTTTAAAAGAACAGAAAGTTTACCATCTGATATTTTTTCTGCTGCGACTTCCATATCTTTACGTGATTTTATCTCCATATTCGCTAGAATTTCAGCCTCTGGAATATTAGGCGTAATTATTGTAGCTAGCGGAAATAGTTTATTTATAAGACTTTCTATAGCGCTATCGTCTAATAATTTTGAGCCACTAGTCGCTACCATAACTGGATCAACAACTATATTTTTTGCATTATAATAAGATAATTTTTCTGCTATTTTTTCTATTAGTTCTTTTTTAGAAACCATCCCAATTTTTACAGCATCTGGAAAAATATCAGTAAAAATAGAATCTAGTTGATTTGCTAAAAACTCTGGAGTAGCATCTAAAATATCTCTTACACCAGTGGTATTTTGGGCTGTAAGCGATGTAATAGCACTCATACCATATACATCATGGGCGCCCATAGTTTTTAAATCTGCCTGAATTCCAGCTCCCCCAGAACTGTCAGATCCCGCTATAGTAAGAACCTTTTTTAAATCTCTTTGCAACTATCCCACTCCCTTGCTAATTTTATGGCCTCTTCTTTTGGATTTTCTGCATGTGATATAGCAGAAATCACAAAAAATCCTTCAACGCCAGTATTAGAAAGTGATTCTAAATCATCTAGCTTTACTCCACCACCTACTACTACCGGAATTTTTGATATTTCGGCTAATTTAGTAAGTTCGTCATAGCTTCTAGTAATAATCTCACCATTATCATCTACACCACAGTCAGGTTTAGAAATTGATGGTCTTAATGGACCTGCTCCAAAATAGTCTATATCAGATACATCTGTATTTTTTACATAATCTAAAAGCTCATGAGTATCAGCTGATAGGCCTATTACTGAATCTTCTCCTAGGTATTTTCTACAGACTTCTACTGGGATATCAGTCTGTCCAACGTGGATTCCATCTACTTTCGCCCCTTTTTCACGAGCTGCTAAGATTACATCAAGTCTATCATTTACTACTAGCGTAACTTCATCTTGTTTATTTAATTTTTTTATAACATCTGATGCTTCAATACATAATTTTATCATTTCTCTTGCAGTAGCTACTTTAGAACGTATTTGGATAAAGCTAAATCCAGACTCTACTACATCTTTTATCATCTGAGTAACGTCACGGTCCAAAGTATTTTCTGGACCAACAATAAAATATTTTGAAACACTAAAATTATCTCGGTTATACATTATAAAACCTCAATTTCTAGTTCATTACTCGCTACTTCATCAGCGCTTACATTATAAAGTTCATCTAAAAATTCTCTTTCAAAACTTCCAGGACCTTTACATCTGTCTTCTGCTTTTTTAGCTGCTACATTATAGATCTGAGAAGCAGTTATCGCCGCAGTAAGTGGGTCAGTTACGCATTCATACACTGCACACACCCCACCTAAAGAACAACCAGCACCAGTAATTTTTTCCATATAATGAGATCCACCTTGAAGTCTTACAACGATTTTCCCATCAGTAACTAGATCAGATTTTCCAGAAACAGCTACCACTCCACCAGTTTCTCTAGCTATTAAAATAGCCGCCTCA
>JASBZD010000110.1 GCA_029983595.1 Peptoniphilaceae bacterium
TTATTCCATTTTCTTGATGAGTATGTGTCGACTAGCTCTATTAATATCCCAGCTTTTTCTACTTTATCTTTAAAATTATTATAATTCCATAAGTTTTTATCCATCCTAACTATTATGTGCATTCCCGCTTCAGCACTTATTATGTCAATTCCCGGATATTTTTTTAGTGTCTTTATTACTATATCTCGTTTTTTTCGATAGTGAGTGTTCATCCTATTTATATGTTTTTCAAATGCTCCACTAGATAGAAATTTCTCTAGAATTAGCTGGTTAATTGTCGATACGCCAAAAAATGGAGATTCTTTAGTCTCCCACTTTTTACGTAGTTTTTTAGGTAATACCATAAATGATACGCCAATCTCAGGACTTATAGACTGTGAAAATGAGCCAAGTAAGATTACTTTATCATTTTTATCTAGACTTTTAAGAGATGGAATAAGATTTCCACTATATTTAAAATCTGAATCATAGTCATCTTCTATTATATATCTATCAGATTTTTTATCTGCCCATGCTAGAAGTCTCTGCCTGCGTCTTAGAACCATAATTATCCCAGTCGGAAACTGGTGGCTCGGGGTCGTTATGGCGATGTTGGCGTCAGTTATCTCTAGATCTTTTACTGAATATCCATATTTATCAATAGGGATATTAATTGTTTTTTTATTAAAAATCTTAAATATATCTTCACTTTTTTTATATCCTGGATCTTCTAACCCAAAAATTGGATCCTCTAATAATAACAAAAGCATCATTATCTGATCGGTAAAACCTGATGTGATAATTATATCTTCTGGCGAAACTACTAGTCCCCTTCTATTTTCTAGATATTTTACTATCTCCTCTCTTAAACTCCAGACACCCCCTTTTGGAGATTGTGTAAGAGTTGAGACAATCTCTAATGCCTCGTTTGTGCACTTTTTTAAAACTGAGACCGGCATTTTTGAGTTATCTATTTTATAATATGAAAAATCATATTTATATTTTTTAGTTATTGGTGGTGTAAAATCGGGGCGTGGTTTTTTAGATTTTGGTAAGTCTTCTGTGCGCAGAATATCTACATAATAACCGCTTCTCTCTCTAGATACGATATAGCCCTCATCAGTTAACATTTCATATGCTAGTTTTATTGTATTTAGTGAAACGCCAAGATGCTGTGCGAGTGCTCTTTTAGAAGGGAGCTTTTCTCCCGATTTTATTTTATTTTCTTTTATTTCTTTTACAAAAAAGTCATAAATCTGTTCATATAGTGATTTTTTATCATTAAAATGTATTGTTATCATAATCTGGTACCATAATATTATTTTATTTTGAGTCTTTTAATGGTTCCATTTTAGCATTATATTATTAATAAAGAAAGACGTAGGAGATGAAATTATGACAAAATATACTAGAGACGAAGTACATAAACAACTTTTTAATGGCGTTATCATGGACGTTACTAATGTAGAGCAGGCAAAAATCGCTGAAGCAGCTGGTGCAAAGGCTGTTATGGCACTAGAAAGAATCCCAGCTGATATAAGAGCTGCCGGCGGAGTAAGCCGCATGAGCGATCCTGAGATGATTATAGAAATAATGAACGCCGTATCCATTCCAGTTATGGCAAAAGCTAGAATCGGTCATTTTGTAGAAGCGCAGATTTTAGATGCTATCGGTATAGATTATATTGACGAATCTGAAGTTCTATCACCTGCTGATAACGTATTTCATATAGATAAGACTAAATTTAACGCTCCATTTGTGTGTGGTGCTAGAGATCTAGGCGAGGCTTTACGCCGTATAGCTGAAGGGGCTTCAATGATCCGTACTAAAGGCGAAGCTGGTACTGGAGATGTAGTTCAGGCTGTAACTCATATGCGTACGATACAAAGACAAATCGTAGAGGTAGCAGCAATGCGTGAAGACGAGTTATTTAATCGTGCAAAAGAACTTATGGTACCTGTAGATCTTTTAAGATATGTTCATGAAAATAAAAAATTACCAGTTCTGAACTTTTCTGCCGGCGGTGTGGCTACTCCTGCTGATGCAGCTTTAATGAGACAACTAGGTGCAGAAGGAGTATTTGTTGGTTCTGGAATTTTTAAATCTGGTGATCCAGAAAAACGCGCTAAAGCTATTGTTAAGGCTGTAGAAAATTATGATAATCCATCAGTTATCGCTGAAGTATCTAAAAACCTAGGCGAAGCTATGGTAGGAATTAATGAACATGAAATAGAAATAATAATGGCTGAAAGATAGTTTTTTAAGAGTATTAAATAAAATAAGCATAGAGTTTTCCTAATAAAGTGAGCCCTGAGGGGCTTTCTTTTTTTAAGGCTTGGAGCATTTTCTGGCATTTTTATTTGTCATAAATCGTAAATATATATGAAACGATCGGCGTGGCATTTTACATAATTATAAATATATAATGGTAAAATGTCATTCGAAAATGGGGATATAATAATAATTTATTATTCTATAAATATCCTACTTGATTTATTTTGTATCTGTAATTATAATTTAGTTAGAAAGTTAGATTTTCGCACTTTGGTTTTGGAGGTATAATATGCTAGTTGAACTAAAATCAAAATCCCAAGTTACTATGCCTAAAAAAATCGTTGATTCTTTAGGGTTAGAAATAGGCGATAAGTTTGAAGTATCTGTAGAGGATGGAAAAGTTATATTTGAGCCTGTGGTGATTTATCCTGAGAGTATAACTAACGAGATTAAAAATACTATAGCTGAAACTATCGAAGCTTATAATAAGGGTGAGATCCCTAGTTTTGATTCTTTTGATGAGCTTATAGAGCATTTAGAAAATAATGAAATATAAGATTTTATATTCTAAAAAGTTTAAAAAACACTTTGATAAACTTAGTAAAATCGAACAAAAATAGACTATTAACAGAATTAAAATTTTTTCAGAAGATATTTTTCACCCTTCTTTGAAATCAAAAAGATTTAAAGGGGTAGATGGAGTCTTTGAAACTTCGATTAATATGGATCTTAGGATATTATGGCAATTTAATGGTGATGAGATTATAATTATTATCGATATTGGGCACCATGATATGCTTTATAAATATTAAAAGAGCTGAAATTTCAGCTCTTTTTGTATTTTGTTATTAAGATAAACCTTTCTCACATCGATTATTTGTCGCGATTTGAAGCTATTAAATAACAATCGGCGTGGCTTTTACTACTCTTTAACTAGCTCTTCTAATAGCTTAAATAACCCTTCTAATCCATTTTCATGAGTTCTTTCATATCCATGTGATGCACTTATTCCCGCTCCTACTAATGCGTGGCGATAGTCATATCCTGATGCAAGTGCAGCAGATGCGTCTGAACCATAAAATGGATAAATATCTATTGCATAATCAATTTCATTTTCTTTAGCGATATTTACTAATTCATTCGTTAAATCATAGTTATATGGACCTGTTGAGTCTTTTTGGCATATAGACACCTTAGTCTCATCTGTCTCTAGATCGTCATAAACCACCCCCATATCTACAGCTATCATGTCCTTTATCCCTTCTGGATGTCCTGCTGCTGCACCATGGCCTACTTCTTCATAAGTCGTAAACATAAGATATAGTGGACGATTAACCTCTATATTATCTTCTTTTAGCTTTTTCGCTAATGCCATTAGCACTCCAGC
>JASBZD010000111.1 GCA_029983595.1 Peptoniphilaceae bacterium
TATTCATACTTCTATGGGAAACCATGAGTTTTATAATGGATTATTAAATAAAAAAGGTAGATTTACAGAGTATACTGGTGATAAACCTAATGATCATTATATTATTAATGGCTACCATTTTATAATGATTTCACCTGATGGAGGGAATTATTTAACTAGTTTTAGTTATTTAAAAAATGAGTTAGCTAAAGCCAAGGCTGATACAGGTAATAAACCTATATTCGTATTCTTCCATCACCCAATAAAAGATACTTTCTATGTTTCAGAAGAATGGAATGGAAATGTGCCAAAGAGCATATTTAAAGACTACCCAATGGCAGTTACTTTCTCTGGTCATATTCATTCTCCTAATAACCACCCAAGATCAATCTGGCAAGGTTCAAAAGAAAAGGGCGATAGAGAAGTATTCACTGCTGTAAATACAGTTTCTCAATACTATTTTGAGATGGAAAGTGGTTATGAAGATAATACTTATCCAGATAAAAATGAAGATTGTAGACAACCTTTAATCGTTGAAGCGGAAGGTACAAAAGTTACAATTAAGACTTTTGATTTAGTTTCTGGTGAGTGGATTAATCAAGTTTGGACATTTGATACTTCTGATCCTGATAATTTTCCATATACAAATAAAAGATATGATCAGTCAAAACCGCCATTTTTTGATGAAAATGCAAATCTTACTATTGAACCTGATAAAAGATCTGTAAATATAACTATTGATCAGGCTAAAGTAGGAGAAGGCTCTGTAGAAGGAGATATCGTCCACTCTTATGAAATAGAAATATATCAAGATGATAATTTAGTTAAGGAACAAAAAATATGGTCTAACTTCCATATGATTCCTATGCCTGAAACCAGAAGTTATACTATAGGTAGTCTTAAACCAGGAACTGACTATATTATGGAAGTATATCCAGTTAATGCGTTTAAAAAACGTGGCGAACCATTAATAAAAGAGTTTAAAACTCTTGGAAATGCAAATGAAAAAATTGAAGTTAAAGAAATTTTTGATGTAGATTTTAGAGATAGACCAGACGGAACTGAAAAATATGGTCATAATATGACTGTATATGGAGAACCTGAAAAAATAGCTAATGCTATGCACTTTGATGGCGTAAATGATGCATTAAGATATGATACAAATAAAGAGTTATATAAAGCTATGAATGATGATGGTTTTACATTTGAGTTTATGTATAAACCATATGATTTAGGGAAAAATAATAACCCGATTGGAAATCTTCAAGGATCTGGTATTGGGCTTGAGCAAAAAGGTGGAACAGATGAGCTAGAATTTTGGGCTCATATTGGTGGAGATTATGTAGTTCCATCAATAAAATATGAAAATGAAAAATATATTCATTTTACAGCAACTTATAATAAAGAAGAGTTAAAATTATATAAAGATGGAGAGTTAGTTGATACGATAAAAAGAGATGGTGATTTAACTGTACCGCCATTTGCCTTATATCTTGGGACTGATACCGGTGGAGATGGCTCGCCTTCTGATATGTGGTCAAACTCTGATATAAAACTTGCAAAAATTTATTCTGGAGCTATGACAGATGAAGAAGTAAAGGAAAGCTATCTAGCTAATATTGCGAAAGATAAGGAAGATGAAGACACACCTACTGAAACTAATAAATTAAGATTTGGGGTTATTTCTGATATCCACGTAGGTGCTAGAGATATTCAAGCAACTAGAACTACTGAGGCTATTGATAAGCTTAAAGAAATGGGAGCAGAAGTAACATTTATAAATGGTGATGATACTGATAATGGTTCTAAAGTGCAATATGATGAATTAGAAAAAGCACTAAAACCTTCTAAAGATCAAAACTACCCAGTTTATCTAAATATGGGTAACCATGATTTTTATGCTAAAGAATCTGACCAAATGGGAATGTTTACAAATGCTACAGGAAGTAAGCCATTTGATAGATATGAAATAAATGGATATCAATTTATTATGGTTTCTCCTGATAAAATAGGTGGAAATGATGTATATAATACCGCTAGAGAATATTTAAAAGAAGAACTAAAAATAGCTAGTGAAAAATCTAATGGAAATCCGATATTTGTATTTGCTCACCATCCAGTAAATGGAACGCATTTTACATCAGAAAGCTGGTATGGAGATCTTACAAAAGATGTATTTAAAGATTATCCTAATGTAGTATTATTTAGTGGTCATAACCACGCTACTAATAATTTACCAAATCTAATTTGGCAAGATGATTTTACAACTGTAAACTTACCATCACTTTATTATGCAGAGTTCCAATTTGGATATCCAACTGATTCTGCCGAACAGTGGCAAGGACTTATCTTAGATGTAGATGGTTCAGAAGTTTCGATTAAGACATGGGATTTTAAAGCAAATGACTATACTAACCAAGTATGGAAATTTGATACAAAAGGTGAAAAACCTTATCAAAATGTAAAAGATAAAGTTAAAGCTCCAGAATTTAAAAATGGTGATAATTCTATTTTAAATATCACACCATCTAGAAAATCTGTAGAGTTAGAATTTGAACAAGCTGCACCTTATGTAGATGAAATCTTTAATAACCCTGTATTTGAATACCAATATGATTTTACTGATGAAAATGGAAATGTTATTAATAAAAAAGATAACCCAGACTTTCATATTACTCCTATGCCAACTAGTCACAAAGCTAATATAAATGGACTAGAAGCGGGTACAAAATATTCTGGAACTATAACTCCAGTGGACTCATCAGGAAATAAAGGTACTCCTATTAAATTTGAATTTACAACTGAAGGAGCTAAAGGTGAGAGAGATCCAATCTACAATTTAGTGGATATAAATCTTACTGAAAGACCTGATGGATCTGAAAAGAATGGCAGAAAAGTAGAATTATTTGGAGAACCTAAATTTACTACTGATGGAGATTTAAATAAAGTTTACTTTAATGGTAAAGATAGCTCTTTAAGAATTGAAACAGATTCTGACATGTATAATAAAATGAAAGAAGATGGATTCTCGGTAGAGATGTATCTAAACCCAATTGATCTCGGACCAGGAAAAGACCAACTTGGTAATACTCAATCTTCAGGATTTGGATATGAAGGAAAATCAGATAATGATATGACTTTCTGGATCAGCCTAGATGGCGGATATAAAGAAGTTGCAATTCCGATGACAGAAAATGAATGGGCTCATCTTGTAACTACTTGGGACAAAAATGAAGTAAGAGTATATAAAAATGGTGAACTAATCGTTACTGAACCAGCATCTGGAAACTTTGCTGAACCTCCACATTATCTATTCCTAGGATCAGACACAAAATGGGATGGAAGTCCTGAGTTCTTTGGAGAAAGTGAATATAATATAGCTAGAATTTATTCAGGTGTAATGAATGAAGATGAAGTAAAAGATGCATATGGAAAGATAGCTAAAGAAGAACCAAAACCAGTAGAAACTGAAGAGACAGAAGTAGAAAAAGTATCTATACCATTTACGAC
>JASBZD010000112.1 GCA_029983595.1 Peptoniphilaceae bacterium
AGTCCAGCTATTACCATATGCCATTTTAATAAAAATGAGGTTAGAAAAAATATCGCAATTGAAAAAAGTAATATTAAAATTGTCTTTTTGGGGGAGTTGTTTTCATTCATTAGTTATATCCTCTAACTTCTTTAAATGCCTTTATAAGATCTGTCCTTCCATCAAATACCTTGGCATTTGTAAGTTCTGCAATTTTCTTAATTTCTTCATCGTCAGAGCTTCCAAATTTTATAGAAAATATTGGAATATCTTTATTTACTTCACCTAACTTTTCTTCTAAATCATTAATACCCATAGCTCCATTAGCAGCTCCATCTGATAATAAAATAATAGAAGGTTGGTGTGTTGCTAAATTACAATTTTTATCAACTAAATCTACGGCCTCTAGAGTAGCTTCATATAAAGATGTAGCTCCACTTACATTATATTCTAAGACCTTATCATAAAGGCTTTGTAGCTCTGTGCTATTTCCTCTACCTTCTGCTATATCGATTACTTCTGTTGAAAATGGAACGATATATGTTATATCTTCGCTATTTCCTAAAAGTAGATTTTTATTAGCATTTTCCGGTATCAACACTTCACCTAAAGCTTCTACCATCTGATCATATCCTTGACCTCTCATTGATGAAGAATAATCTAGAACATATACTGTAAATGAAGGTTTCTTAAATTCGGTTTGATAAAGATTTAAAGCTTTTTCAATTACTTCTGATTTAGGATATCTAATAGTATTTAAAGTTTTATCTAGATCAGCACCCCATTTTTTAAATACTTCTTTATTCTCATCTAGAACTGTACCATTTTTATTACGTTTACCAGTTTTTTCTATTTTAGATTGGGTCTCATCAGATAATATATATTCCTCAAAATTTAGAAACATTTCCTCTTTTTTACTATCTCCATGGTCAAGATAAGCTAAGGTCGAGTCACTTATTGAAAGACCATCAGATGGATAAATCATATATAAAGGTTCTTGATTCTGTTCTGCTAGTTTTTCATTAGTCTGAATAATAAGCTGCTCATAATTTACCATCGCGTCGTAATTTCCATTTATAAATAGATCAACTAGGAAATTTGAGGAGCCTGATGAACGCTCAACACCAGATAATAGAGAAATAATCTCAGATTTTAATTCTGGTTTATCTAAATCTTCACTAGTTATAGTTTCACTATTTAGCGCAGTTAAAAATGCTAGATAAGCACTTGCGCCCGAGTTAGATTGTGTAGCACTTGTCATTGTGAATTTTAAATTTTCTGACTTTATGGCGTTTAATATATCTTTTGTAGAAACTTCTTTTCCATAAAATCCTAACTCTTTAGCTTTAGATTCTTTTATCCCAAATACTACAGGAGAAATACTAGTTATTTCATCGTATTTTACTATTTTTTTATCATTAGCCATATTTAGCCAAATCGTACTAGCTGGCCATACAGCGTCATAATCTGTGTTTGGATCTCTTATAATATTCATCTGATCTAAAGAGCCAATATAATCTATTTCGATATTTTGTTTATTTTTCTTAGCATATTCCTCTATTAAATCATTAAATACTGCATTTTCTGAGCCTGATGCAATTTTTAAACTCTCGCCTTTAAATTCATTTATAACTAAATGCTTTGAATTATTTTGCCTTTCTTTACCTGTTCCGAACTCTTCTGAAACTTGTCCACAACCTGATATAAGTGTAGCGATTAGGATTAAACTAAGTAAAACTTTAAATCTTTTCATAAATTACTCCTAAAAATTAATTTTTTGTTAGTATTTCTTACAATTATTATATACCCGTATTGTAGATAATATATTTTATTTAAGTAAAAAATATCATTTTATGAAATACGTTTTCACAATACTTTTTTATGATATTATTATAATATAAATAGATTAATTTTAAGTAAATTTGAGGTATTTATGGAACAAGATTTAAGGAGTTTAAAAAATAAGGCTAGACTTCAGATTTTAGCTGCAGCATTTATATGGGGGGTTACATATCTTTTCCAATCTGAAGGAGCTCAGAAAGTAGGACCATTTTTCTTTAATGCAACTAGATATTGGATAGGGGTTTTGGTTTTATTACCTCTGGCAATTAAAAGAAATAGAGACGAAAATGGTAAAGTTGATTTTTTTAAAGATGAGGAGTATAAATCTTTCTTAAGAATGGGAATTTTAGTCGATGGGACTATTATGTTTGTTATGATAACCTGTCAACAAGTAGGTCTAAAGACGGCATCTCCTGGTAAAGCTGGATTTTTAGTATCTCTATCTACAGCTTTTACTCCTATAATACTTACGATAATGGGACAAAAAATAAATAAAACACAGTGGCTTGGCGTTTTGGCAGCTATTATTGGAGCGGCGCTAATGAGTCTAGATCCTAGTTCTGGAGTAAACTTTGGAGATTTATTAATTATCGCAAGTGCTATTTTGACTTCTCTTAATATAATTTTTGGATCCTACTTTAATAAAAGACTAGAGAGCATTAGTTTTGTAGTTTTTAGATTTATTCATATCGCATTATTAAATACTATTTTATCTCTTGTTCTTGAAAAAACTACTATAGAGATGATTAAACCAGCTTTATTTTCTCTATTATTTACTGGTATTTTCTCAAGTGGTATGGCTAACGCGCTTATGTCTTATGCTCTTTCTTTCCTAGACTCTTTTGAAGTTCAGAAAATTTTTGCTCTAGAATCTATTATAGGGCTTGGAGCTGCGTGGGCTTTTACCGGATATACTCTATCTTTAAGGGAGTTGGTCGGTGGATTTATTATATTTGTCGCAGTAATGTTTATGTTATTTATGGAAGAAAAAGAGTTTAAAAAAGAAGTGGAAGAAGAAATTATTGAAAAATATGGAGATGAAGAATAAAAAATATTTGAAAATATATTTTAGCTATGTTATTTTATCTATTGTATATTTAATCGGAAATAAAACTTTAATAAAAAACAATAGATAAAAGGTGAACATTTAATGGCAACTAGTAAAACGAAGAAAAATTTAGTCATTGTCGAATCGCCTACAAAGGCTACAACAATAAAAAAGATGCTAGGTTCAAACTACAAGGTAGTAGCATCTAAAGGTCATGTAAGAGATCTACCAAAATCGACTCTTGGAGTAGATATAGAAAATAATTTTGAACCAAAATATATGAATATTTATGGTAAAGGGCCTTTACTTACAGAGATTAAAAAAGAGGCTAAAAACTCAAAAAAAGTATATCTTGCGACAGATAGCGATAGAGAGGGAGAAGCGATATCATGGCATCTATCTACTCTTTTAGGAATTCCAGAAGATGAAGTAAATAGAATTACTTTTAATGAGATAACTAAAGATGCTGTAAAAGAAGCTATAAAAAATCCACGTACGATAGATATGAATCTAGTAGATGCCCAACAAGGAAGAAGGATTTTAGATCGTCTAGTAGGTTATCAGATATCTCCTATATTATGGAAGAAAGTTAA
>JASBZD010000113.1 GCA_029983595.1 Peptoniphilaceae bacterium
TTCTATTATTATCAGGTCTTATTGGTGATGGGAATTCTGGTGTTGGATATTCTGGTGTTGGTTCTAATGGTGTTGGTTCTATATTTCCATCTTTTTCAAAAATAGCTGTAAATATAGTATTTTTATTTATAGTTCCTTCAAATTTTGGAGACCAACCTAAGAATTTATATCCATCTTTAGCAATTACTTCTGGTGCTTTTAACTCTGATACAGGTGTATCTTCTTTAATATTAGTTAATTTAGTTTCTCCAGATACAGTAGCTTTATCTAAATCTACATTAAATTCCACATCATAATATTTAGTTTTAGATAATACAAACTCATCTATTACTTTAGTAGTTCTAGGTTCGCCTTTTCTACCTTCTACTTGGTGCATTTTTACGTGTAAATCACCATCTTTAAACTCATAGTAAGCAAAGTTTTGAATAATAGAATCTCTATTATTTGAGTATTTAGTAGCAAATCTTTCATGTTGAGCTGGCTGTCCACCTAGAGCAAAAAGACTATTATATAAATCTAAATCTTCTTGAGTCATCCAATGTAGATTTCCTCTCATTCTCTTAGTATGTTCTAGCCCTTTAGAATAAAAGTCATCATATGCTTTAGTTCCTGCCATGTTAGGTAATACGAATATAGTACCTTCAGTATCTTTATATAATTTATTCTCTCCATTTACTCCATTATCAGCTATATAACCATAAAATGGGTTGTCAGGAGTATATTTTAATGATTTAGTACGAGCTAAAACATGGTCATGTCCTTGCATACATAGATCTATATCATACTCATCAATAAATTCCATCATCTCTTGTTTAATAGCTAAAACATCTTTATCAGATAATGAATGATAACTTTTTGAGTATAGTGGTTTATGATAAGCTAAAATAATCCACTCTGCTCCGTTTTCACGAGCTTTCTTCACATCATCTTTAATCCACTCTCTTTGAGCAGGTCCAATCATTTTTCCATCATCTTTATAATCGTTAGTATTAGCTACTATAAAATGAACTCCGTTGTAGTCATATGAGTAATATGAACCACCATCAATAGCATTATTAGTAACTGGAACATTGAAGTGACGGTTAAAGTCTTTAGGTCTAGAGTAGCCATCATCAAAACTTAACTCATCATGGTTACCAGAAGCTGGAACAAGCATTTTACTCATAAGAGATTTTTTAGATTGTTCTAAAATATCTACCCATTCATCTTCAGATTCAGCAATCTCAACTATATCACCAGTGTGAGCAATATAATCAATATCAGGATAAATCTTTAGAGCTTCTTCTAAAGTACTAGCTCCATACCATGCCTCATCCATACCAAACTGATTTCCATACCAGTTTTGAGTATCTGTAACATGTATAAAAGAGAAGTCTTCACCTTTATTACCAGCAGTTTTAAAAGTACCAATTGGACTTAGATAGAACCCTTCTGCATCACTACCTACTTGATAATAATAAGTAGTATCAGGTTCTAAATCATAAGCATTAGCTTTGTAGATATATTCATATCTATTATCATAATAATATCCAAACTGTCCATCTTCTTCTCTTTCAATAAATTTACTATAAACAACTTGAGGTACCGCTTCATATTTAGTAGCATTAGTCATGTCAGGTGACTTAGAAACTAAAGCATAAGAATCAGCTTTATCAGAAGTATACCAGTTAAAACCTATAGAAGTTCTTGGGTCTCCATTTAGAGTAGCAGAAATTCTAGTAGGGTTATTATTAGCTCCATTCCAATAAAGAAGAGTATTCCACCCTTCATATCTATCTACAGGATTTACTGGTAATTCAGCTCCAGCCGATACCGGAATATTGCTATAAGTCGTAAATCTTTTAGATCTGATATTATTATTTTTGAAAATCTCTTCAGAACCAGGGTCAGGAATAGCCCTATCATTCTTTATAGTATCATCAGAACCCTCTAATTGTCTTACAATATCTTTTAGCTCTTGTGGAGCTCCTACAGTCCTAGTATAATCAGCTGCAAAAACAAAATTAGCACTAGTAAATAAAATTACAAAAGCTAATAAAAAACTTACAACTGATTTCTTTTTAAAATTAAACATCAATTCCTCCTATAACAATTTGTTTATTCATTATAAAAGTACTCAATGATTGTTAAATAAGTGTAAAAGTATGATTATGAAATTGTAAAATTAATTGCGATTAGTTTGCATTTGAAAATAATAAAAAAGCCCACCAACTTTTGTCAATGGACCGACAAAGAACCTATTTTTATACCTTTGCAAATTACAACACATCAAAATTCTCCTCTTAAATCAAGAATTCTTTATCTATACGAAATATCAATTCCAAAAAACTCTTTCAAGCAATACCACAATACTTCTGATAAACCTAATGTAATTGCCCAAATTATCATGCTTCCAATCGTTGCTACAACTATCAATTTCCACTGTTTTGCCATTAAGGAAGCTACTATAGTCAGAATATATAAAGCAAATATCATATTTAAACTTATAATATTGATATTTAAAGACTCTAATACTAGTCCTGTAAATGGAATTATTACAAACAATGTTATTAGCAAAATATATGATATTTTAGTTATCAGATTCATCTTTTTGAAATTTCTTATTTTATTTAACACAATCTGCACCTCCAAAAATAAAAATCTACTTTTATAAATGATTAACTTTTTATTTTATAAAACTATAGGTTATCACAAATTATCTACTTCCGTAGAAAGGCTACAATTCCGACATATTTAGTCTATTTTTATTATGACACGAAACCTGGGTGTAAAATCTTAGTAAATGACAACAGTTCTGGAACTCAATGATTTTTTTAAGCTGGTGGATTGCTAATTCCATCGAATGTTAGTCAAGCCACTTTACTTTATTTACAAAGCTCTCAGAATCTAAGTAACCTGCTTTATCATAAAAATGGGAATGCATTTTGTCGTTAACTGCTTGTAATTCAATACAGGCTGCCCCCTCCTTCACAGCTAATTCCTCAATCGCCTTTAAAAGTTTACTTCCATAACCTTTATTTTGTTCATCATATTCAATTATAATTTCTTCAAGAGTATACCCTACAATATCATCATATTGCTTAAAATATCCCATAACAAAACCCATAGCTTTGTTTTCATTATCTTCCAAAATTAATGAAAATGAATCCTCCATGGTTAATACTTGATGTATTCTTTTAAAAGCTGTTTTTTCTGTCCAACAGGACTTTTCAATTTTATTATAATAATTAATATACAGGTCAATAACTTTATTAATATCATTAATATTCATTTCTCTAACATTCATTACTTGCTCCAGAATTATATATTTATTTGGTAACTGATGTGCTTTTTATTTGAAAATTATTCCAATAGCATTTGTGGAATCAATCCATTTTTGTGGTGTCATAGTAAATCTATTCAACCCTGCCTCATTTCTAAACGTGTCGAATTGCACACGGTTAAAATTTGGATTGTT
>JASBZD010000114.1 GCA_029983595.1 Peptoniphilaceae bacterium
TTGAACTAAGGCAGATTATAGTATAGTATTTTTGAAATTACTGAACTAAAAAAGTTATCCACGAATTTGTTATAAATGTGGATAATTTTTTATTTTAAACTTATTTCTGATTTTTATAAATATTGTATACAGAATATGCTATTACTAAAATCGCTACTAACTTAACTACTTCTGCTATAACGCTTAAAAATCCTACTGTTTGAGTAAAACCCATATATACCTCCTTTATATAATAACGAGAATATTATTAGAATGTGACAATATAAAATCTATTAAATACATTACACTTAAGATATATTATAATACTTTTATTAAATAATTGGTTTAAAAATAGTTAAAAATATACAAACCACTTTAGATAATAGGAGACTTAGAGGGAGTTCTAACAGAAGATGAACTAAAATCTGAGGGAGTTATGGTAACTAAAGATGGCAAAGATGTAGATAAGTTTATTGAAATATTAACTAAACAACGTTTCTGGGAAAGAGATGGATCTAACTAGAAAATATATAATTGGCTATGAGTTTTAATACTCATGGCCATTTTTTGTTAAATAAATTAGTTAGATTTTTATATTTAATCTATATTTATAGTTAATTAAAATTATTATCGGGTATATTTTTATATAATAAAATTTATACACTAAGGGGGAAGTTATGAATTTAAAAAAAATAAGAATAATTTTAGCCTTAGCGCTAAGTTTAGGAAGTTTAGTAAGTTGTACTAATAATGAAGATGTAAAAAAAGAAGCTGAAAATAATAAAAATACTGAACAAGTTATAGAAATGGAACAAAACACTGAAGAAGAAACTGAAGAGGAAGCTATACCAGAAGAAACAAACACTGAAGAAAATGTAGAAGTTAATGATGAGAATCTAGAAAATGTAAATATGGCTAATGGTACTTATGCATCGAGCCTTGAACCTGGTAGAAATGGCGAGAGAGAAGCTGACGGTTCTTGGGGGAATGTATATGATATTTTATTAGAAGGCAATACATTAATAATAAAGGGATCACTTGATTTTTATGCTGAGGATAAATCAGATGAGAGTGCAGAGCTTTTAGGAAACCAGGATAATATCGTAAAAATAGGAAATAACACAAGATTTACATCCCAAACTCAAGAACAAAGTAGTAAAGGCGAGGAAACTACCTATACGCCTGAAGAATTTATAAAATTCTATAATGAAAATAAGGAAAATCTTAAAGCTATATTTATTGAAGTAGATAATGATATTTTAACTAATTTAGCAGTTATGTACTAATCGGGAGGATTATATGAAAAATAAGTTAAGAATAATATTATTAATTACATTATCGGTTTTTTTACTTGCTTCATGTGCTAAAAATCCAGATGATAATGTAAATAATAGCACTACAGAAACCAAAGTAACAGAAAAACAAGATAATAAAAAAGATACAAGTACTAATGAAGAAGAAAAAGATGATAAAGAAGATGAGAAAATAGAAAAGGCTGAAGACACAAAGGAAAAAGATAAAGAAAAAGACGAAAAGGACGACGAAAAAGAAGACAAGGACGACAAAAAAGAGGATAAAGATAAAGATAAAGAAAAAGATGATAAAATCGATAATAAAGCTTTATTAGAAGATATAAAATTAAAAAATGATAAAGTAAGAAAAGTCCTTATGAAATCAGATTTAAAAGACCAAAAACAGGATAAAGTAGTTACTTCAAAATTTGTAGCTGATGTAGGATATGATGATGATAAAAATGTCGAAAAAGCTAAAACTACTCTAGAAACTAATGAAGGATATTTACAAGAAATCACATTTGATTTATCTAAGTCTGATATAGGAACAGTTTTACAAAAATTTGCTGGAGAAGAGGAGACAACAGTTACTGAAATGCAAATAGAGACTCTTGATATACATCCAGACTATCATAGACTAATAGAATATATAACAGATTTGGAAGATGAATTTGAGATTACTGAGAATAGCAGTAGCTATACATTTAAACTAGATGACGACACTGAGGGTATTTCAGACTTTATAATCTCAGAATATGTAGAGAATTTATCTGAAGTCGAAGATGATAGTGTAAAAAAATCTATGAAGATAAAGTTTGATAAAGAGACATTATTACTAGAAAATGTAGATCTTAAATTAGAGCCGACATTAGAAGAGCTAAAAGGATTTAAAATAAGCGCAAAATCTAAATTTAGTAACCATGAATTAGCAGATTAATCAAAATAATAAAAAAAGACTATTTTGGGTAGTATAAAATTTTTTCTGCTTTTTATAATTTTAGTAAAGGACATAGGGGGATAGAATAAAATTTCTATTTTCCTTTGTTTTTTTATTTAAGAAGAATAAACATTCTCTATATTTATTCTAATTTCTGATTATTATTTTTGATATTTATGAAAACCATGTAAAGTATATATACTAGGTATCATATTTAAATCTAAAACTTTAAGCACAATTGCCTTTTAGTCATTTTTATAATTAAAAGTTATAGTAAAATAAATTATTACTTTTAAAGGAGTGAGTGTATTGAGCATATTAAAAAATAAAAAAAATTTATTATTAATACTACTAATGCTACTAATAGTACTAACAATAGTTATTGTAAATCTAATATTATATAAAAAAAACACAAATGCCGAAAATTTAGTTATAAAAACATTTATAACTAATAATACAGGTTATGAAATAAAAGATTTCAATGTTTACATAAAATATAAATCTAAAAAATACAAAAATATAAATCTTATCAGTGAAAAAAACATATCTGCAAATAATACAGTAGAAAAAAAAACGGTTATAGATCCATATGGTATTTATTCTATAGAGTTAAAATATAAAAAAAACAACAAAGGAATCTACTATAAATCTGTAGATATACCAAAAAACATAAATATAAATTTAAGTATTGATAATTTCGAACCATTAACTATTTCAGGTACATTACATGATGGAAAAAAAGAATATAATATAAAAGAAGTGTTAGATGACTAATAATTTTTTTGTTAACAACCTAGTAAAACTAATTTAAAAAGTTGAAATTAAAGGGATTTAAATGTGAAAAATAAATATGAATTATTTATGCCCTTTTTACTAAAATAGTAAATAGGGTATTTTTAAATTCATAATTAGGATTTACGGGTATATAAATTTTAATAAAAAGATAAATGGAGGTTAAAAATGAAAGTTAATAAGAAGTTTTTAAGCCTATTAATTTGCCTTATATTACTTACTAGCTGTGGCGCTAACTCTAATATGATGGATAAATCTACTACCGAAGCATATCCAAGTAGCGTAGAAGAAGTAGAAAAAGCCTCGAGCGCAGATGTAAAAAGTGATGAAATAATTGAAAATAATGAAACTATATCTATAGAGAAAGACTATAAAGATTTAAGAAAAAT
>JASBZD010000115.1 GCA_029983595.1 Peptoniphilaceae bacterium
TTTGTAAGATAAATGATAAAAATGTCGTGGTAGAGCCAAATTTATATAATTACTATGAAAAAAATTTATCAAAATATGGTATTATTGTTAAAAGAGGATCTACTGAAGTTTCTAAAAAATATCCTTATGACTCATCATATAATGCTGCAGTGGGAAATGGAAAAATAATTTGCAATTTTAATTATATTGATAAAGTAATTAAGGAAGATTGCGGTAGTCTAGAAGCGATAAATGTAAACCAAGGTTATACTAAATGTAACGTACTATTTACTAGAAGTGGCGTGATTACATCTGATATGGGGATTTTTAAATCAGTTGATGAGCCTAAACTTTTAATCTCGCCTGGGAATATAAAACTTGATGGATTTAGCTATGGCTTTATCGGCGGGGCGAGTGGATATTATGATGGCTCAGTATATTTTTTAGGAGATATAAGTACCCATCCAGACTATGAAAATATAAAAAATTTTTTAGAAAAAGAAGATACTAGAATTGTTTCGCTATCAGATGGCGGACTAATGGATTATGGTAGTTTGATATTTTTGGAGGTAGAAAATGGCTGAAATTACTAAACCATCAATTTTACCTGGAATGATGGAGCTTTTACCAGCTGACCAGATAAAATTTAATGAGATGAAAGATATTATTAGAAAGAATTATGAAAAATTTGGGTTTGTGCCGCTAGATACGCCTGTTATGGAAAAGACTGAAATTCTGCTAGCTAAGGGCGGTGGCGAGACTGAAAAGCAAATTTACAAAATCGATAAAAGTTCTACTGATATATCTATGAGATTTGATTTAACTGTACCGCTAGCTAGATTTACAGCTCAAAACTATAGCGAGCTAAATTTTCCTTTTAGACGCTACCATATAGCTAAAGTTTATCGTGGAGAGCGTAACCAACGCGGTCGTTTTCGTGAGTTTTATCAATGTGATGTGGATATTATTGGGGACGAATCACTAGATATTATAAATGATGCTGAAATACCTAATATTATCTATAATACATTTTCAGAACTTAATATAGGAAAATTTACTATTAGAATAAATAATAGAAAAATTTTAAAAGGCTTCTATAACTCTAAAGGGCTAGAAGATACACAAAGCGTTTTAAGAATAGTAGATAAGTTAGAAAAAATTGGTAAAGAAGGTGTAAAAACTGAATTATTAGAAATTGGAGCTAGCGAAAAAGCTATAGAAGATATTATGAATTTTATATCTATCTCTGGTTCTAATCTTGAAAAAGTATCAGCTTTAGAATCTCTAGGTATTGAAGATGAGATATTTAAAGAAGGAGTAGACGAGATAAGGACAGTTTTAGAATATCTTGAGATTTTTGGCGTACCAGAAGAATATATTGAATTTGATTTATCTATTGCTCGTGGGCTAGATTATTATACTGGTACAGTTTATGAAACTAGGTTAGATGACCATCCAGAAATCGGCTCAATATGCTCTGGTGGACGTTATGAAGATTTAGCGTCATATTATATAAATAAAAAACTTCCAGGTGTAGGGATTTCTATAGGCCTTACTAGACTATTCTGGCAGCTACAAGAAGCTGGACTTATAGATAAAGAAGATGCTACAGTAACAGAAGTACTAGTTGTGCCATTTGAAGGATATGAAAAAGATGCAGCTAAGTTAAATAAAGAGCTAAGAGATAATAATATAAACTCATTTATAAATTCAGAAAAGGGAAAATTAGGCAAAAAGATGAAATACGCTAATAACCTAAATATTCCATATGTTATCCTAGTTGGAGAAGAAGAAGTAAAAACTGGTCGATATGCATTTAAAAATATGGAAACTGGAGATCAGGAAGATTTATCAGTAGAGGAAATAGTAGAGAAGTTTTAAAACACAGACTGAGGTATATCTATATCTCAGTTTTTTTATGTCTATTTTTATAAAACAAATTAAAACTTATGATTTAACATTGACAGTTTGAGCCATAGTTAGTAAAATAAAACTATGTAAACGTTTACAAAAAAATAAGTACTAAAGGAGACTACTATGAAAAAAATTATATCAATTTTACTTTCGGTTGTTATATGTTTTTCGATTATTCTACCTGTTCAGGCAGCAACGACGAAGTATGATCTAGATTTTAAAGAAAGACATAGATTTGAAGAATATGAATCAGCTCTAAAGGCTTTAAATACAGATTATGAAAATATCACTGAATTATCATCACTTGGGACTAGCTGGAGAGAAAATGATATTTGGTGTCTAAAAATAACTGATAAATCTGTAGAAGATTCTAAAAAAACAGGAATTGCTATAATAGCTAATATTCATGGGGGAGAACAGGAATCTGGAGAAAGTGCGTTATATACAGCTATAGAACTTTGTAAAAATTCTGAAGAAGAAGAGATAAAAGAAATTCTTAAAGGCTATATAATTTACATAGTCCCGGTTATGAACCCTGATGGCTATGAGCAATCATTTATACTTAATAATAGACCTAACTTACATCCAAAAGATAAAAATAATGATGGTGTAGTATTCTCAGATCCTTATACTGATATTAATGGAGATGGATTTATCTCTAAAGTATTTAAAGGAATGAAAAATACTAAAGAAGATGACAGAGTCTATATTGGGATGGAAAGTCCTGACTGGGATAAAAATGGTATATTAGGTGACGATCCAAGAACTAGTGGAATAGATCTTAATAGAACATTTAAGTACCAATATTCTAGATATGATATCGAGACAGATCCTAAATTAAATGAAAAATCTAAAGCAGTAGTAGGCGGAAACGCTCATAAAACAAATGGTGGCTCTGAAGCCGGCGGTACAGAACCAGAAGTTGTAGCTATTCAAAACTTCTTTGCAAAATACCCAGTAGATGCTCTAGCGACTATTCATACTGGCCAACAATCAGTATTATATCCATGGTGTTTTAGAGAATATGATCCAAAAAATCCATTAGATGATCAAATTCCACACATGAAAGAAGTTTCTGAAAAATTAGCGGTTGTTTTTGCTGAAGCTACTGGTCGAAATTTCTACGCAAAACAATCACATAGCGATTATCCGACTTCTGCTGAAATGATTGACTATGCGTATGGAAAACATAAAATAAACTCTTACACAATAGAGGTTTATGCTCCAGGTATGTCAGATTTTGAATCAGATGATGTATTTGATAGATGTAAATGGAATGTGCCATTACCAGAGACTAAATGGGACTTCTATGACCAAAAACAAATTGCTGAAATATTAAAATTAGATCCAAAAGAGCTTGGACTTAAAAAAGGTGAAGGACTATGGCTTATGGCTGATGCTAGAGCTCAAATGTCTGGTGTTGCACCAAAAGACCAAGATATTATGGTAAAAGGATTTTAT
>JASBZD010000116.1 GCA_029983595.1 Peptoniphilaceae bacterium
CTTTTACATTTTCTATATTTTTTTCTCCAGTTACAGTAGCTTTTTCTTCATCTACAACAAATTCAACTTTGTATGTTTTTTCAAGCTCTTCTATTTTTTCAAACTTAGCTGTAAAAGTTTTATCTGAATCTACTACACCAGTAAGTTCTGGATCCCATCCTATAAATTTATATCCTTCTTTAGGCTCAACTTTTGGCTCTATAGTAGAAATTTCTGTTCCTTCTTTTACATTTTCTATATTTTTTTCTCCAGTTACAGTAGCTTTTTCTTCATCTACTATAAATTCTACTTTGTATGTTTTTTCTTCTTCTATTTTAAAAGTTCTAGAATACATCGCAAACTTTTTGCCAGTATCTGGAAGAGTATAAACATCAGATGCTATATAGAATGGATCGTTATTATTATCTACAGTTTTAATACTTACAGGAGTTTTTTCTGTTTCTACATTTTTATTTCTATAAGTAGAAGTGATTTTTGCATCATCAATATTTTTTAAATTTTCATTTTCTGATTCTACTTTAGTTAAGAAATCTTTAGCTTGGTAGAAAGTATTAGAAGTTATACCATGATATCCTTCTAGATACTCATCTTGGAATAATCTATTATCATTTACTGTCCATGGATGGAATAAAATACCTCTAGCGATTTCTTGTTGTAGTTGTTTATAATTTTGTGCTAAATAATGCATATTATAAAATGCGTTATCTCTATCTAGTGCTTCTGATAATTTTCTTACCGCTTGGTTGACATCAGTAGCTCCGGTAACTTTTCCATTTAAAATACCCACAGATAACTCTGGCATAATTTGTCTAGATAAAGTTAAAAGAGGTTCATTAAATGAAATTAAAACAACTCTATCCTTTACTCCAGTTTCTTCTAAAACAGTTTTTAGAGCTGGAACAGTTCTTGGATCCTTACTTTTTAGCTCTATTACATAAACTAAATCCTTATCTAAATCTTTTGTTTCATTAATATAATCTCTTAAAGTAGGGATTACTTCATCTGTTCCTTCTTTAAATTTAAAACTTTGTAATTCAGAAAGGTCTGAATCAGCGATTACTACGTTTTTTTCAGATAATCTGCCAGTTGTTTCATCATGATTTACAACTAAAACTCCATCACGAGTAAGATGTATATCATTTTCTACTGCGTCAGCATTCGCGGCAATTGCAGCCTTTACTGAACCGATAGTATTTTCAGGCATTTTTTCTCCAGCTTTAAACCCTTCCATATCAAATGGAATCTCATAGTGAAACGCTCTATGAGCTACATCGACAGGCACTCTAGTTAAAACTGTATCAGAAATAGATTCATCAAAAGATTCTATTGCATCTATTGCCTTATTATAATTTTCAGTAACTATTCCATAAGTACCAGATAAAATATTATCATATAATTTTCTAGTATCCTCTGAAGATTTAACCCATGTTACTAAAGCTCTAGACTGAATATATTTTATATTATCAAATGTAACTTCATCTTCATTTAAAATAACTATTCTAGAATTAGATCTATTAGTTCTATAAACTGCGTCGATTAAATTATCAGAGACTTTTTCATCAGATAAGTCTAAAACAGTATATACACCAGTTTTAGATAAATATTTTCCTTCTCCAGTTGAGAAAACTTTTAAAATATTTTCATCATTTGAAATAACAAATACATCTACCAAATTATTATCTTCAATATAATTTAATAAATAATTAGCTTTTTCCATTGTATCGACATAAAATGCTGGAATAGCTTTTTTATTAAGTTTATTTAAAGCTTCTGATATAGTGATAGCTCCACCATTATCTAAAACCTTGTTATTATCAGATAAATTTAAAACTAATGCTTGAGGTCTTTTGGCACTATTTGAAACTGTATCGATTGGTTCTCCATTTGAAACTACTACTGGCGGAACGCTTATTTTTGTATTAGGAATATATAAATCACTTACATAGTTATTTACTTCTAAAGGAAAATCTTTAGCTAAATCTCCAGGAATATTTCCAGAAACCTTTAGATTTTTAACTTCAAAATTGGATCTATCATAAGTAATCGCAACTCTTCCATCAGGATCTAAGTTATTTAATGCAGGTCCTTTAAGAATCAGTTCTCCATTAATATATTCTCTTACTTCACCATCTTCAACAACAATAGTTAAATGATAAAAAGTATTATCTTTAAAATCTTCTTTATATCCATTTTTATCATTTACACTCCATTTTTGATCTGGTTGCATATTAGCTATTTCCACTCCATTATCAGAAGTAGACTTTCTCATAGCCATTTGCCAGAAAGTGTATTTATCTGGATCTTCTACCTTCTTTACACCATAAGAGATAGCAGCCCATCTACCTACGTTAACTCCTCCATTATGAGCTAAATCCGCTTCAATAGTATAATTTCTACCATAATTCCAAATTGGAAGCACTATATTAGAATAAGTTTGGCCTTGTGTAGCATTAACTTTTAAAATATTATCTTCAATATTTATATTTGCAGAATCTGTTTTTCTTATCTCAGAATAATCTAATAAATCCTGATAAACAAATATATTGCTAACTTCTGAGTTTATATAAAGTGGTTTTGAAATAGTTTCTGTTCCATCAGAAATAGTTAGAGTATAATATTTAAGATTATTATCATATTCTACTTCAGTAGTTAACTCACTTCCAGCTAGTTTTTGATCGACTTGGGTTTTGATAGAAGCTTCATTAATTTCATCAGTAAAATTAAAATCACTAGTTAAAATAGCTTTCATGGCACCTTCTACATCATATGATGGAGCGCCATATTCTACTAAAATATTTGAATAAGTGCTAAATAATGATTTTTCTTTAGTTATTTCATAATCTAATTCTCCCGCAACTAGATCAGTTTTAATTTCAAAAAGATTTGCGCTATTATTTTTAGTATTAATATTAAAAATTAAAGTATAAGTATTATTTTCAAATTGAACTAAAAAATCTTCATAAGAATTAGAAGAAATATTAAAACTAAGTTTGTTATCCTCAGTAGTAAATATCATATCAGCTTTTTCAAAACTAATAGGCGTACCATCAACTACCACATTTTCCTCAGTATCTAATACACATACACTAAAATTCTCAGTTGGATTAAGTCTATAATTATCTAAAAAATCCGCAGTAACTTCTAGTCCTTCACCATTTTTAGTAGAACTAACTTTTACTTTTTCTTCATAATCTAATCCATCTACACTAGCTGCTAAAATATTAAATGGCATTATAAGAATTATACTTAAAACTATAGCCATAATTTTAGAGC
>JASBZD010000117.1 GCA_029983595.1 Peptoniphilaceae bacterium
TCAAAATAGGTAACGTGAAATCCTTCAGCGATAACTTTTTCTACTTTAGGCTTAAACTCATTTATATATTCTATAAATCTCGTTTCAGTGATATTAACTCCATTAATCTGCATAGACTCTGTAATAGACTCCATATAAGGAGATATAAAAAGTCCCACTCTAGCGACTTTTGATAGAGTATTAGCTAAAAAGTTACATGTTGAGCCTTTTCCGTTAGTTCCAGCGACATGGATTACATCAATTTTATCTTGTGGATTGTCAAACTCCGCCATAAGTTTTTCGATCTTTTTTAGAGAATGTTTCCCTTGAGATCCGCCTAGGCCATAAATCCAGTCAAGACATTCGTCAATAGTTTTTAAATTTTCCATAAAATTTCCTTAGAAATAATTTCTTTAGAATCTAGTATATTACTTGAATTGTAAAGATTTTTTGATATAATCAATATATCAAAGTAGATAAAAAGCGTCAAGTGTTAAGAAATGGGTTGTCGTTCTTAAACGAAGGAAATTCTGCGACTTTTTATCGCAACCGTTGCTATCCATACTTTGAAATAACAAAATTGGAGAGAAAATTGAATAACACAAAGAAGAAGATTAGCACTAGAGATTTAGCTGGAGCAGCACTTTTTACTGCTATATCTGTTGTATCTACTAGATTTTTATCATTACAGCTTACACCAGATATAAGAATCGGTATAGGGCCTTTACCATTAATGCTTGTTGGATTAATATATGGTCCGGTACTAGGAGGGATCTCAGGATTTGTAGCAGATATCGTGGGAATGATGATAAACCCAATGGGAGGAGCATTCCACCCAGGATTTTCATTAAGCGCAATATTAGCAGGAGCTATTCCGGGAATTCTTATGAAAATATTCATAAAGGATGAAAGAAATAGACTAGAGTCTCCTAAAATGAATACAGTTTTGCTACTTAGTGTCCTAATTATTTACTATTTTGTACATCTAGTCCTTAATAGTTACTGGGTTACTACATTTACAAGAAACCCACTTACAGTATCGATGGTTAGACGTTTACCAAAAATAGTAGCTGAATCAATAGTTTGTTTTATTCTTCTAAAATTAATTATTGATCAAGTTTTTAAAAAATTAGAAAAATAGATTTTTTAGGTAACCAATATTAATGGTTACCTTTTTTTATGCGCTAAAAAAGGACACTGACTTTATAGTTAGTGTCCTTATAGCTTATATAGCTGATTCTACAAATTTTTCTCTATATCCTATATTATCTTCCATGCCTATTACATATGTTTCTTGTTTTGATAAATCAATTACTGATGTATCGGCAAACATATCTGATAGGTTTTGTTTTCTTTCTGTAAATGCTGTGATGATATATAGTAGAGATAAAATCCCGATAGTATGGATATATCTTCCAGCTACTTCTCTAGTAAGTGTAGTCATAAAATCTAATTTTTCTCCATCTATTCTTACTACTCTTAGTCTCATTATCATTTTTCCTAATGTTTGACCATTTGTTACAAGAGTCATAATAAAGAAATATAATAAAAATACTAGAGTTGTCGCGATAGTATAGATTTTATCTTCTGTCTGGAATCCTCCGATAGCATAAGCTCCATCTACTAAGATTTTTGATAAAAACCCAGCTATTATAGAGTCTATCATAAATGCGATAAATCTCTTCCAAAATCCTGCATAAAATGCTTTTGGATAATAGTCTTTTCCATCTTCGTCATAGATATAGTTTGGATTTGTATGATAGTTATTTTTATTTCTATCACGTTCTTTATTAGCCTTATCCTCGCTATATAAGTCTACTTTTTTAGCATCATTTTTTACAGCTGACGAATAAGTTTTCTTATCTATGTTATCAGGTCTCATAGATGCACTTTTTTCTACTCTTTTATTATATGATTCTACCTTTTCGTTATTTTTAGGATCTTTTTCATATGCTACAGCATATTTATCCTCGCTATCCTCAAGTAGAGAATGGCCAGTGATTTTATCATCTGAAACTTCATTAGATATAACTTTTTTATTTTCAAAATCTTTATCTAATGGATTTTCTACAGGCTTTTTTTCTGTATTTACACTCTTAGAAGCGTATAAATCCTTTTTATCTTCTTCCATTTTTATATCTGGATTTTCATTAATATCAGGATTGTTATTTTTATCCATATTAATTACCTCCGTATATTAGCATTGGTCTTACTGGTTCATTTTGCATGTCCATTAATTTTCTTAGTTCTTCTAACTCAGATGATGGGTAAAGATTAGATTTAACAAACCCTAGTGAAGCAAATGGGTTGGGATTAGCTTTATACATAAATACTTCAGCTCCTTCTAGAGAATTATCTTTCTTTAGAGCTTCTAATACGTCTTCTGTAAAAGCTATTTCATCTATTAAGCCATTAGCTTTAGCTTGGTATGCTGTGTAGATTCTACCATCTGCGATTTCTCTTACTCTTTCTTCAGGCATATTTCTACCATTAGCTACTACATTTACAAATCTAGAATACACTTCTTGGGTAAATGCATTCCAAATTGCTACTTCTTCTTCTGTTGCTGGTTTATATGGAGATCCCATATCTTTATTAGGACCTGATTTATAAGTGTTCATTTTTACTCCATATTTTTCCATTAAACCAGAGTAATCCATAGCTTGTGAAATAACGCCGATTGAACCAGTAATAGTTTCTTCATGGGCAAAAATCTTATCTGCATCAGCTGATATCCAATATCCACCAGATGCTGCCATTTTTTGCATAGAAACATAAATAGGTATTTGACGTTCGTTTTTAATTTTTAATATCTTATTTCTAATTTCAGCAGATTCATAAACTCCACCACCTGGTGAGTTTACTTTAAATAATATCGCTTTAATAGAATCATCTTCTAAGACTTTATCTAATTCTTCTAAAAAAGCTTTGTGGTTATATCCTATAGGAGCAAATGGGTTTTGGTTAGCTGAAGTATCCATTATAGCTCCATCTAGATCTAAAACTAAAATTCTATTAGTTTTGTCCCCAACTTCTAATACTTCTTCAGTGATTTCATCCATTTTACCAAATTTACCAAAAATATTTTCAGTATATGAATCTAAACTATTACTTACTGCTTCTTCAATTTTTTCTTGTTGTTTTGATGTTCTCGATGGTATAAGCACAGAAGCTACAAATAAAACTAGTGCAACTGCTATAGCTATCCATTGTTTTTTCTTCATTATTTTCTCCTCCAATAAGTACTTGATAATACAAATATGCACTTGATAATACAAAT
>JASBZD010000118.1 GCA_029983595.1 Peptoniphilaceae bacterium
ATCTCTCGACCTCGCTCTTTAAAATATCTCTCTAAATTCTCATATGCCTCTTTATCATACGAAGTCTCTAGTCCTAATGCAGCGCTTACAGCCTCTACAGATAAATCATCTTCTGTAGGTCCTATCCCGCCAGTCGTAACTAGATAATCATAGGATTTTAGAATTTCTTTAACATTTTTTATAATTAAATCTCTATCATCTCTGATTGTTTTTTGCTCATCTACTATAATCCCATAATTAGATAGAGTTTTAGATACAATTGATAAGTCAGTATTTATAGTATGACCCATTAGTACTTCATCGCCGATATTTAATACATACGCTTTTTTCATTAGCCTTCTAGCACTTCCTTATTTTTATAAATATAATCTACTCCTGAAACTACTGTCGCAAGAGTCATAATTACTACTAGTATTTTATATAAAGAATATAAAGATGGTATTAAAGGAAGTAATAAATAAACTATAACACATAACATTTGAGATATAGTTTTAAATTTCCCATAAAAACTAGCAGCAATTGTAACACCTTTATCCGCCGCAATAGTTCTAAAACCAGTAATAATAAGCTCTCTAGTTACAATAATAACTACTATCCATCCATAAAGATCTCCTCTTTCAGCCATTAGCACAAATGCTGACATAATGAGGATTTTATCTACTAATGGATCTACGAATTTCCCAAAATTAGTAATCATATTATAATGGCGAGCTACATATCCATCTAACGCGTCAGTAGCCGATGCTACGACAAATAATATAAGTGGTATTAGACTAGTAGATGGGGAATAATACATTGAGATTATAAAAATCGGGACCATTAAAAGTCTAGTCAAAGTTATTTTATTAGCTAGATTCATATTATATCTCCTATCATATCATATTCAAAAGTATCAATAATTTTTACTCTTAAAAAATCTCCTAGCTTAACATCTACTGGATAGTCATTGATATAAGTTACACCATCAATTTCAGGAGAATCGGCATAGCTACGACCTACTAAATACTCATCATATATTTCTTCAACTATTATATCTAAATCTTTTCCAATAAATTTTTCTAGATTTTCTTCAGAGATAGATTCTTGAGAAGACATTATAGCGTCATAACGGGAATTCTTAGTTTTATCATCTATCTGATTATCCATTTTTGAAGCGGGAGTTCCTTCTTCTCTTGAATAAGTAAATACCCCAAGTTTATCAAATCTCGCAGTTTTAATAAAATCTAATAGCTCATTAAAATCTTCTTGGCTCTCACCGGGAAATCCCACTATAAAAGTCGTCCTAATAATTATCTCAGGAATCTCTTCTCTTAATCTAAATATTAAATTCTTAATATGTTCGCTATCAGTATGGCGAATCATATTTTTTAGCACATTATCAGAGACATGCTGAAGAGGAATATCGACATAAGGAAGTAGTTTTTTATTATTTTTAAATGAATTAATAAGTTTTTCACCAAAATTATCTGGATAAAGATATAAAACTCTAATCCATTTTAAATCCTCAATTTTTTCTAACTCATCTAATAATCTAGCTAGAGAATATTCTCCATAATTATCTATTCCATAATCAGTAGTATTTTGAGCAATAAGAATTATCTCACGCGCTCCATTTTCTACTAGATATTCTACTTCTTTTTTTATACTTTCTATAGATCTAGATCTATTCTTACCACGTAAAGATGGAATAATACAGTAGCTACAGTTATTATTACATCCTTCGCCGATTTTTACATATTCTGTCGCAAATACCTCAGATTTATATACTACGTCTTCATAATCGCTATTTATATTGCCCGTAGCCTTAGGTCTTTTTCCTGATTCTATCATATCGATATATTCTTCAATATTTCTGATTTCTCCAGTACCTAAAATACCATCAATTTCAGGAATCTCTTCTAAAAGTTCATCAGGATAACGCTGCGCTAGGCAGCCACTTACTAAAAGTCTAGCGCCATTTTCTTTATACAGAGCCATCTCTAAAATTTCATCAATAGACTCTTTTTTAGCAGCTTCAATAAATCCACAAGTATTAACTACTATAATATCTGCTTCTTCAGGACTATATACAGAGTTATATTTTTTATTTTCTAGCATAGAACGCATTATATCTGTATCTACATCATTTTTACTACAGCCTAATGTCGTAAAATATACATTTTTATTCAAAATCTTCTCCTAAAAGTTCTAAATACTCTTCTTCACTAATAATTACATCTCTAGGCTTAGACCCTTTAGAAGGACCAATAAACCCACGCTCCTCAAACGAATCTATAATCCTAGCAGCACGTGAATATCCAATAGATAATTTTCGCTGCAGATAAGAGATAGAAGCTTGATCGTCATATACTACTATTTTTAACGCATCCATAAATAATGGGTCGGTATCGTTAGTATTAGATAAATCTACATTATTAATTTCTGATACTATATCTTCATCTATAGTCGTATCATAATCTCTATTATCAAAAAATTCTATAATTTTATCTATCTCGCTTTGAGATACAAAACAGCCTTGTAGACGTTTTGGTTTAGGATAAAAAGATGGGAAAAATAGCATATCTCCCTTGCCTAAAAGCTTTTCAGCACCAGAAGAATCTAAAATAGTTCTAGAATCTATCTGAGATGATACAGCAAATGAAACGCGAGATGGTATATTAGATTTTATCGTACCAGTAATTACATCAACTGATGGTCTTTGGGTCGCTAAAACTAAGTGCATACCCGCAGCTCTCGCCATCTGAGCAAGTCTTGCAATATAATCTTCTACCTCTTTACTAGCTACCATCATTAAATCAGCTAACTCATCAATAATTATTACTATTTTTGGCATTTTTTCTTCTTTAGGGACTTTTTCATTATAAGAATTAATATCTTTTACATAACTATCCGCAAAAGCCTTATAACGTCTTTCCATCTCCTCTACAGCCCACGCTAATGTAGAAGCAGCTTTTTTAGCGTTCGTCACTACTGGGATAAGTAGATGAGGAATAGAGTTATAATTTCCTAGCTCTACCATTTTTGGATCTATTAAAATAAGTCTTACATCATCTGGAGATGATTTATATAAAATAGAAATAATTATAGAATTTATACATACTGATTTACCAGAGCCAGTCGCACCAGCAATTAATAAATGAGGCATCTCGTTTATAGATGAAATAATTACATCACCCTTAGTATCTTTACCTAAAACTAAAGG
>JASBZD010000119.1 GCA_029983595.1 Peptoniphilaceae bacterium
TATCATCTAGCTATATAAAGCTTGGAATGTGGATGAAGAAGTTTTATATTCTCACTTATGCTAAAGCTTTTTCTATTATTTCTGATACTAGCGCAGTTTTAAATCTAAAATATATTAATGAGAAATTATCATATACTATTATTTCTGAAGATTTAGATAGATTTTTTAAGTTTAACTATTCACTTTTGAATTCACTAGAAAAATTATCAAAAAACTCAACTAGACAGATTGAACTTATAAAAAACTCTTATAAAATATATGAAGAAAAAAAATATATTACCTATTCTGATTTAAAAGATATACCTAGAAATAAAGCGACTGTAGATTCTATATTACAAAAAGATATTTTAGAAGAAATACCAGAGCCTGAATGGGAAATTAATAACGATGTAGTTTTAACTGATGAGCAACAAAAAGTTTTTGATACTATAAAGGATTCTGATAAAAATAGGTTTCTAATTCATGGTGTTACCGGTTCTGGTAAAACTGAGATTTATTTTAAACTTATAGAGTCAGCGATAGAAAAAGGAAATTCTGCTATTTTTTTAGTTCCTGAAATCGCCTTAACTAGCCAGATGGAAAAGAGGACTAGAGATAGGTTTGGAAATCTAGTTTCTATTATTCACTCCAAAATTACGCCTAAAAAAAGACGTACTGAAATGGAGCGGATAAAAAATAATAAATCTAAAGTCCTTCTAGCTACTCGTTCTGGAATTTTTATAGATATGCCTAATCTTGAGTATATTATTATAGATGAGGAGCATGATGATTCATATAAATTAGATGAGCATAATAAATATGATGTCAGAGAAGTGGCTAGATTTATAGCTGAAGAGAGAGATTTAAAACTCATCTTATCTAGTGCAACTCCATCTATAGAAACTTATTTTAAGGCACAAAATGGAGTGTATGAACTTCTAGAGTTAAAAAATAGAAAAGATAATGATATGCCTAATATTAATATTGTCGATATGAGAGAGGAACTTTCTCAGGGGAATAATACACCTTTCTCTATGGATCTAATGGTTCTTATGAAATCGACTTTTATTAGAGATAAGCAGGCACTATTATTTCTAAATAGAAGAGGTCATTCTCAATCTGTAATATGCAGAGATTGTGGATTTACAGTAATGTGTGAAAAGTGCGATATTCCTATGGTTTATCATGAATCTAAGGGATATTTAGAATGTCATTATTGCGGAAATATCAAGCCAAATCCGAGAAGATGTCCTAACTGTGGAAGTAATAGAATTAAATATATGGGGATTGGGACAGAAAAATTAGAAAATGAGACTAAAAATCTTTTTCCGGACCAAAATGTGATGAGAATTGATTCTGACACTACTAAAGCGCCTGATGAATATCGAAATAATGTCTTAGAGATTATGGATAATAAGGTGGATATAATAGTAGGAACTCAGATGATTTCAAAAGGGTTCGATTTTCCTAATCTACTTTCTGTAGGAGTTATCGCTGCAGATATGAGTTTATTTTTCCCAGACTATGATTCAGCTGAAAAGACTTTTCAGATGCTTATGCAGGTTTCGGGGAGATCTGGAAGATCTAAAGAACAGGGGGAAGTAATTATTCAGACTTATAATCCTGAGCATTATGCTATAAAATATGCTAAGGAGCAGGATTATATTGGCTTTTTTAATGAAGAGCTGATGCTTAGAAAAATATTTTTATATCCTCCTTTTGTAAGACAATTTAAAATAGATATTATTAATAAAAATCTAGATGATGGTTTAAACTTATCGCATAAGATTATTGAACTGATAGAGGATAAGTTTAAAAATCAAGGCGAAGATATCGAGGTAATTTCTAATAAAGATAAATTAGGATATAGA
The DNA here is from genome assembly GCA_029983595.1 of Peptoniphilaceae bacterium. Classification (GTDB taxonomy): domain Bacteria; phylum Bacillota; class Clostridia; order Tissierellales; family Peptoniphilaceae; genus Neofamilia. Next base: position 1,851 of record JASBZD010000119.1, read on the forward strand.
AAGATAAATAATAGATATTTTATTTCTATTTATTTAAGGTCGAGAGTAAGATATGAATCTATCGTAAAGAGTTTTCTATACGATATTATAATGAAGAATTTATTTAATTTAAATTTTAAAAATACTCATGTAGACGTAGTTTTTAGATAATAAAATATATAAAAACTGGGTATATATTAATTATTGAGGTGAATATATGGCAATTAGACAAATAAGATTAGATAGTGATCCAATTCTTAGAAAAAAATCTAGAGAAGTGGAAAATATAGATGATAAAATTTTGACTTTACTTGATGATATGGTAGAGACATTAGACGTGGCACAAGGCGTAGGACTTGCTGGTCCTCAAGTGGGAGTTTTAAAACGTGTAATTATAGTAAATGTAGACGAATGCTATAAAATGATAAATCCTGAGATTTTAGAAACTTCTGAACCAGAACTAGGCAGTGAAGGTTGTCTTTCTGTACCTGGATATGTGGGGATGGTTACTAGACCTAAAAAAGTTAAGGCTAAATTTACTGATGAGACTGGTAATGAGAGAATTATAGAGGCTGAAGGGCTAGAAGCTAGATGTATATGTCATGAAATAGATCATCTAAATGGAATTTTATACACTGACCTGACTGAAGAAGTCTATACATTAGAAGAATTAGAAAATTTAGAAAAAGATGAATAAAATAATATTTATGGGGACTTCTGATTTTGGAATCCCTACTCTAAAAAACTTAATAAAATTTCATGATGTAGAGCTTGTTATTACTCAACCGGATAGAGCAAATAGACGCGGGAAAAAAATAGAGTTTAATGAGATAAAAAAACTAGCTATAGAAAATAATATTGAAGTTTATCAGCCAGAAGATATAAATAGCGAGGAGTCTATTATAAAGATTAGTAAAATAAATCCAGACTATATCGTGGTTGTAGCTTATGGCCAATTTATAAAAAAAGAGCTAAGAGATTTAGCTAAGAAAAATATAATTAATCTTCATGCTTCACTTTTACCAAAATATCGTGGTGCTGCTCCTGTACAGAGAGCTATTATGGATAGGGAAGAATATACTGGAAACTCTATAATGCATGTTTCTAAAGGTATGGATACAGGAGATATATATCTTCAAAATAAAATAAAAATTGGTGATAAAAAACTGCCAGAAATATGGGATGAACTTTCTATATCTGGTGGAGATCTTATGTTAGAATATATTAATAAAAATAATAATGGAGAAATAGAGCCCATATCACAAGATGAAAATCTAGCCACTTATGCAAAAAAAAT
>JASBZD010000120.1 GCA_029983595.1 Peptoniphilaceae bacterium
ATATTTCCATATTGATTTTTATAATAAAAAGTAAAAGTAACTCCAGATAATCTATTCCCATTTTCATCAACTTTTATAAGTTTAGTTTCAAACGGTTTTTTTAAAGACTCTTTTGGATCTATTTCTTTTTTATTATCTCTTGGAAAAACTAAAACTTGTGCATTAGTTTTTCTATCTTGAAGTTTATGAGAATCTTGTGGCTCAACGAATAACCAAGTACCATCAACTAGACCTTTATCTACTACTATTTTTTCAAAATTATCATCAATTTTAATAGATTTAGCCGTTTGTCCTGGTCGTCTATTTATTTCTTTTTGTATTTCATCAACTGTCATATTTGAGAATCTTTTAGCTTCTGCTAACGCTTTGTCTTCTGAATATTGACTTTGAGATAAATGCCAATAGTAGAAATACCTTTCAGAACTAAGTTGACTATCATGATTTTCATATCGTTTAAGTTTAAATGTAACGCTATAAGTATCGTTTGTAGTCGCCAATACATTTAGAGTTGGGAAAAGCATTGAAAAAATTATTAAAATAGATAAAATTTTAGAAATGCTTTTTAAATTTCGTTTTTTCATTTTTCTCCTCTTTTGATTATGATTATTAAATTATTTAATAGTTTAATCGCTTAATTATATAACACTCTTTTATTTATTTTATTATACATTAGATTCGTCATATTTTAAATAGATTTTTTATGAAATTAATATAAAATTTATACTCATTACATTTTTAGTCATATTGAAATTTTTTTAAATATAAACGATATTAAATTATATCAAATTTATTAGTTATTATCAATTATATTTTATAGTTATAATATAGAAAAGAATAAAAAAAAAGAGACTCTCCTATCGAGAATCTCCTATAGTTTGATAATTTGATTAAAGATTTTCTTCGTTGAATCTATCTTTAACCCAGTTAGAGCCAAATTTACCAGCTAATGTTGAAATTACTAACCCTAAAAGTAATCCAATAAATGCAATTACTGAAGTAGTAGCACCAGTATTAGTAGCGTCTGTAGCAGTTTCAGCTACTTCTTCTTTAGTTTCTTCTACTTGTTCTTTTACTTCTGGAACAGTTTCTCTTAAACTATTTTCTGCGTTAGTAAGCATTTCTTGAGTTTTTAAACTAGCTGTCTGTATTCCTTCTTCAATATTATCAGCTACTTGAACCGCTTCTTCATGAGTATAGTCTGAATTAGCTTCAAGAGAATTAACTATAGCTTCTTTATCTGTTGCTTCAGCTATTTCTTTACTGATTGCGGCAATCTTATCTGCAGCTTCTCCAGCTATTTTATCAGCATTATCTGGGTCTACTAGGATATCTTTACCAGCTTGTGCTACGATATCTTTAGATTCTTGTAATTTATTATTTAGATATTCTGGTTGAAGTTCTGGAATATCTGTATCTCTAAGATATTTTTCAAAATTGTCTTCAATTTGTGTAGTATCAATATCAGCTGAACCTAAAGCTTCTGATGCAGCATCTACTGTTGTAGAGATAGCATCTCCAGTTACTTCGGCTGTAGTTCCCACTACATTTCCCGCTACTTCAGCAGTTGTCGAAACAGCCTTGCCAGCTAATCCTGCTAAAGATGATGCTAGATAAGATAATAGTAGTATACCTGCTAAGATAGAAGTAGCCCAAGTTACAGCACCATGAAGCATTCCTAATCTTCTAGAAGCCACTCCTGCCACGAATCCACCAGCAAAAAACGCTAAGATAAACGCGATAACAGATACTACGCTCATACCTCCTACAACTCCACTAAATGGATCAGCAGCTGTAAAATCAACTGCACCTAGTCCTACAGCAGTTGTTATAGTACCTAAAGTAGCTAATACCGCTAAAAATGTAACCACACCAGCAAATATAGCCGCCCAAGATATATTAAATCCTGCTTCTTCTCTGCGATCATAAACTAACCCATATCCTCTATGTGAATGTTCAGATCTGATATTATCATGAACTATTTGTTCATCATTATTAGTATTTTTCTTGTCGACTACAACTTTCTTGTTTTCAGTCATTTTTTCTCTCCCTCTTTTTTAATAAATTTACAAACTTAAAATTGCTTGTTTTGTATTACAATTTATATATTACCCAACAAATACACGTTTTTAACAAAAAAAAGCTATTTTTTAACAAACTTACTATTTTGTACTAATTTCTAAATCTAATAAAAACTCCTTATTTTCTATCCCTCCAGCATATCCTGAAGGGGTTTTATCTTTTCTGACTACTCTATGGCATGGGATAATTATAAGTATTCTATTTTTAGCTATTGCACTTGCGACTGCTCTAGGGCCACTTTTTAATTTTTCAGCTATTTCTCCATAAGTGGCTGTATTAGAGTATGGGATATTTAATAACTCTTTCCATACGCGATTTTGAAAATCTGTTCCATTAAGCTTTATTGGTACGCTAAACGTTTCTAGTTTTTTATTAAAATATAATTCTAATTCTTTCTTAGCAAGTTTTATTACGCTATCTTCTTTTTTATAAAACGCCTCAATTTTAGGACTCATATTTTCAAAATATAATCCCACTAAGCTTTCCCCATCAGATATTAGAAGTAGTTTTCCAAGAGGTGAATTAAAAAATGAGTAGTTCATAATTTCTCCTTAATTAAAAATAGACTTAGCAAATTAATGCTAAGCCGATCATTTACTATAAAATTATTCTATCTATTGTAGTCCACGCTAAATCCTTATTTAGTCCTTTTTCTGAAGAAAATGGGATTAAGAGTGATTTATCTTTTATTTTTAGTTCTTCTAAGATGACTTTTTTATTTTTCTCAAACTGTGATTTTTTAATCTTATCTACTTTAGTAGCTACTACATAACCTGAAAAACCATTAAATAAAATATATTCATACATATCCTTATCCATTTCTGTAGGAGGATGTCTAAAATCGACAAGTAAAAATATCTCTTTTAAATTCTCCCTAGATTCTAGATAAGTATTTATATATCCAGCCCATTCTTCTCTGTCAGTTTTTGAAGCTTTTGCATAACCATATCCTGGAAGATCGACAAGTCTTAATTTATTATCTAAATTATAAAAATTAATCGT
>JASBZD010000121.1 GCA_029983595.1 Peptoniphilaceae bacterium
TATGGAAAGAGTAATAAAAAGATTTGTTGAATATGCAAAAATAGATAGTGAAACTTTAAATGAAGCAAATTTTAAAGATAGACTAAAAAAAGATTTAGAAGATCTAGGTCTAGAAGTATATGAAGATAAAAAAGCTGGAGAAGTAGTAGGTTCAAACTCTGGAAATCTTATAGCTAAACTTAAAGGTGAAGGTGATAAAACTATATTATTTTCATCACATATGGATACAGTTTCTCCAGGTGTAGGAATAGAACCATATGTAGATGATGAGGGAGTTTTAAGATCTAAAGGTGATACAATTTTAGCATCAGACGATAAAGCTGGAGTTTCAGCTATTATGGAAATGCTAACTATTTTAAAGGAAGAAAATATTCCTCACCATAATATAGAAGTAGTATTTACTATTTCTGAAGAAGGAGGACTTAAAGGTTCTAAAAACCTAGACTATTCTAAGATTAATGCAGATTTTGGTATAGTATTAGATTCTGGTGGACCAGCTGGTCACACTGTAATTCATGCACCTGCACAATCTAAAGTTTATGTAACTTTTAAAGGTAAGTCAGCTCACGCTGGAGTTGCACCTGAGGATGGAGTTTCAGCTATAGTTATCGCTGCAGAAGCTATTTCTAATATGAAACTTTTAAGAATCGATGAAGAAACTACTGCTAATATCGGATCTATCCATGGTGGAGGACCTACAAATATCGTAACAGACTCAGTAAGAATTGAGGCAGAAGCTAGATCATTAGATAATGACAAACTTAAAGCTCAAGTAGATCATATGGTAAAATGTGTAAAAGATGCACAAGAAAAATATAAAATAGAAGCTGAAATTGAAATAGTTGAAGCTTATAAATCATTTAAAATCGAAGAAGATGCCGCTCCAGTAGTTGCGGTAAAAGAAGCGTGTGAAAAATTAGGATTTGAATTTAAACCAGCTACATCAGGTGGCGGATCTGATACTAATAATTATAACTTAAATGGAATCCCAGCTGTAAATTTAGGAGTAGGGATGACAAAAGCGCATTCAGTAGATGAATTTTGTAGAGTAGAAGATATAGTAAATGGAGCAAAACTTATTACTGAAATAGCTAGAATTGATTAAAACTTTTAATTAAACGTCTATATTTTATATGGGCGTTTTTTATATTGTCTATACATTTTTTATTCTTAGATGTTATACTTTTATATATAAAGTGTTTAGGGGGAATAATGAATAAAGATAATCAAACATCTCTTTTAAATTTATTTTTAACTTTCTTACGTATAAACGCCATTACTTTTGGAGGTGGCTATACTATTGTTGCGATTTTAAGAGATGAGTTTTCAATTAAGAAAAATTTAATCGACACTGATGATATGCTTAATATTACGGCACTAGCTCAGTCATCGCCTGGTCCTTTTGCTATAAATACATCGATATTAGTAGGTTATAAATTAAAGGGGATTATTGGCTCATTAGTATGTCTTTTAGCATCTGTAATTCCATCTTTAGTTATAATTACAGTAGTTTCAATGTTTTATCAAGCTTTTAGGGATAACTTTTATGTTAATGCTGCACTGCGTGGAATGTCTGGAGTAATTTCAGCTGTTTTGATTATAACGTCAATTAATATGGCTAAATCAGCTATGAAAAAACATAAAATATTCTCATTAGTTATTATGATAATCGCTTTTTTAGCTTCATTTGTATTTAAAGTTTCGACTGTCTATATTATTTTATTTTTTGGGATTTTAAGTTTTATTACTTTCTCTTTAATTAGCGAGGAGGATTTAAAATGAATTTAATTTATCTATATATTACTTTTTTTAAAATTGGAATGTTTACATTTGGGGGAGGGTATGCGTCACTTCCGCTTATTGAGACTTATGTAATTGAACAAAATGGATGGCTTACTCAGGCGGAGATGGTTGATGTAATTTCTATCTCAAACATGACTCCTGGCCCAATAGCCGTAAATGCAGCGACTTTTGTCGGGACAAAAACTGCTGGATTACCTGGTTCAATAGCTGCGACAGCTGGTGTGGTTACTCCTTCAGCTTTACTAATGCTATTATTAGGCTATCTCTTATTTTCAACTAATAATAACGTCTCATTTTTAGAGAAAATTTTAGTTATGATAAAGCCAGCAGTAGTGGGGCTGATTTTTATAGCAGCTATAAATATGACGTTATCTTCAGTATTTGAAGGATCGGCAGGATTATATGATATTAATGTAAATACATTAGAATTAATATGCTTTGTAATAGGGTTAATATTATATTATAAAAAATTTGACCTAACTAAACTTATAATTTTAGGAGCTGGGTTGGGGATAATTTTATCTCTTTTAGGATTATAGACATAAAAAAATCTTCTTATATTAGAAATAATACGAGAAGATTTTTTTATGCAGATTTTAAATTATTTTTTACCGGAATAATTAGTTCCAAAAACTCCAATAAATATTATAATCATGCCGATAATTTGGTTAATAGATAATGGCTCACCAAGGATTAAAACGCCAGCTAAAAGTGCCACTACGGGAGCTATATTTGAGATTACACCAACTTTTGAAGCTTCAAGATATCTAAGACCATAGGCATTTAATAATACTGTACAAAATGAAGATAAAATTCCTAAAAATAATATACTAAATAAGAATCTACCTTCTTTTAAAGCGCCAAACATAGCTATAAAAGAAGTACCACTAGATAAGCTTTGGATAAGACTAATCACACTAAATACTACAAATCCAGTAAGTGAAATAAGAAAAGCGAACTCATAAACAGTATAATCATTAGAGAACTTTCTTGTTAATACGTTGTAGATAGCATTCGAAAAAGTAGATAGAAGTAGTAAACCAATTCCTAAAATCGAGACTTTACCAGCGTTATTAGATCCAGTTTTTGACATAACTATTACACCAACTACAGATATTATAATAAATAACTTTTGTAAATTAGTAGTAGTTTCACCAAGAATAAAATATGC
>JASBZD010000122.1 GCA_029983595.1 Peptoniphilaceae bacterium
CCGTCAATATAAGTTATAGTAGTGATAATATTTTTAGAACCATTTTTTCCTTCTTGTTCTACTATAGTTTTACCTTCTTCTAGGTCTGGATCTTTTATAGTCTTTATCTCAAATGGAATTTCTACTGTTTTTACTTCTTCTTTTGTAGTTACTACTGATTTAGAGCCTATTCTTACTATTTTATTTACTGGTTGTTTAGTAATAGTTCTGTCTGTAGATATTACTTCTTTTTCTACTCCATTTACTACTCTAATTTTTTTAGTAATAGTTATAATACCATTTTCGCCTTCTCTATCTACTACTATCTGACCTTTATCTAAAGTTGGATCTTCAATAGTCTCTGTCTTATATGAAATTACTTCTGTTTCAGTTTTAGTAATTATTTCTTCATCTACTACTGGGGTAGATTTTAGACCATTTTTAGGGTTATAGTTTCTGATAGCTCTATTTAGGTCTTCTGTAGCTCTATCTACATCATATTGAGAAACGTTATCTATTTTATATATTCTATCTGCTCTTTGGTAAGCGTTATATAGATCATTATGCTCGGCATTTGTAACCCAAGTAAGATTTTTATCTACGTCTTTTCCATCTACGCTAATTCTGTTCGCTCTTCTAAGGTTAGAGGCATTAATAAGTGCGTTATATAGAGCATTTTTATCTACTCTAGATGGTACTGATGGAGAAGGTTTTTCATATACTGGTCTACGATATGAGCCATCTCCTAAGATGACAAACCATGGCCATGCCGGGTCATTTTTAGGCTTTTCTGCCTCTTTTATACCTCTATGATAAAAGTTATATATAATTTCAAAAGTCTTTTCTCTAAGTGCGTTTTGGGCATAGTCAGAGTTTAGGATCTCTACTCCGTTTAGATATCCATTATCTCTAGAGAATTTTACATATTGATCAGCCCAGATAGATCCTGATACTGGATTTTCTTTAAATTCTGGTGTAAGTCTAGATAAGATAGCTAAAATCTCATTATAGCTGATATTTTCATCTGGTCTAAAGTTTCCATTATCGTCTCCATATACTAGACTTTTTTTAGTAGCTAGGTTAATATAGCCATTAGCCCAGTGTGATTTTTCTACGTCTTTATATTTAGATTCTTTATCTTTTTCTGATTCTGCCTCATCTAGTAATCCACTAGTAGCTAAAATCATTTTTACAAACTCTGCTCTCGATATAGTTTTATCTAGGGCTAGATCTCCGCCATCTCTCCCTAATACCCATCTCTTCTCTACTAGCCAGTCTACTTTATGATTATTAGTAGTGGCAGCGTATGAAATAGCTGGTAAAAAACTAGTTGAAATAAGGGTAGCAGCTAGTGCTACGGTAACTTTCTTTTTGTTCATTCTTTTCCTCCCGGTTATTGGTTTTTGAAATTTTAGAATTCTATAATTATTCTAATTATACTATAAAATCATAAAAAATTTAATTACAATCATATAACAATCTATATCTAATTTACCAATAAATTTTTATTTTAAACTATATTAAGGAGGTGATTTTATTTAGGTAAATTATGTGTTGATTTCATATGTGTTTTTTTACAATTGAAAACCGGCACTTTTATTGCTGATTTTTAGTAGGGGCCTGCACCGCGTAGCGGGTCGGCCCGTTTGAAAAGTGTTGTTTTGATTCACTATAATATCAATTATATTTACTAAATTAATATCAAAATATTTTGTCTGAATTTTGCCAAGTATGAAATTATAATTTGATTGGCTATAAATCTTTTCATTCATTAATTTAATATTTCAAATATTAGATCTATTAATTAATTGGATTATTCTAATCTTTATACATTTCTCGCATCGTTAAATATTGATAATTAAAATTCCACTTTGACGATCGGGGCGACCGCCTTGACTTGCGTCAAGTCGTGCAGCCCCCTACTAATATATTATGATTTTAATCCCATTTTCGAATGACATACTATCGAATGACATTTTACCATTTTAAATCTTCGTAGGGCGTCGTACCGGAGCGTAAGCGACGGGCCACGCCGATCGTTTGCGGACCATCATGATTATTTATATATTATTATGCGAATAAAGAACCATTAATTTTGTATATAAAAAATCACCAATTAAGGTGATTTTTATTTTGTAAGATAAAGTTTTATTTTAATGTTTTAATATCGATTTGGTGAAGGTAATTACAACAAAGTTCATCTAAACTATATTTTCCAAACTTGGCAAAACCTTTAGCGAATTAAAAATTCGGGCGGTTTTGCATGCTTCATTAAACAAAATCAAAGATTTTGAATTTCAGCTAACGACCCGCTACGCGGTGCAGTACCCTTCTAAAAATGACCATTTGTTAAAATGGTTAATTTTGTATCAGATTTTTCCTTAATTTAAATTATAATATGGAAAATCTGATTCCAGAAATATTAAGTTTATTAATTTTAATGTTTTAATATCCATTTGGTGAAGGTAATTAATTCATTATCAACCAATATTATACTTTTCAAACGGGGCGACCGCCTCACTGCGTGAGTCGTGCAGCCCCCTACATGTTAATTTATAACCATAAATTCCTATTTAATTTATAAATTTTAATGTTTTAATATTCATTTGGTGAAGATAATTACAACAAAGTTCATCTAAACTATATTTTCCAAACGGAGCAAAACCTTTAGCGAATTAAAAATTCGGGCGGTTTTGCATGCTTCATTTGACAAAATCAAAGATTTTGAATTTCAGCTAACGACCCGCTACGCGGTGCTGTGCCCTTCTAAAAATGACCATTTGTTAAAATGGTTATTTTTGTATCAGATTTTTCCTTAATTTAAATTATAATATGGAAAATCTGATTCCAGAAATATTAAGTTTATTAATTTTAATGTTTTAATATCCATTTGGTGAAGGTAATTAATTCATTATCAACCAATATTATACTTTTCAAACGGGGCGACCGCCTCACTGCGTGAGTCGT
>JASBZD010000123.1 GCA_029983595.1 Peptoniphilaceae bacterium
ATAAGTGGCTCTGGATAAAATACGTTATTTTTAGATTTACTCATCTTTTCATTATCAAATAAAATCCACCCATGTCCAAACACAGTCTGTGGTAGAGGTAAATCAAGCGCCATTAATAAACCTGGCCAGATTACAGTATGGAATCTAAAAATCTCTTTTCCCACAAAATGAGTAACATATGCATCATTCCAGTATTTGTTAAACTTTTTATCATCATTATAGATACCAATAGCTGTTAGATAGCATAATAAAGCATCAATCCATACATAAATAACATGCTTATCATCAAATGGAACAGAAATACCCCAGTCAAAACTAGTACGAGTAACTGATAAGTCTGTAAGCTCATCACCTAAAAAGTTATTGATCATTTCGCTTTCTCTAAACTTAGGCTGAACAAACTTTTCATTTTCTTTATAATACTCTAAAATTCTATCTCTATACTTAGATAATCTAAAAAAGTAAGTCTCTTCATGCGCGATTTCTACATCACGTCCGCAGTCAGGACATTTTTTTTCATCCCCTACTTGAGTCTCAGTCCAAAAAGATTCACAAGGAGTACAATAATATCCTTCATATTCGCCCTTATAGATATCTCCTTTATCATAAAGCTCTTGGAAAGCTCTCTGAACGTTTTTTTCATGATCTTCATCAGTAGATCTTATAAATCTATCATAATCAATCCCCAAATTATGCCATAAAGCCGCAGTATCATCATAGATCTTATCTATATAATCTTTTGGGTTATCATATCCCTTCTCGATAGACGTATTTTGAAGTTTTTGTCCATGCTCGTCAGTACCAGTAGTAAAAAAAACTTCATGTCCCTGATATTGTCTTAGTTTTTTATAAGTGTCTGCAGCAATAGTGCAATACGTATGTCCAATATGAAGATTATCATTAGGATAATAAATTGGCGTCGTAATATAATATGTCTTTTTTTCTCTCATATGTTAAACCTCCTTAAAAAGGCGATATTATCTCATTTTTTAAGCTAAATTCTAAATAAATTATATATGAATGCTAAACGATTGTAAAGAAATCGAAAATTATAAAAAATATATGATATCATTATATTAATAAAATTAAAAGGGGTGTAAATATGTACTTTTTTGTAAATGATTATAATGATATCTGTAATCCTGAAATCTTAGAAAATCTAAAAAACGCACTAGATGAGAGAAACTATGGATATGGGTTTGATACGCACTCAGAAAATGCTAGAAAACTTATTAAAAAAGCTATGAATTATGAAGACTGCGATATCTACTTTATACCAGGTGGGACTGGCGCTAATATTTTAGGATCAGCATCTGGAATGAGACAGGAAAACTCTGTAATCTCTGCTAAAACAGGTCATATCGAGGGGCACGAGACTGGAGCTATAGAAGCTACCGGCTTAAAAATCGAGACTATAAAAACTGAAGATGGAAAACTAACTCGCACTATGCTAGAAGATTTTTATAAAAATTTTACTACTGAATATATGACAGTTCCTAAAAAAGTATATATTTCAAATACTACAGAATTAGGGACAGTATATACAAAAGAAGAAATCGAAGATATCTATGATTTTTGTAAATCAAATGGACTTTACCTTTTTATAGATGGCGCAAGAATGGCAGCCGCATTAGTATCTGAAAAATTTGGCGCTACATTAGAAGATCTACCTAGAATGTGCGATATATTCTACCTAGGCGGAACTAAAAATGGAATGCTATACGGTGAAGCCCTAGTAATCGTAAATGACGACTTACGCCGCAATTTTATAAATCTACAAAAACAAAAAGGTCAAATGATGGCAAAAAGCTTCGTACCAGCTATAAACTTTGAGACAGTATTCTCTAAAGAAGGCGGATATCTAGAAGGAGCACGTCACGCACACGAAATGGCGAAAAAACTGGCTAGCGGACTAGAAAATCTTGGAGAAAAATTATATCAAGAATTCCAATCTAACCAAGTATTCTTAGAGCTAGAAAAAGACAGAACAGAAAAACTTAAAGAATTTGCAGCAATAGAAGTAAATGGCCACACAGAAGACGGAAAAGACGTAGTGAGATTTGTAACTACATATCGTACAACAGAAGAAGACATCGATGGTGTGTTAGAAGAGATTTCAAAGATTTAATTAAAATATTAAAAATTTAGAATAATAAAAATTAAACCTATATAGCGATTTAGTCGCCATATAGGTTTTTTCTATATCTATGCTAATGCGATTTCTTCATTTATTTTATTAAGTACCATTTCTAGCTCGCTTTTTAGTGTCTGGATTTGTTTTTTTGATTTATTTATATCTGACTGAATAAATATATCTACTAACGTATTATCAAATACTATATCTAGCATATTTACAGATAATGAATCTGTTGCTTCTGATACTACTGTCATGTCTAGATCGCTCAGCTCTTTTTGTACATTTCTAAGACTTTTTTCAACGTCTTTCATGGCGTTATTTGATTCTTTTATTTTAGATCTTTTAACTAAACTGGAGATTGCTCCACCACCAATTATATCGAATAGCCCCCAGTTTTTTGCTGAGTTCATACTAGATAGTGCGTGTTCTATATCTTCTAGTGCGTTTTCTAGGGCTACTTTTGCTTCTAAAAGCTCTTTTTTTCTATCCATTATATTTCTCCTTAAGATTATGTATTTTATATTAATATTATATCCATTTTTTTAATTTTCTAACACTTATTCATAGGAGATATTAAAAAAACTCCAGATTTTAATCTGAAGTTTAATTATTTTAATTTATTTTTTAATTTTATCCATTAATTCTTTAATTTTATCTACTCTATCTGTACGTTCCCAAGTTAGATCTAGATCTTCTCTACCAAAATGGCCATATCTAGCAGTTTCTTGATAGATTGGTTGTAATAAATCTAGTTCTTCAATTATTGCAGCTGGTCTAAGGTCGAATACTTCTCTTATTATAG
>JASBZD010000124.1 GCA_029983595.1 Peptoniphilaceae bacterium
ATATGAATATTTTAGTTAGTGCATGTCTATTAGGCGTGCCTTGTAGATATGATGGAAAAAGTAAAGAATATAATGATATTTTAGACCTTATAGATGAAAATGATGTTATTCCAATCTGTCCCGAGGTTTTGGGTGGACTTTCTACTCCTCGCCCAAAGTCTGAGATTCAAGCTGATGGCAGAGTTTTTAACGAAAATGGAGATGATGTAACGGAGTATTTTAAAACTGGTGCTTATGAGACTTTAAAAATAGCTAAGTTTTATGATGCTGATCTAGTTATCTTAAAATCAAAAAGCCCTTCTTGTGGCGTAAAAAAAGTTTATGACGGAAGTTTTAGTGGAAATCTTATAGATGGAAATGGAATAACTGCTGATTTACTTATAAAAAATGAATTTAAAGTTATAACTGAAGATGAATTAAAAAAAGAGTAGGGTTTTTCCTACTCTTTGATATCTTCATGATATGAGTTATCGTCAAAATCATTAAATCCAGAAGTATAAAGGTTGTAATACATTCCTTTTTCTTCCATTAACTCATTATGATTTCCTTCTTCTTCAATCCCATTTTTTGTTAGAACTATAATTTTATCTGAGTTCATTATTGTCGTAAGTCTATGTGCTATCGTGATAGTTGTTCTTCCCTCTTGAAGTCTTTTAATCGATGACTGCACTATTTTTTCAGATTTATTATCAAGTGCTGAGGTCGCCTCATCAAGTATAAGAATCGGTGGATTTTTTAAAAATACTCTAGCTATTGAGATTCGCTGCTTTTGTCCACCTGATAGCCTTACACCGCGTTCACCTACCATCGTATCATACCCATCTGGGAAATCAGCTATAAACTCATGTGCTCCAGCCATTTTTGCTGCAAGTTCTACTTCTTCATCAGTCGCACCAGGTTTACCATATCTGATATTCTCAAATATCGATTCGTTAAATAAATAAACGTCTTGTTGCACAATACCAATTTTTGCACGTAGTGACTCAAGTTTTATATCTCTTATATCAATCCCGTCTATTTTTATAGCTCCAGAATTTACATCATAAAATCTAGGTATAAGATTTATTATAGTAGTTTTACCAGATCCTGATGGGCCTACAATTCCCACGCTTTCGCCAGGTTTTGCAGTAAATGAGATATTATCAAGAACTATTTCATCATCATATCCAAATGTCACATTCTCAAAATCTATCTGACCATTAATCTTGTCGACTACTAAAGCAGTATCTTCATCAAATATCTCTGATCCAGTATCCATAACTTCAACAAACTTCTCAATTCCAGATAACCCTCTATGAAACTGTTCCATAAACTCAACCAGTCTACGCACTGTGGCTGTAAGCATATTAGCATATAATATAAATACGATTAAATCTCCTGGTGAAAGAGTTTTATTCAACATCTGAATTCCACCTATTAAAATTATCGCAATATACATAAGACCATCAAAAAATCTCGAAATAGCGTGAAGTGCAGCTAAATTTTTATAAAATCCGCGTTTTATATTTAAAAATTCCAAATTGCCGCCTTCAAACTTCTCAATTTCTAGATTCTCATTTGTAAAGCTTTTTACGACATTCATCCCTAGAAGGCTATCCTCAATATCGGCATTTAAAGAACCAATATGAGATCTCTGTTTACTCATCATTTCAGCTACTTTTCTATTTTTATTGCGGATTGAATAAATCATAATTGGGATAATTATAGCTAAAACTATAGTTAAAACTACATTTATTCTAATTAAAATTATAAATGTTATTATAAATTTTATAGCTGCTATAAAATATTCTTCTGGCGTATGGTGCGCAAACTCTGTAACATCATTTAAGTCAGTAGTTATACGGGTCATAAGTTTACCAACTTTATTTTGGCTATAAAAGCTAGTAGATAGTGATTGAAGATGGGTAAAAATATCTCTTCTCATATCTGTTTCTATCCTAGCTCCTATCATATGCCCGATGTTGTTCATATAATAATAGGCTAAGATATCTACTAGTTTTAAAACTACATAAAGTAGAGTAACTTTTAAAACTAAATCTACAGAAAGTCTAGCAAAATCAGTGCTTGCAACATCTGTAAGATATCTTAGTATAAGCGGTAAAGCTAACTCATTTAGAGTAGTAAGTGCCGCACAAAATAAATCTATAAAAAATGGCAATCTATATGTTCCATAATAAGGAACAAATCGTTTTAATAATTCTCTAGATGTATATCTTTTATTCTCCAAATTTCCCTCCTATTTAATTTTTTCGATACAATCTCTATTATACCCTTAAAAAAGTATTTTATGGGTATAAATCTAATGGTTATTAATTATTAAGATTATTAAACTTTAAGGAGTTGATATTAATGAAAGTCGGCGTTCATGATCTTATTGTACGAAGTAAGGGAAAATCAAATGAAGAGACATTTAATGATACAAAAAAGTTAGTAAAATATTTAGATGAAATAGGATATGATAAATACTGGTTTGCTGAGCATCATGGTATGGAAAATGTTCTTTCCAGTGCTCCAGAGATTTTAGTTTCATATTTTGCTGCAATTACAGAAAATATAAGTCTTGGTACTGGCGGTACTATGATAATGCACTATTCTCCTCTAAAAATAGCAGAAACTTTTAAAACGTTAGCAGAACTAGCCCCAGGGCGTGTGGACATAGGCTTAGGTCGTGCTCCAGGCGGAAGCTTTAGAGAAATCGTAGCTTTATCGGATGGAAACTATGACCAAAATCAGGATTTATATCATAAAATGGATGTCATTTTAGATTATCTAAAAGATAAAATCCCTGATGATTCTCTATATTCTATTACAAAAGCTGTACCAATGAATAATGAAAAACTGGTAGAGCCGTGGATGCTTGGTTCTACTGGAAATTCCGCTAGAGCTGCTTCTATGATGGGTTTAGGATATTCATTTGCAAAATTTTTCTCTATGGA
>JASBZD010000125.1 GCA_029983595.1 Peptoniphilaceae bacterium
TTAACTACTCCAGAGTCTAGAGATTTGCAGGAATATACTAGATCAATGGTAGATGAAGGCGTTACAGACCTTATAATGGAAGTATCTAGCCATGCTCAAGAAATGAGTCGTATAAAAAATATGGATTATGATATTGTAGCTTTTAATAATATTTCTAGAGAACATATTGACCAACATGGAAATTTTGAAAATTACTCAAGAATAAAATCAGGATTAATTAAAAATGCAAAATCTGATGCATTTGCTATTTTAAATTTTGATTTTCCATTTATAAAAAATCTAAAAGATAATACTAAAGCTAATGTTTTATCCTATTCTTTAGAAAATAATGATTGTATGTTTGGGATAGCAAATCTAGATTTAACGACTGGATTTGCAAAATATACTTTTAAAATAAATAGAGAAATAGACAAACTAGATCTTAAAGTCTCTGAAATTAATATCGAACTTGGAGCATCGGGCTACTCAAGTGTGATGAACTCTGTAGTAGCAATAATAGTAGCATTAATTAGAAAAATTGATATTTCCATTATTCAAGATGCTTTAAAAGAATTTAATGGAGTACCAAGAAGATTTCAGATGATATATGATAAAGAATTTAAAGTAATAGATGACCATTTTGCCAACCCTAAAAATATAGCTGTAACTATGGAAACTTTATCAAAAATGGACTATAAAAAAATAGTGCCAGTTTATGCTATAAGAGGTAGTAGGGGAGAAAATCTTATTAGAGAATGCACAGAAGAATTCTCTAAATGGATAAAAGATTTAAAAATCGATGAAATTATCTCTACAGAAAGTTCAGAAGTTGTAACTGAAAAAGATTTCGTTACAGATAAGGAAAGAGAAGCATTTTTAAGTATATTAAAAGAAAATAATATAAAAGTAAATAATTATAAAAGGCTAGATGTTTCTATTAAGTATGCCTTAGAAAAGATCGAAGATGGTGATTTACTACTTCTTCTAGGATGCCAAGGTATGGATAATGGTTCAAAAATATTTTTTGAATTATTAAATTCATGATTTAATGGTCTATAAACATTCAATTTCTTTAATAAATTTCATTAGTAAATGATATTGATTATCACTTTCAATAGTGCTATGATAATAAATAATCAATTCATATTAGGAGGAATAGATATGAAATTTAAAGAATTATTAGTAATGTTATTGCTAGGTATTGCTATGACTAGTTTTGTAGCGTGTGGTGAAAAACAAGAAGTACCTAAAGAACCATCTACAAATCAAAATGTAACCACAGAAACTTCTAAAACAGCTGAGCCAACCGAAGAGAATTCAGAAATAGCAAAAGATTTAACTAATCTTAAAAATTGGGAAGGATCATGGGGGTCAATGACCAAATATTTAGACGTGCCAGAAGTAGATAAAGCTTTTGAAGAAGTAGCAGCAAAAGAGAATACTACAGCAGAAGAAGTTAGAAAGAATTATGATGAAAAAAGAAAAGTAGATTTTAATGGTATTAAGTTTGAGGGTGATAAGGTGACTTTCTTTGAAGAACCAGAATATAAAGATGGAAATGAAATTACATCAGCTACATATAGATTCAAAGAAATGGTAGAGAATAAACAAACATGGTATATTTATGAAGCAGATGAAAAAGATGCCAAATATCCTGTGTTAGCATTAATGGAATCTGATATAGATAGTGGTCTTCATCACTTCCATATGAGATATGGTGCTAGCCAAGAAGAAGTAATGGCAAAAGATGGCTGGTATCCTGGATTTGTATGGCCAGATACAACTACTGAACAGATAGTACATGATATTTTAGATTGAAAATATTAATTCGCCAGCGAGTCTGGCGATTTTTTTTTATGAATTTAATATAAAGCTGTAATAATATTTAGAGTTTATTATTTAACTGATATTATTTACAACTAAAAAGCGAGTTATTTTATATATTTATTGGAAAATTTTCATAATATTTTCGCAAATGATATTGATTATCAAAATCATTTGTGATATATTATTATTAATGAGAGATATTATCAATTAGACAAACTAATTATTTATCTACTCATTACCAATCTAAATCTTTAAATTAGAAAGACTTATTGAATTAGCGCTTATATTAAGTCTTAAAAATAATTTAAAGTTATGCTTACATATTGCATAAAATATTCATGGATGGAATATATGTTAATTATTAGTCATAAAAATAGAAGTGTTTAGTGATGTGATCACTCCATTTGAAATGCCTAAGATGATTTATGATCATAAGAGAAAAGTTTTAAAGAATTTATAAATTCCATGATTTAGTAAAATGTAATGACGATTACAAAAAAAGAAGTATAAACGATAGTTATATCCTAAAGTAAATGGAATAAGATTTGACTAAATTATTATAGACCAATCTACACTTAATGAAAATGATTTTAGTGCACAAATCATTTTGGTTAGAGGTCTTTTAGGTAAAATATTTTATTTCCTCTTAAAATTTAATAAGACACCCTATAAAATTTAGTACAAGGAGTACAAATGAAAGTTAATGTAATTTTTTGGTCAGGTACTGGAAATACTGAAGCTATGGCAAACGAAATCGTCAATGAGATTAACTTAACTGGACACGAGGGCAATCTGATTTTCGTTGGAGATGCTACTCTAGCTGATGTAGATGAATGTGATGTGGTTTTATTTGGTTGTTCAGCTATGGGCGAAGATGAACTAGAAGAAGAGTTTATGCGACCATTCATGGACAAAGCAAATACGCATTTAAGCGGTAAAAAAGTAGGGCTTTTCGGCTCATACGAATGGTATGAAGGCGGATGGATGGATATCTGGGAAGAAGAAATTAAAGCTGCTGGAGCTGATTTAATCGCACCAGGTGTTAAGGCCTACGATTTTCCTGACGACAAAGCAATGAAATCTTGCAGAGATCTAGCTTCTACTGCGGTTTCAAATTAA
>JASBZD010000126.1 GCA_029983595.1 Peptoniphilaceae bacterium
CCATCTAATAGACCTATTGGTTCGTTCTTATTTTTAGGACCTACTGGGGTTGGTAAAACTGAAACTGCAAAGACGCTTGCTGAAATATTATTTGACAGTGAAAAAAATATGATGCGTATAGATATGTCTGAATATATGGAAAAACATACTGTCTCTAGACTAGTAGGCTCACCTCCAGGATATATCGGCTATGAAGAAGGTGGTCAGCTTACTGAAGCTGTTAGACGTCGTCCATATAGCGTAATATTATTTGACGAGGTAGAAAAAGCTCATCCAGATGTTTTTAATATATTACTTCAAGTTCTAGATGATGGTAGACTTACTGATAACCAAGGTAGAACTGTAGATTTTAAAAATACTGTAATAATAATGACTTCTAATATAGGTTCTCTTGATATAATCGATGGAATAGAAAAAGATGGAGAAATCTCTGAAAATACTAGAGAAAAAGTAAATTCAAAATTAAGAAATCATTTTAGACCAGAGTTTCTAAATCGTATAGATGATATAGTTTTATTTACTCCACTTAGCCGTGAAGAGATATTTAAAATTATAGATCTTCAAATTGATGATTTTAGAAAGAGACTTAAAGAATTAAATATCGAACTAGAAATTGATGAAGCTGCAAAAGATGTAATTTTAGAAAATTCTTATGATATTTCATATGGAGCTAGACCAGTAAAAAGATATATCCAAAAAGAAATAGAGACTACAGTTTCTAGATTATTAATTTCAGGTAAATTAAATGAAAGAGATACTCTATATATTACTGCTAATGACGGGGTTTTAGAGTTTAAAGTTAAATAAACTCATAAATTTGATGATATTTTCACTTGTAAATTAGTATAAAATCATTTATATTAGAGTAAAATACTAGAAATTAAAAAGGTGATATAATTGAAAATTTCAACTAAAGGAAGATATGGCCTTCAAGCGATGGAAGTATTAAAGGATAATTATAATAAAGGGCCAATTTCAGTAAATGACATAGCTAAAGAAAAGGGGATTTCTGAAGCTTATTTAGAGCAGCTTTTTTCATCTCTTAGACGCCATGGACTTGTAAATTCTATAAGAGGTGCTTATGGTGGATATGAGCTAGCTAAAAGTCCGGAAGAAATTTCAATTGGCGAGATTTTAGATGCGCTAGAAGGAGAGACTGATCTAGCTAATTGTCAAGATCCAGAATGTAGCGCTAATAGTCCTTGTAGAATGAAAAACATACTTGATAAGATTGAAGATGGATTTTATGAAGTAGCTGATTCTATTAAGCTTTCTGAAATGTAAGAAATAAACTAATTTTACAATTTAAGCCTTCAATATTTTTTGGGGGCTTATTTTTATGTGTAATTTTTAGTAAAATATTAATAGGTGATAAAATTGCGATTAAATTTTATGGAAAAAATCGACGAGACTATTGATCTACTCGATTTACATGCTGGCGAATTAGAAATTATTAGAGAAGAGATAGTCTCATTTTTTGAAGATATGTTAAAAGATGATGACTATTATTTAACGACCATTTCAAGAATTAAAACTAAGGAGAGTTTTAAAGAAAAAATTATTCGCCAAAATCTTTATAAAAAATACGAGACTCCAGACGATATTATGAATAATGTACCTGATATTATCGGCGTTAAAATAGAATGTAGATTTAATGCAGATGAAGAAAAGGTGTATGAAAAAATCGTCGATGTAATGGATATGAGTCTTGGAACTGGATATTTTACAAGTCTAATAAATCCTAAGATTTCTCTAAAACTTGATGATTTACAGCCGCAGATACAAAAAAATGGATTTGAGATTTACAAGATTGATGGAATGTATTCAAATGGTGAACTAAAATTTAATTTTGAACTTCAAATTAAATCACTTGTAAATAGTTTTTGGGGCGATATTGAGCATAAAATACTTTATAAAAATTATAACTATTTACTTACTGAAAGTTTTATAAAAGATATAATGGGGTCTATTAAAGAGAGCTTGGGGCTTATAGATAAGCAGCTTCTAGTAGTTTATGATTATGTAAATGACCTTGCGACACATCAAGATTCTAATGAACAACTTTCTAATTTACTTAAAAAACTTGTGTATGACTCTTATCTTAGACGTCTAAGAGGTGAGATGGGTTTTGTCATAGACTTTCATGGAATTATCGATCTACTTGTAGATTTTATTGTTGATGAAAATCAGATAAAAACTCTAAGATCTGATGAATCTACTACAGTAAAAAATATCTTATATTTAGTAGATTCTTTAACTACTAGCATTATGAGAGAAAATATATTTGGAAAAGAGATAGAGTTTGATTTAGATATTACCTATGATAACCAGATAGAAGAATATATAGGAAATAGAATTACTTATTTAGTAAATAATGATTTTGACTGGAATGTTTTAATGAGGATTCTTATTGATATTTATCCTGAAGATAAAGATGTTATAGTTTTAAGATTTACAAAATATCTAGTTAAGAGATTTGAAAAAATTGTAGATGATGCGCTCTTAATTTATGATGATAATGATTCTATCACTTGTAAAGATGATATTCATGAGCATCTTTTAAAAACTATAGTCTATGGATTTAGTGAAAAGATGGAAATAGACGATTTAAATAGTATTAATTTTGAAAAGCTAAAAGATAATTTACAAGGCTATTTAATGGGTATAAGTTCGGATGAAAGATGGTATAATAATAAAGAGAATATAGCTAATGCTATAGTAGAAAACTATTTTAATTAATAAAATTTTGGAGGAAATCAAAATGAGAAATGAAGATGTTTTTAATAACAACTCATGTGAATGTGGATGTACTGAAGATGCTAATGGAGTAGTAAGTCATGTAGAAGACTGTCACTGTGAAGAAAAACACCATTTTGAAGAAGATAAAAAAGAAAA
>JASBZD010000127.1 GCA_029983595.1 Peptoniphilaceae bacterium
AAAATAATGAAGAAGAAATAAAAACTATTAAAAAAGAAGAAACTCAAAAATCTAGTATCGAAGTTAAATCTCCAGAAGAGATAGAAGTAGAAAGAGTAATTAGAGAATTACTAACTACTAGACCAGCAGAAGAAGTAACTTTTGATGAGCTATCTAGAGTATTAGCAGAAGAGCTACCATATATAGATTTAGCACAAATCGATGTAATGAATATCTTCTTTGATATAGTAAATACTAAAGAAGAAGTAACTTATGAAAAATCAGCAGATGAAAAATTAGCTGAAATATTAGATAACCCGGACCTTGACAACGAAATATTTATTAAAGAGCTAAGAGAACTTAGAGACGCCTATAATCTATCAGATGATGAATTAAAATCATTATTAGAAAATCACTCAGACAGAATAAATGAGATAAAAGGCGACTTTACAATAGAAGAGATAATTGCAGCCTCAAGTTATGAAAGTGAAAATACAGTATTAGCGGCGACTGACTTTGGACCTAAAAAATTCCACTTATTAACTGAGATGAATGTACTAGCTTCAACTGGATGGCAGATATCAGCAGGATATTATTTTGATATAAATATTGGGCCATATCTAAAACCAGGTACTAATAATTTAAAATCACTAACTGATGAATCTGGAAAAGTTATAGCTAAACCTTCATATGATGAAGCTACTAATATAATAAGATATACATTCCCATCAGAAGTAACAGTAACTAAAAATCTTAAAATAGATCAATATTTAGATTTTAATGTAGATAAAATCCCAGCTGACGCAGATGATGTAAATATTAATATAAGCGTAAAACCTAAAAATGGAGTTTTACAATCGCTACCTACTATTAAAGTAAATAAAAATGATCAAAATCCATCTACTTTAATACCGGGAGGAAAAACACCAGGAATATCTACGGATACTGGTGGCGACTCTTATAGAAAGACATATCCATATGATATCGACTACTGGACATATCAATATTATGACCAAGAAAAAAATACTGTAAATTGGGATATCCAAATTGAAACACATAAAGTAAACCTTGAACACCTAAATTTCTACAACCTTGGGCTAGCACTATATGCTCCAGAAGCACAAGGATTAAAAGATTATAAGGTAACTATTAGATCTTATCCAAAAGATATGACAGTTACAAAACGTAGTTTAGTAAAAAAACAAACTACACCAACGACTGGTATAGACTTTGAAACAGCTGGAACTCTTACTAAAAATGGTGATAGCAACTTATTAACCTATAATAAATCATTTGAAAAAGGTGGACTAAATAATAAAAAATTACCAGAAGATTTATTTATCCATATAGAAGCTACACCAATAGATAATCATGCAAAATATCAGATGTATGATCTAGGTCTAAGACTTACACCAGATGTGAATTACATCAATGACATAGTTCAAGAGTTTAAAGATGATTGGGCAAAATTAGTAGCAATGATGCCATGGATAATCCCTTATAAAGATGGGGAAGCATTTGCTGAAAAATTTGCAGATGGATTTAACGTAGTAGATACAAGACTACCAGCCGATGCAATGGCTGCAGCATATTATGATGATAAATTTAAAGCTACATCTTATACAGATAAATCTAGATCAGTATTTGGGGAATTTACTAGCGACAATCAAATAAGATGGCAGATATCAGATACACTTAGATTACAAGATAAAGATAGAAAAGTACAAGGAAGTAGCCTAGGAAATGAAATCTTTAATAAATCTTTTAATACTAACAACAGTACTGGTCATGCTAATCCTAATATAGAAGTACTAGAACCAAAATCAGACGGAACATATACTAAAATTTTCTCTACTACTGCCCCAACTAACCCAAGTGGAGCAGAAGATTTTAGAAATAAATTAAGTAATGTAAGACCGGTTCTATTACCTGGAACAATAATTAATTATACATTTAAAGATAGAATAGCTAATAACCCATCTGAAGATTCAACAGTTACAATAAACTTTAGTGATAGAGTTGATGATGAAGTAGGAACATATGGCGGAAGCCAAACTTCTACTTTAAGAAAATTATCTCCTAAAGAAATAGAAGATAATGAAAAATATAGAGTAGTATATGCTGAATATAAAAGTGGCGTTATTAAAAATGAAAAAAACAGAATAGATGCCATGATTATAAAAAGCACAGGAGATATAGTATATTGTCTAAATGCTACTTTATCATCTCCTGCCGCGAAAGGAATAGCTGATGATGTAAAATATAGTAAAAAATATGAAGATATTTCAGGGGATAAACTTAATGAATTAATATCTAGGAAAACATCTAGTCAAGAAGCTCTAATAAGAAGATTAAAAGCTATTTTCTATACTGCTGAATATGAATATAAATTTAATAGTATTTATATTTCTTCGAATGAATGGGGTCCTGATAAAACTAAATATAATGCAGTTCAAGCAGCTATTTATAGAGCAATAGATGACTACAATAATGGCATAGGACTTAATACTGCAGAAGAAATAAGCTATTATAGAGGATTTGCAAATGGTGATCCTAATAAAGTATTTGAAAGAGGTATAAAACCTACAGTTGATTCATTCTACAATAAGGTAAAAGAGGTAGAAGGTCGACTTGGTGGAGATCTTGATAATCTTGTTAGACTTGATGGCTATGAATCTGTAATGGATTCTTCAAAAAAAGCTCAAAATGTAATTGGACCAGTATTTACTAGTCCATTTGAGATAGATAAAGTAGATAAAGATGATAATAAATTATCAGGAATTGAGTTTAATATCGTAGATTCTAATGGAGCAATCGTTAAAAAATGGACTTCATCTGATAAGCCAGAAAAGATTTATCTAAAACCAGGAGTATATACTCTAAAAGAAGTAGA
>JASBZD010000128.1 GCA_029983595.1 Peptoniphilaceae bacterium
ATTAGCGATAAAAATAATAACAACGATATTATTAATATTCGTAAAGGCGAAGGTAAGATAGAAATAGTTAAGACTGGAGATTCAGGCGAAAGACTTGAAGGAGTAGAGTTTGAACTTTGGAACTATGACGGTCTATCAATGATAGCTAAAAAAGCAACTGACAAAGATGGTAGAATTGATTTTGAAAATCTAAATTATGGCAGATATTGGTTAAAGGAAACTAAAACTCTACCAGGATATATTTTAGAAGATAAAATCAGATCTGTAGTAGTTACTAAAGGATACAATCTTCCTTCAGGTATTAGTGGAAAAGATATTTCAAACCAACTATGGGTAACTGAAAAATCTCTAGTATCTACTACTAATAGCAAGACAGAAGTATATCCTAACGACGCAGAAGGGCTATTTGCTAAAATCAAATTACGAGTAGCTGATCAAACTAATCCTAAAACTAAAATCAAGCCAGGTGACACTTTCTATATTAGATTAAGTGATAATCTAGACCTTGATGGTATAGGAAAAGCTGATGCTAAAATCTTAGATGGACGATTTGATTTAATAGGTCCTTTTGGTACACTAGCTAAAGCAGAAATACAAAATGATAAGAAGACTATTAAATATACATTCACAAAATATCTAGAAAATAGAACTCTAGGAAGTGAGATAGATCTTACTATCCCAGTATTTGTGGATAGATTTAAAGTTTTAAATAATAGTACAGAGACATTTGGTTTCAGTCTAGGTGATATAAATAATTTAGCTTCTGTAGGTCAAAATAACTTTACTAATCAGATAGCTGTAAAATATTTTGACAGATATAATAGAGATACAGCTCAATATATAAATGTAATGCCACTTAAGGTAGACCATGATACTAAAGAATTTAGAATGCTAGTTTATGTAAATATGGTACATGAGTACACTTATAATAAGTTATTCTACTTTACACCAAGCCTAGATATAGAAAATCTAAATATCAAAGTATATAACTTTGGAAATGCTGAGTTACCACATTCTTATGGAATTGACTTAAGTGGAAGACAGTTTACTAATAATAATCTAGGAAATGTAGAAGCTAATAGCCAAAAAGGTATATATGTTTCTAATGATCGAAATTCTAACGCATATGTACTAGAGATCACAGGTAAAATAAGCTCTGATAAGCCGACTACAATGACTACTAGATCTTGGTACTATGCATATAATGCTAATTCAAATGCCTATAGGCAATATTATTGGGATACTCATACTAAGTTCTATAGACCTAATGGAAGTGCTGATGCTACTCCTATGGTAGATAACCCTATCCAATTAGAGATTATAAATGACAAAAATAAAATCGAATTTAAAAAGATCAATGGAGAAGATGAAAAACCTATAGAAGGTGCAGTATTTGAACTTAGAAAATATGATGAAGCAACAGAAGAATATATAGCTACATCTCATAAAAAGACATCAAATGTAAAAGGTATTGTAAGATTTGAAAAAATTGAAAGTGGCAAATATGAGATTTGGGAAACTAAAGCAGCCACTGGATATATAAAACCTAATAAAGCTGTAGCGACTTTTGAAGTAGATGAAAAAGGTATAGTAAAAGATTTATCAACTACTATAGTAAAAAATAATAAACCTTCATACCCATATACTGGAGGGCTAGGTGAAAATGGATTATTCCTAATCTCTGGTGCGATAGTAATGGCGCTTGGAGCAGTATATTATTATAAAAAGAAAAGAGAAGCTAACTAAAAATCAATAAAGGGCGAGTTTTCCTTAACTAAAATTTGCCCAAACTTGAATTTATTATATAATGCTTGATTATCCAACAAATAATTGGTTCTTTAATTAAAAAATTAAGCGATATAAATAGTTGATGTTTAGCTAATGAAAATCAAGGTATTCTTAATTTTCATAGTATTTACACAAAATATTTAAGATTATAATATATAATAATGATAGTTTATTAATTTATAATGAGTCTAAAAAGAATCTCATTATCACATTTGTAAATATTGGGACTTATCCCTTTATTTAATATATTTTTAAAGTAAGCCGTAAAAATATTGGCTTACCATTCTAACCTTAAAAGAGGACGCAATAAAAGCGTCTTCTTTTATTTTTTTGTCTATTTTTGAAAATTATTAACAAAGTATTTAATACCATACTAATTTCTTTATAAAATCTTAAAATTTAGGGCTATAAATGAGATTTATAACATATGAACTATTATTAATACTTAATCGTCTTAACTGTTAAATAATCTAAATATTTTAATCTATTCTTAATAAAGTTATAATATAAAAGTCGTTTTTTAAAACTATGTAAATTAAATTTAATAAATATAATATAATTTTTACGTTGTTTATATAATTTAATAATTAATTAAGTGAGTTAATAATTAAACGGAAAACAATTTTAAAACATATGACTATATAGTAAAATATTTTTAGTAGCATATTAGAATAAATCTAATTACATATAAAAATAAATATTTAACTAACAAAATATTAAGAGTTGGTTATTAATTAAGATAAATAAAATATTATATAATTTGTAATTTTGTTTTTTAATAAATTTTAAGGAAAATATAGATCGGGGAGAGGTAGAATGAATACATATAAGACAAAATCTCAAAAAGCTGTCGCGTTATTGTTGGCATTTATTATGCTTATGCCGACTCAGGCGCTAGCTGCAGTCTCAGAAAATCTTAAAGACAAAAAGGATATAAACGCTGAAGTTAGACCAGAAATAATAATGGATAATAACAGCGATTTTAGCGTATCTAAACCTAAGTTTCAGATAAAAACTGAACCTAAAAAATC
>JASBZD010000136.1 GCA_029983595.1 Peptoniphilaceae bacterium
AACTTGGCAAAACCTTTAGCGAATTAAAAATTCGGGCGGTTTTGCATGCTTCATTTGACAAAATCAAAGATTTTGAATTTCAGCTAACGACCTGCTTACTTCATTCCAGTGCAGCTCCCTTCTAAAAATGATCATTTATTAAAATGGTCATTTTTGTATCAGATTTTTCCTTAATTTCAATTAAAAAATGAAAATTTCGATTCCTTAGATATTAGATTAATTAATAGTCATCGAATTACATTTTATCATTTTAAATTTCGTAGGGCGTCGTACCGGAGCGTTAGCGACGGGCCACGCCGATCGTTCGCGGACCATTTTGATTTTTTATGTATATTTATGCGAATGATAAAATTTAGTATCACATATTAAATAATATTCCTATTAAAGGTGATTTTTATTTTGTGAGATAAAGTTTAATTTTTATAATTATAACAAATTTAATCAATATCATACTTTCCAAACTTGGCAAAACCTTTAGCGAATTAAAAATTCGGGCGGTTTTGCATGCTTCATTTGACAAAATCAAAGATTTTGAATTTCAGCTAACGACCCGTCGCACTTTCGTGCTCCGGTGCTGTGCCCTTCTAAGATTAACACAGCGTTAGCGGGTGTTAATCTTGTATTGGATTTTACATTATTATTTGATTTATAATAGTAAAATCCAATTCTATTTCATACATATAGTTACGTTTACAAGAGTAAAAAAACCATTTCAACAAAAAAAGACCAGAGGTTTAATTCTGATCTTTTCATTTAAATATTATAAGTTATGCTTCTTCTCTATTTCTTTTCATAGATGTGTAAGCTACTCCCATAATTGCGATACCAGCTACGATAAAGATTAATGAACCGATACCACCAGTTTGTGGAATTGTAACTTTTTTGTTTATAACTTTTAGAGCTGAGTTTGCAGCATCTGCTTCGTTATATTTAAAGTCTACACCTACAGTAGAGTATGAGCCTTTTTCAACTGTGAATTTAACATCTTTGTTTAGTTTAGCGTAATCTTTTGGAGCTGTTTTTTCTTCAAGTTTGTATGAACCATATTCTAGACCAGTGATTTCAAATCTACCTTGTCCATCAGATGTTAATATTACTACGTTAGCATCGTCTTTGTTGCCCCAAGTATAAGCTGTTGCATTTTCTTTGAATGCTTTGTTATAAGCATCTTGAGCAGAATCTATAGCTGCTTTAGCTTGAGTTCCTTGATCTCCAGCTTGTTGTTCAGCTGTTAAGTTATTATAATCTGCCACTGCTTTATCTAAAGCTGCTTTTGCATCTGTAACTGCTTGAGCGTCTTTTTTAGCTGCTACTAGATATTTACCATCTGCATTCTTAACGTAGAATTCAGCACCAGCTAGTCTTTCAGTACCAGTTTGGTTAGTTTTTACAAATTTCTTACCACCTAGTACAACTTTTGGTTCAGTTGGGTTAAGTGGTTTTGGGTTATTTGATTTATGGTTAGTTACTTCGATTTTACCATTTTCAGCTTTTGTATATTCAGCGTCTGATAAAGTTTTAGATTCAATTTCTACTGCTTTATATTGTTTGTCTTTGTTTAGATATTTCCATGTGTAAGATGTATTTCCATCTTTTTTAAGTTCTACAACACTTTCAAAAGTATAATCAGCTGGAGCATCTACTAAATCAGCAGCTGTTACATCTTCACCAGTGTTTGCATCTACAAGTTTGAATTTAGCCCATTCGCCTTCAGCCCATGCAGATCCGTTATCCCAAGTTTTTTCTACTGTTACTTCACCATTTTCATTTGGTTTAGTTGGAAGTGGAGTAGTTCCTTTAGATGGTGTGTTACCATAGAAGAACTTAATATCGTTGGCTTCTGGAATATCAGCTATTGCACTTGAGTTTACAGTTGCAGAATATTTTAATTCTACTGTTACAGCAGCGTCTTTACCATTAACAAGTTTAAGACCTTCTTCATTTAGTCTAAGTGTAAATCCTCTATCATCTTGATCTAATGTATAGTGTTCTGTTGTTAATTTAGTTTCACCAATTGTTACCGTTAGGTCTTTATTATATGTTAGACCTTCAGTCATTTTATCGTCCCATTTAGCTTCTGCTAAGTTAGATTTAGCTGGAATTTCAGTTTTTACTTCGTAAGGAATGTTTTTACCAATTTCAGCTTCAGCTGTTGATTTTTTAGCTTGGTAGTTATTGTAATCAGCACCAACTTTTAATAGTTCTTCTGCATCGTATCCTTCTGCTGCTTCTAGTCCATTTTCTTTTAAGAAGTTCTTGTCTATTTTTGGAGCATTTTCAGTGTTTTTTGGATGCATGTGAGCATGCTCTACAACTCCATCATTATTTACAAGTGGAAGTACTACGATAGATGGAACAGCTTTTTTATCTGTAAGAGTCGCACCATCTTTACCAACATATGTTGATTTTTCATAAACTTCTACGATTCTATATTGTCCTGATAGACCTGTTGTAGTAAGTTCAAGACCGTCAGCTGTTGTAAGACCTTCATAGCCAGTACCTAAGTCTACCCAATGATCATTATTGTTTACGACTGGGTTTGTTACACCTTCAGCTGGTTTTTGTAATTTGAAATATACACCAGCGATTTCTTCTGCTGTTCCTTCAAAGAAGTCTTTGATATCTTCGATTTTATTACCGTCATATCCTTCTTTTTCCACATCATGAGCACCTAATCCTGCTTCTGACATAAGTATTTTGTGGATTGTTAATTTTTCAGTTTCTTTTTCAGTGGTTTCTGTAGTTTCTGTAGTTTCACCAGGGGTTACATCAGCAGTCGCTAATGCTGGAGATACTACTCCTAATACCATTACTAATG
>JASBZD010000129.1 GCA_029983595.1 Peptoniphilaceae bacterium
AGAGATATTATTATACTTTCTTTCTAAAAACTCCAGATTTCCATCATACATTCTAGATTCCATCGCAGAATAAGAGTCTAGCGACATCCTAATAGAGCGATTAAAAAGTTTTGATGAGATATATTTAAATGAGCGATATGTATTTTTAAAATTAATAAACCCAAATCTAGACTCAGCACTATGCTGGATACTATTTAGAGTATAAAAAAGTAAAAAAACATATCTATAAATAAGATACATTAGCTCAATTATAATCTGTGGGACTTTGAGTTTTTTTAATGCAAAAATTATATCGCCAATTGGAGTCGTAATAGCTAGACTTATCATAACCATAACGCTAGATAGAGAGATTAAAATAAGTTTTAAAGCCCTATCCTGAGTTTCTCTAGTGACAGATAAAATCCCCAGATCAAAATACCCATAATTTTCTCTAGAGATAATTAAAACTATACCGATAGTGCTAATTAAGATTACTAAAAAAGGAGCAGTGAGTAGTTTTTTTATATATGAAAATTTTAGATTATCATAAAATAAAATAAAAATAGAAAAAATTAGACCTAAAATAGCTAGATAAATTGACTGACTTCCCACAATTAAAAAAATAACCGCAACCGTAAAGACTAGTTTTAAAATTGGACTCACGTAAATAAATTTTGATCTATTAGATATTTCTACAATATTAATAATAGAG
This sequence comes from Peptoniphilaceae bacterium, assembly GCA_029983595.1. GTDB lineage: Bacteria > Bacillota > Clostridia > Tissierellales > Peptoniphilaceae > Neofamilia. The sequence continues at coordinate 692 of JASBZD010000129.1, forward strand.
AAGTGATCGTGGCTATTATAAAAAACTCCAAAAGCTAATATAAAGGCCATACCTAAAATCAAAATTAAATTATTTACTCTATTTACAAATAAAAGTCCCACGGTAAGTGCGGTTATTAAATTTAAAAACATACTAGTTTTTTACTTCCTCAAACTTTTTATATTCATTCTTTTCATTATCAGATAGATTAATTCCATCTTTTCTGCCCTTAAAATATCCAAACCCAGCGCCAATAATTCCAGCACCGATAGCAGCTTGAAGAGCAAATAATAAAGATTCAGTTTCCCCACCAGGTGGCTCAAAAAGTGGATCAGCCCATGGTTCATATCCAGGTTCTACAGATTCTATAATTTCAGAAGCCTGATCATCAGCTCCACCAAACTCACTATCTTTTATCGTAGCAAGAGGGATAATAGCTATAATTACCACTAGTAACAATAATAAAAGGACTTTAGTAGAATTTTTCATTACATAGCCTCCTTATAATAACCCACAGCATTAAGTTCAGGTTTAGCAAGACTTTCAAGACCCATAACTACTACCACAGTTAAAATACCTTCTATAATAGCAAGAGGTACTTGAGTAACTGCAAAAATACCTAAAAATTGATTAAAAGAGCCAATCATTCCAGTAGTAGGATTAGGATAAGCTAGAGCAAGCTGAAAACTAGTAACTATATATGTAACTAGATCTCCTAGTGCAGCTGCTAAAAATACAGCGATATTTTTATTTTTAGAATTCTTAAATAATCTCCAAATCCCAAAAGACACTAAAGGTCCAGCAATCCCCATAGAGAAAGTATTAGCACCTAGAGTAGTAAGTCCACCATGAGCTAGTAAAATAGCTTGAAATAAAAGTACAATAAGACCCACAATACTAGCAGCAAAAGGCCCAAATAAAATCGCCACAAGACCAGTCCCAGTAGGATGACTTGAAGAACCAGTAACAGAAGGTATTTTTAAAGCCGATAACACAAACGCATAAGCACCAGCCATAGCTAGGATAGTAATCGCACGTCTATTTTTGTCTAGAGTCGTTTTGATATCTCGAATTCCTAAAATCACAAAAGGAACACATATAACTCCCCAAGCAATGCAGTATTTTATAGGAAGATAACCTTCCATAATATGCATAGCATTAGCAGAAGCCTGAATACCAAAAACTAGCGAAAATGCAATAACTGTGCTCAATGCGAGTTTTTTTAGTTTTTCCATAAATATTCTCCTTTACATAAATAAAAAAAGCATTGGACCCTCCAACGCTTAGAAAATATCACAATATGGACGTAAAATTTTCTGAGTCCGAGAAAATTATTACACATTATGAGCTGTCTTCTGGCTTATAGATCATAGCTTAAAATTTCCCTTCCCAGAGAAAAACTCCAGTGGATAATAAACTCTAGCTCCCTAATTACAGCAGCGATTCCTGCGCGGGAATTTCACCCGACTTCCATGGCAACTACCATTTCACATAATGTAATATTTGAATATATTATATATCTATAAAAAATTTTAGTCAAATGAAAAATGACAAAAAATAACCAACCATATAATTAAATTCAAAAGTTGGTCTTAATAGAATAATTAACAATATTTTTTTATTCTTTCTTCTAAAACGTTATAAAATATATAATTATAATATCAACGATACGTTATAACATCTTTAAAAATTTTTATAAAAATGTTATTATATTATTAAGAATAAAACTTTTTATTTAAACAAAAGGATGTAAATATGGATAAAAAAATCCCGAAAAAATTTTATTTATCAAGTTTGATATTTAGATTTGTGATACTTTTAAATATAATTTTTTATAATTATAAAAGAGACTTCTTGCAGTTTGGGTTTTATTTACTGCTAATATGTACAATAGTGTATGCAATAATAAGCGTCATATATAGAAAAAGCATAGATAAAACCTATAAAATAGTGAATGTTCTATTACTGATTTTTTCTACAGCAATTTTATACATAATATATCCTATAATTCAATAAATACAACTTTACTAAAAAAGGATGGCATTGTTAAGTTAAACCTAAGAGTTGGTTTAT
>JASBZD010000130.1 GCA_029983595.1 Peptoniphilaceae bacterium
TCTAGATCGTACATAAAGTTTTGGAACTCTTCTAGAGTTAGAGTTTCTTCTTTAAGTTTTTCTTCTACTAGCGATTCAATAGTTATTAGATCTTCAAAAATTAGATAGTCTACTAATTTATCAAATTTATAATCTGTAAGTTTATCTAATATATCAGTTTTATTGTCATTTACTAATTTTAAAATATCTGATTCAGATAAGTTATATTTTTCTTTTAAAGAGCTTAAGATCTCTGCTAATTTTTCTTTAGTGATCTCACCAGATGCTATTAGCTCTTTTAACTCTTCTTCTGCTGTCTTATTAGACTTTTCACCAAATACTTCATTGATGATTTTTTCTATATCTTCTGTCCCAAAGTTATAATTTGGAAGGATAGATCTTACTAGATCTCTTCTCTCATCATCTGTTAAGTTTGGGTTAGTAAATATTTTAAAAGCTATTTCGTCAACTTGCTCTTCTGTTACTTGATATGGAGTAATTACCTCTTTAAATTTTAACTCTAAAGCTGAAATCTCACGAGTAGCAAATAAGTTTTCTTTTATTCGTTCTATATCAGTGCTAGAGAAGTTATAGTTTGGTAGATCTCTTTCAAGTGCGCTAAAAATATCGCCTTTTGTAGACGCATCTCTAAATATATTCTCAGCTATTTCTGCCACTTGTTCATCTGTTACTTCATATGAAGATAATATATTTACTAGTTTAGATTTTAGTGATTCTGTATTTTCGATTAGATTTTCTCTATCGTTTATATCTACTATATCTTTTACTAGTTCTTCTTTCTTATCTTCTTCTATATTTAGACTATCTAGTATTCTCTCTACTTCTGATTTGTCAATTCCATACTGTTTTACGATCTCGTCTATTCTAGCTTTTAGATCTTCGCTTGTTAGTTCACCAGATGCTAGTTTGTCACGTAAAACTTTTTCAGGATTTAGTTCGTATCCAGTTTTTTCAAATATACCATTTGCGATCTCTTTAGCTTCTTTTTCTGATTTTCCATTTTCAGAAAGTAGTTTTATTACTTCTTCTTGGGATGGAGCTTCATCTTTAGATAGTGTATCTACAGCTACTCCATTTTCAGATAATACATCTATTATTTTTTCATTAGTATTATCTAATTTATCAGCTACTAAACGTAAAATCTCTCTAAGTTCAGACTTATTAAGTTCGTACTCATTATCTAGCTCATCTATCGCTAGTTGGATCTCTTCAGTAGATAATTCTTTTTTAGCTATAAGATCTCTTAGTGCTATTTCTAATTTATCTGAATTTACTTTGCCATCTTTTATATTAGCTTCTAGTACTTCTCTTGCTGAGATATCGTTACTTTTTTCGATAGCTAACTCTTCTATTACTCTATCTAAGTCTTTATCAGTTATCTCTGATGAATCAATTTCTTCTATTATATTAGTTGGTTTAACTTTATGAGGTTCATCTAGATTTATATTAGTAATAGCTTTTTGTTTTTCTTCTTCTAGCTTTATTTTTTTAGCTTCTAGATTCTCACGTCTAGTTTCAAGTTCGATTTTTCTATCTTCTTTTGAGCCTTCTTGCGCATCAAATACTACTTTAGCTTTTGGTGCTTCTAGTTTTATTTCTTTATTAAATGTATTTTCATCTATTACAATCTCTTGACGTTTTTTTACTTCTATTTTAGGCTCTGGTACTATTTCTGGTGCTTTTTCCGTCTCTTCAGTAGTTATTTCTGGAGAAGTTTCTTCCATTATATATGGAGACATTTCAAACTTTTCAGGTTTAGCTTCTGAAGTTTTTTCTGGCTCAGTTTCAATTTCTATTGGAGTTTCGTTAGATTGAGCTTCATTTATTATAAGCTCTGGTTTGATTTCTTCTTTTTTGATAGACTCAGTAGTAATTTTTGCTACTTGTCCTTCTTTTAAATCTAATTCGATTTTTTCAGGTGCTTTTTCTACATAGATCTGTTCTTTACGATCTTTTTTAACAAATCCTTCTTCAGTAGATTCATATACATCTATTGTAACTTTTGTATCTTTAAATTCATGTTCTTTGTCGATAGCGATCTCATACTCAAATTTTTCAGAAGGTTTTGTAGTTGGTTTTTCATCTAGTACTATTTCAGTTTTATTGTTATCATCTTCACCTTTGACAATTTCATAATCGCTATCACGTTCTGCCATTACTATATCAGTAAGTATAGTTTTTTCATTATCTTTATAAGTTTGGATAAGGTTAGATTTTTGAGAATTTTTTATTAATTCGCCATTTCCATTAATTGTGTATCTTTTAGAGAAGTCATACTCATCTTTAATTTTAAAATTAAAGTCAAGTGAATAGGTATTATCTTTGCTATTTAGATAGCCCCCTTCTATATCAGCTGAAATATGATAAGTAAATTTATTAGGAACCCCAGTTCTGATCCCCATTGTTTCGATAGTTAGATCTTCTATGTTGGAATTAGATATTTTTTTCTTATAACCCAGTCTCTTGCCATTTTCGTCTGTAAGTTTAACCACTCTTAGATTTTTAAGTCCTGCAAGAGTATTGATTAAAAATGTAGAGTCTAATGACTTAGCATCATCTTTTAAGATCTGATTATCGTGATTTTCTAGAGTGATATACCAATTTATTATATTTTTGTCAGGATTTATATCAGTATCTACTATTATATTGTAATATTTTCTTAAATCATCAGTGCTTGATGTAGCCATTGTGGCAGTAGAAACTGTATCAGATTTTATAGTCCCTG
>JASBZD010000137.1 GCA_029983595.1 Peptoniphilaceae bacterium
ACACCCTATTCCAAAAAGCATAGAACCAATTATCCATGCATATTCTGCATTTCCTGTCTTATATGACATGTATATTGATAATATAAGTGTTAGAAATGCAATTATTGCTAGTATCAACCATAATTTCTTTTTTTGCAGACTCTTTTACTTCTTTATCTGTTCTAATATTCAAATTTTTGTATCCATTTTCTAATCTCTTTTAACTTTATTACATGACTGAGTTCGTGCATAGTCAACGCATTGTCATTATATGTTAGAATTTATAATAATCTTCTTGTGTTGCTACTTTTTTAAGTCGGTGCTTTCAGAATTATGCTGATTGATGGCTTCTACGGTAGCTTCTTGTAGGTCTTCTTATTTATAGTTCTACTAAGTCTTAAAAATTATTACTTGTTATATTATTCTTTTTTCTCAATAAGCGACGCTTCAAGCAAAGATTTAGAAAATTTTTCAGTTTCCTTCAATAATTCATCATCCGGCATCCATGAAGCCTTTATTTCCTCATCAATAATTTGGAATCCTGCTTTTTCAAGCTCTTCTCTCAATACCTTATTACCTTCACCCGACCAGCCATATGATCCAAAGACACCGGCCACCTTATCTTTGAATTTTAGTTCTTGAAGAAAATGTAGCCAAGCAGATACTGTAGTAATCGCAGATCTACCCACTGTCGGTGAACCAACAGCTATTGCTTTTGACCTAAATACTTCTGTCATAATATCATTTCTATCCATCTCGGCCACTGATAAGACTTTGGTTCTGGTAGAAGGTGAAATTTCTCTAATGTCATCTGCAATTTTGTGGGCTATTTTTTTAGTTGCTCCCCACATTGAATCATAGATAATTGTTACTTGATCTTCCTTATAGTCATCTGCCCACTCAGCATATTTCTCTACTATTTCTAGAGCGTTTTCTCTCCATATGCTTCCATGACTTGTTGCTATAATATCTATAGGAAGGTTCATTGAAACTATTTCCTCAATTTTCTTTTTTGCAAAGCTTGAGAAAGGTGTCAATATATTTGCATAGTATTTCATAGCTTCATTCCAAAGAATAGTAGGATCAGCCTTGTCATTGAAAAGTTCATTTAGGGCATAATGTTGACCAAAGGCATCGTTTGAAAATAGGATATTATCTCCAGTCATATAAGTTGCCATTGAGTCAGGCCAATGAAGCATGGTCATTTCTACAAAAATTAGTTTCTTGTCATTGCCTATATCCACAGAATCACCGGTTTTAACCACCCTATAGTCCCATTCTGGGTGGTGGTATTGACCAATAAGAGATTTCTTGCCATTGGCTGTACAATAGATCGGCGTATTAGGAATTTCTTCCATTATTTCTACAAGTGAGCCAGAATGATCTGGTTCTCCATGATTTATAACTATATAGTCAATTTCATTTAATTGAATTTCTGTTTTTAAGTTTTTTATAAATTCTTCTTTGTGAGGAGTCCATACAGTATCGATTAGTACCGTCTTTTCTTCTTGAATCAAGTAAGCATTTTGACTAGATCCATTATGGACAGAATATTCTGACCCATGAAATTCTTTTAGTTCCCAATCAATTTTTCCAACCCAATATACATTATTCTTTATTTGTTTTTTCATTATTTTACCTCATTATTTCTATATTCTTCAAACATTATAGAGTTTTCTTTAAAAATATGCACAAAAACATCTTTTACTAATTCTTCTAACAAATCAAAAGTATGGATATATGTTCTACATGCATCTTTTGGTACTTTAAACCAATCTGTCAACTCAATCATTTCTTTGATCAAATCCCCCGCCTTTTCATGGTCAGCTTCTAAAGCTTCAACTTCTCTAATTATATCCTTAGTCGGGTACTCATTTTCAAGCATCAGTGGGAAAGTAACTTTTTCCTCTTTAATAAAGTGTTCTTCCAATTCTTTTTTAAGAGAAGCAAAAAGTGAATGAAGCTTAATCAGGTTTTCACCATGGTGTTCAAAATGAACAGATAAGATTTTATTTAATAAAGGATCTATCTCAAATAGTAAATTCCTTTCTTTTTTATGGTGATCAATTAATATGGAATCTATCATCTCCCCTACTCTAAGTTCTTTAAAATCATCTAAATCTATAATTTCTTTTGCTTTAGAATTACTATTATCTAGTCTATCTTGAATTTTTCTAACAAGGATGATAGGAGCGATATTTTTTTCTTTTGCAACATCTTCAACAGTCATATAGCCATTGCAACAAAAATCGATCTTCTCCTTATTAAAAAAACTAATCATATTTGTATCCGCCTTAACAAGGTCTTCTATCTTAGTATGAATATTTATCATTTTTACCTCCCTTTTTCTAGCTAATTATAGTGTAAAGGAAGATCTTATAATTTTCTGTGTTATATATCACACTTTTACATATTTGTTAATTTAATTAAGGCAGCTAGATTTTTAATTCTTATCTTTTTATAAGCAGTGTTTTCTATATATCCCTCTTTTTCCATTTGAGATAGTTTTCTAGAAACAGTTTCCCTAGTCATGTTTATGGACGAAGCAATATTCTCTTGATTGAGACTTATATAGCCATCATTTGTCAACCCCGCTCTATATATCAAAAATGCTCCTAGTCTAGTATATGAATCTTTTATAGACAAAATTTCTAAAAGTTTTTCAGTTTCATACAGTTTTTTGCTTAGTGATTTTATCAAGTTTAAAGAAAAATCATGGTCTTT
>JASBZD010000140.1 GCA_029983595.1 Peptoniphilaceae bacterium
TACCTTCGCCTTTACGAATATTAATAATATCGTTGTTATTATTTTTATCGCTAATTTCTAATTCTTGACCTTTAGAGTTTTTTGTATAAATCTTTCCATCTCTTACGACAAATGATTTTACAGCCTCGTCCTCATCTGGTTGGCGATATCCTTCTGGAGCATTAGGCTCTAGAATTCTATATTCGCCTTCTTCTAATTTTTCAAATCTTACTTCACCAGAAAATTCTTTAGAGGTAGTTCTAGCTACTTCTTTCCAAGTGCCATTTTCTAGTCTTTGAAGTATAAACTCTACTCCTGATAAGTTTTCAGTTTCATATTCATCTTCTGTAGATTCCTTAACCCCAAATTTATATAAAACTAGGTCTATCGGCTCATTCTTAATTTCGAATGTGTGATTTGCATCAAAAGTCAGATGAGCTACATCAGCCTCTTTATTAGTTACTTTTATATCAAGATTTTCTGATACTGTAGGAATTACCTCTTCAAGTCCTGATACAGATGGTGAAGTCTGGCTAGAAATATTCCATGGTAAGTCATCTGATTCCAGACTAGTTGTATTTTCCACTGCGTTATTTACTATTGAAATAACTGGGTCTACAGTATTAGACATAGTTCTAGCTAGATTTAGCGCTCCACTTACTACTGTAGTTATAGTTTCTGGATATTCTATTGGTTTTCTAGTTTCTTCTACTATATCTATCTCATTAGAATTATTTAGCGATTCTTTAGCACCAGTCATTTCTTCATCTGCTGCATAAGCTGTCGGAGTAATAAAGTCTGAGATTTTTCCTAGTGCTGTCTTAAATATACTAGCTTTTGGTATTTTGCTATCTAGTGTATCCTCAGATTTAAAACTTGCATTTAAAAGACTAACTTCAGAATCTTTTATTATTATATGCTTATATTTTTCAGTAATCTTATATCCTTTAGGAGCCTTAGTCTCTTCTAAGAAATATTCTCCATCTGGGATATTGTAGAACCAAAGATGTCCATCTGAGTTTGTAACACCTGTTGTACCTTCGATAGGATTTTTATTCTTATCAGTTAATCTAAACTCGGCACCTTCTAATGCTACGCCTTTATTATCTACTTTTTTAACCATAATCTGTGATGGTTTAGTATTAGTAAGACTAAAGCTTGGCCCATTAGCTGAGAAATTAGCAGTTATATCTGGGTTTGGTCTTACATAAGAGCCAGCATTAGCTGATGGAAGATATTGGCTGACATCTGACGCTTTAATTGTGGCACCAGAAATTCCATCAGGCATAGTTCCATCGTTATACTCTACATTTATATCGTATTCACCTTCGCCATTAAACTTAAATTCAGGTGGATTAGCATCTCTATTTCCATTACTTACTGTCCATCCAGTAGCATTAGATAAATCTAAAATATATTTTTCTGAATGCTTATAAATTGGCTCAAATGGCGCTTTCCAAACTTTTATACCATCATTCTCAACATGGACGATCCATTGATGAGTCGGTATACTATATCCTTCTGGTGCTTTTGTTTCTCTAAGGAAGTAGTATCCTGGCATATTTAAGCCTTTAGCTTCATATACTCCGGTATTACCTATTTCTTTAAGTGTAATAACTTCTGGATTCTCACCAGCTTTTTTAGGTCTACCAATAAGTTTAAACTCAGCTCCAGAAAGTGCCTCTCCAGTTTTGCTATCTACTTTTTTAAATCTAAATTCTCCCTCTTTTGGTATATTATCCTCTGGTGGGTTTTCGATATCTATTTGGAAAGCTGTAACTGTTTCTACTTCTTTCGTTCTCTTTGTGTCTGTAACTATAATAGATGCACCATTTTTTAATTCAGTAGTGCTAGGATATCCTTTTAAATCTGGAAGATCTAATTTTGCACTATTTAAAATAGGATATGTTCCAGCAGCAAGGTTATCTTTAGCTTTAACTTTAGTATAGAATTGCTGACTATCACCTGAATTCACATTAAATTTAGTTTCACCATTAATTATATTAAATGCATCAGTATTTATATTATGCGTTAAAGTTCCACGTAGTGAATTTATAGATGCATAAGACTGAGATTTTTCTTCTATTGGTGCTATAGACACACGCGCATCAGCTATATATGAACGAGCATCTCTAGCTGTCCAGTTAGCTATTACTGATGTATTAGCTTTAGGATCAATTACTGTACCAGTAACTTTTACTAAGAATTTCCATTTTGCCGGCTCACTCAAACCAAATCTCTTCTGTGGTAGATATACTATTCTCTCATTTCCTGATCCTGAGATCTTTATTGGGTATTCGTGAGGATCAGTAGCTACAGAATTACTTATAGATCCACCATTAAAGCTTTGCATTTTAGTTCTAGCAGACCCAGCATTTGCTGGATCTACATTAAATACTGAAATAGACTCTATATTCATATTAGCGACATTTATTTTAAAATCACTATTCTTATTCATATTAGAGTTATCATCAGGGTTTAAAAGTGCATAATACTCTACTTTTTTATTCTGTGGATTACTTGTAGCCAGATAATGTTGTAACATCATAAATTTTGGCCAATTACCTTGGGCTGCATCGTTGTGATAAATAGTACTTGGCACTCCTGAGTTACGAGCTACATAGCTAGTTATATCAGTAGGAGTATAATATTCACTACCATTTACTGTTGTGGTAATTAGATATTCATCATTTCCCATTGAGGCTATTGAAG
>JASBZD010000131.1 GCA_029983595.1 Peptoniphilaceae bacterium
AGAAATGGCCCGATTGGTACTGTAGAACTTGTGTTTATGGGCGAGTATACTAAGTTTGCTAATAAGGCTCGAGAAAATTAATTTATGGATTTTGAAGAATTTACTGTTGAGCACGCTATTTCTATGAAATCATGGGGAGATCATAAAGATCCTCTATTTTATGATTATAATTTTAGGCTAAGAAATGATTTAGAAGTAAGGGAATTTATGAACCAAAAGGCGTATAACCCTTTTTGTCTTTATTATGCGATTATTAATGAGGGCGAGATGATTGGGTTTATTGGGCTTAAGAGGATTAATGCTTTTACTAAAAACTCTACTCTTGGTCTAGTTTTAAATCCGGATAAGGTCGATAAAGGTTATGGGTCGACTGCACTTTATGAGTTTTTAAAGTTTTATTTTCATGAGCTTGGGTTTAATAAGATGGTTTTAGATGTGGCTTCTTATAATAAGCGTGCACTAAGATTATATGAGAAAATGGGTTTTAAAATTACCAAAAAATCTAAGATGAAATATGAAAATCCATATAATACTACAAGTGATGAGGAGTTTTTAAGGTTTCCAGATTGTTTTATTTTTAAAAATGGAAAAGTTTTAAATTATTTTTATAAGATGAGGCTTACAAAATCTGAATTTTTAAGAAAGGAAGAGGAGTTTGAGGTTTAGTTTTGAAAATTCTGATATAGACTATGGATATACTCTAGTAGATAATATTTTTATTGAAGACTTTTTACCTTATGTTAATGCAGCATATGTAAAGGTCTATTTATATTGTCTAAAAAGATTATCTAATGGAGAAGAGACTAGTCTAGATATTATTTCGTCTAATCTTAGAATTTCTACTTCTGAAGTAGTAGATGCGCTAAATTATCTTAAAAATGAGGGACTTATTAAAATTAATGAAACTCTAGATGATGGATATGATATCGAGTTTATAAATCTTAAAAATCTATACTCTAAAAACACTTCTAAACCTGTCGAGTCTAGCTCGGGTGTGATGTTTAGTGCTATGGAAAATAAAAATGTAAGGCGTATGTTTAATAATATCGATTATATTATGAGACGTCAGACTACTCCTACTGAAAAAATTGAGATTTTAAATTTTATATCTGAATATAATATGGATACTGATATGATTGAGGTTATTTTTGATTATGCAGTGTCTAAAAAGAATAAGGTCTCTGTAAATTATGTGGGAGCTATTGTCAGATCTTTTTATGATAGAGGGGTTACGACTCTAGATGAGGTAAATGACGAGCTTAGAAAGACTGATGAGATTTATGTAAGAAAAAATAATATCTTAAGAAAACTAGGCCTAAAATTTAGGCTTGTAAGTGATGAGGAAGTAGATATGATAAACTCATGGTATGAAGTCTATAATTTTAATGATGATATTATAAATCTAGCACTAGAAAAAACTGCTGTTATTGAAAGTCCTTCTATAAAATATGCCAATTCTATTTTAAAAAATTGGAGCGACATAGGTGTTAAGGATATTTCTGATATTAGTAAGCTAGATAGAAAAGCTATTTCAAGGCCCAAAAAGAGTAAATTTCAAAATTTTACACCTAAAGAGACTAATTTGTCAGATGATGATCTAAATAGACTGCTTACTAAAAATATAAAAAAGGACGGATATAATGGAGAATAGACCGTCAATATATAAAAAGATCCTTCGAGAATATGAAAAAAAATCTCAAGATCTAAAGAATAATCAGCTTGATAAAATTGAATATATCTATAAAAAAATTCCTAAGATTAAAGAAATCGATATGGAGATTAAAAATGCCGGAATAGAAAATGGTCTAAAAGTTCTCCGCGGAGAAAAAATAGATATTTCTTATATTAAGGACTTAGAAGCATATAAAAAGAGTGTCTTAATAGATCATGGCATAGATCCAGAGTCGCTAGAGCCTAGATATGAGTGCGAAATATGTAAGGATACTGGGTTTGTATCCGGTGAGCAATGTGTATGCTTTAGAAGAAGGCTTATTAATGAGTATTATAAAATGAGCAATATTGAGTCTTTATTAGAGCGTGAAAATTTTGATACTTTTGATTTAAATATTTTTTCAGAGGATATTGATAAGGGCGAGGAAGTATCAGCTCGCGAAAATATTATAGAAATTTTTAATGCTTCTAGAAGATTTATAGAGGATTTTGATATTGATAATACTAAAAATCTTTTATTTTATGGTACGACTGGACTTGGCAAAACTTTTATGATTAACTCTATTGCGAGAGAATTATTAGATCTTGGGTATACAGTAGTATATCAGACTGCTCATAGTCTTTTTGAGACTGTGGAAGATTATAGATTTAATAGAAATAAAGACGATAGCGATATTTATCTAAAATATGAATATCTTTTAAAGGCTGATTTACTAATAATCGATGATCTTGGAACTGAAAATATTAACTCCTTTACCCAAAGCGAGTTATTTAATATAATAAATAGTAGGAATTTATCTAACGGAAAGATGGTTATATCTACAAATTTAACGCCAATAGATATTAAAAATCAGTATTCTGATAGAATTTTTTCTAGGATAGCTGATAGTTTTAATATTTATAGATTTATTGGTGAAGATCTTAGGATGAGGAGGTACTGAGATTGAAAAAAATTAGGATAAAAGAAGGAACGAGAAGTGGTGGACACTATTCTCCAGCAGTTAT
>JASBZD010000132.1 GCA_029983595.1 Peptoniphilaceae bacterium
TTTTTATTTAGCATATTCTACAGAACGAGTTTCCCTAATTACATTTACTTTAATATGACCTGGATATTCCATCTCATCTTCAATACGCTTAGCTATATCTCTAGATAAGACAGTCATCTCAGATTCTGAAATTTTCTCAGGTTCTACAATGATGCGTAGCTCACGACCTGCTTGTACTGCATAAGTTTTATCAATTCCTTCAAAGGAATTAGCAATTTCTTCAAGTTTTTCAAGTCGTTTAATATATGCTTGTAAAGTTTCACGTCTCGCACCTGGTCTAGCTGCAGATAATGTATCAGCTGCCATTACGATTATTGATTCAATATACTTAGGTTCAACATCGCCATGGTGAGTCGCAATCGCATCTATTACTTCAGGTGGCTCATTATACTTTTTAGCAAGATCTATACCAAGGTCTATATGAGTCTGATCAAATTCATGATCTATGGCTTTTCCTAGATCATGTAATAAACCAGCTCTTTTAGCAACTTTTGGATCAGTTCCAAGTTGTTCAGCAATTAGTCCTGAAATTCTAGCCACTTCTATAGAATGTCTTAGAGCATTTTGGCTGTAGCTATATCTAAATTTCATTCTACCAAGAGTTTTTCTTATCTCTGGATGAATATCATGAAGTCCAAGCTCGAATACTGCGTCTTCCCCAGCTTCTTTAACAATTCTATCGACTTCTTTTTCAGATTTTTCTACAGCTTCCTCAATTCTTGTTGGATGAATTCTTCCATCTGTAATTAGCCTTTCTAGAGCAAGTCTTGCCACTTCTCTTCTGACTGGGTCAAAACTAGATACCGTTACAGCTTCAGGAGTATCGTCAATAATTAAATCAACTCCAGTCATAGCTTCAATAGCTCTAATGTTTCGTCCCTCTCTACCGATAATTCTACCTTTCATTTCATCATTAGGTAAATCTACGGTAGTTACAGTGATTTCTGGTAAATAATCGCTAGCTACTTGTTGTACAGAGTTAGCTATTATATTTCTAGCGATTTTTTCAGATTCTTCTTTAGTTTTATTTTCATATTCTTTAATGATAGCTGCAGATTCGTGAACGATATCGTCTTCTAACTCTTTTAATAGAATTTCTTTAGCTTCATTAGATGTATAGCCTGAAATTCTCTCAAGTTCAGATAATCTCTCTTCTAATAAACTATCTACTCTAGTTTCTTTTTCGGAAATATTAGAAATTCTGTCATTTAATGATTGCTCTCTAGATTCTAAAGAAACTTCGCGAGATTCAAGTTGAGATAATCTTTTGTCTAGTTGATCTTCTCGATTATTAAGTCTTAACTCAAATTTTGAGTTTTCATCTCTCCATTTACGATTTTCTTCTTCTGCTTCACTTCGCATTTTAAAAATCTCATCTTTTGCTTCAACTAGCGCTTCTTTTTTAATGCGTTCAGATTCTTTTTCTGCATCTATAATTAGGCTTTGTGCATGGTTTTCAGCTGAGCCAATAGTTTTCTCTGCTGAATTTTTTCTCATTATATATCCAATAAGAATGCCTAATGCTAAGCCTATACATATTATTAGTATATAAATTAAAATGAAGAACACCTCCTTCTTTGTATTTAGTTTTCAAGGTTCATAAATCTTAATTTGTATATAAAACTACAATTTTATTTTATAGTTAAAATAAGATATAGTCAAGTTGATAGAGATTATTAAATTCTATCTGCTATTGAAGTTCCGTCTTCATTAGAAATTCTATATCCATTTTCAGATAAATTTGCTAGATGATCATTATGAGTAATCATAATAATCTGTCTATCTCGAGATGCTGAATATTTAACTAAAAACTCACCAATTAAATCTGTATACTCACTACTTACATGTTTTGCCGGCTCATCCAAAATAAGTGGACCTTCAATTTTGGGACTCGCTTGTTCCAAAAATGAAAGTCTTAAAGCTAACCCAATAACATCGACTATTCCTCCGCCACGTGATTCTTGAGGCCTAGTCTTTAAAATTCTATCCTCATACTCTTCAGTTACAAAAAACTCAGCACTTGCGACATTTCTCTTTAGATCAAGTTCTATCTCAAATTTATATTTATCATCAAATATAAAATTTAGCATTGATGTGGTCATATTTGATATAGCTACTCTGCCCTGCTCTCTGGCATATTCAGAGGTTTTTTGAAATAATATCTGTACTTTTTCTAAAGTGTCAATATCAGTACTAATTTCCTCTAATTTATTCTCTAGATTGGATTTTCTATCTTCTAAAACTTTTTTCTTAGCATTTTCTGAATAAAAAACTTTTTTCATCTCTTCTAGAGATTTTTCAATATAATCCATTATTTTAATAAATCCGTAGGAATTAATCCATTAGCTTTTTCTATAAGATTTTCAATTTCTGATTTGGTTTTTACTATTTCATTTTCTAGATTTTCTGGTTTAACACCCATTTTTTCTAGCTCTTCTAAAATCTCTGACTCTCGTTGTTTTAAAGATTCTAATTGAGATTCAGCTTTTATTTTAAGACCTTTAGCTTTATCAAGATTATCTCTAATTTCTTTTAATGATTTTTCGTAATCCATTTTATCTCCTAACTTCCTAAATGTTTTTTTAAAGATTCATAGTCATGATCGTCTAGTCTATG
>JASBZD010000133.1 GCA_029983595.1 Peptoniphilaceae bacterium
ACTGCTAATGACTGCGCCAATATCTTAATAGCAGCAGGAGCATCTCCTATTATGGCTAATGAACCTAAAGAGATGCGTGATATTTGTGCTATTTCTAATGGACTTAATATAAATCTTGGTACAATTAATAAGACCACAGCGTCATCTATGATATTGGCTGGGAGATTTTCTAATAAACTTTCTAAACCCGTAGTGCTTGACCTTGTAGGAATTGGAGCATCAAGTTTTAGAAAATATATTACCAAGACTTTACTTGAAAAAGTTAAATTTTCGGTTATTAAAGGCAATATTTCAGAAATAAATACCCTATATTTTAATAAAAAGACGCATACTGGGGTAGATGCCAAGTCAATAGATAAAATCACTAAAGATAATCTTAATGAGAAGATAAAGATTATTAAAAAGTTATCAAAATCTTTAGATGCGATAATTGTGGTAAGTGGTGAGGTTGATATTATTACTGATGGAGATTCGACTTTTTTAATAGAAAATGGTCATGCTATGATGGCTGATGTAAGTGGCAGTGGATGTATGCTCTCATCACTTATTACTGCATTTATAAGTGCTAATAAGAAAAATATGTTAGAAGCTACCGCTGCAGCAGTCTTTACGATGGGGATTGCTGGAGAGATTTCGTATAAACGGATGGATAATTTAGATGGCAACTCTTCTTATAGAAACTATTTAATTGATGCTATTTATAATATGAAACCTGAAATTATAGATAAAAATGCAAAATATGAAATCATCTAATTATAAAACTAAAAAAGCAAATAAGCAGTAGAAATTTTATACGCACCCTCTTTACTGGACAAACCAGTGAGGAGGGCATTTTTATCCTACTGCTTTTATATTAGTTATAAAAAATTCTAATTTACAACTTTTATATCTTCATTTAATTTACTAATTTTTTGTTTCCAATATAGATACATGATTAGCCATATCACTATATATATCACCACATAAATTCCTAGCGCCATTAAAACCCCTTTTATAGAGTTAAATGATAACCATCCTAACATATAAGAGATAAATAGATATACAGGCATAGTTACAAAAAAATGTATAATAGTTTGTTTTGTTAAAGAGTAATCATTCTCAAAAGCATATGAAGCAGCTGAAAATACACCACCTAATAACATAGAACCAAATGTTTGTATAATCATAGCATTAAGTTCATTTCCAAATCGATCAATTAGCATAGGAGACGCTCCATAATAATCCCCTTTACCGATTAATACAGAAATTATTAAACTAATTATATATCCTACAGAAATACCGACTATACCACCGACTAAAAGACGTTTAATTATATTTTTCATTTTCTCCTCCTTAAATTCCTAGTTTTTGTCTAATTATGCTTACATATCTTCTAGAACAATATACAAACTCTCCATTACTTAGAAATATACAAATCGTGCCTTTAAAATCTAAATCAATAGATTTTATTTCTCTTACATTAATGATTTCTGAGTTTGAAATTCTTAAAAATGAATTTCCCAATCTTTTCTCGATTTCATAAAGTGGTAATTTTAAAATATATTTCTTTTCACCTACTAGTGCATATACTTTCTTATCCTCTGCAAAAACCCTAATAATCTTCTCTAGATTTATAACTTCTATTTTCTCCATATATTCTCCAACTAAAACATCCGCGTGAATGCTATTAATATAATCAGTAATCTTCTTTATATCATCTGTTAAAGCTGGAGTCTCAATCTTTAATATAGCTTCTTCTAAGTCTTCATTAATTTCTATCTCAACCTTCACATTTCACCTCTTTCATTTTTGTTAACATAATTATAATTTATGTTATATTAGCTTGCTACAAACTTTGGATAACTGGTAGTTATTTTAGAATAAGTGGTTATTTAATCTTTTTATAAATCAAGTTTATGATAATTTTATTAATCTTTTATATTTTAATAAAATTTGATAGGCTACTTCTGTATAGGTGTTTTATAGTAGCTTGACTATATGATTAAAAACTTAAGATCCACTCCCCGGCTCTGACACCTTTTGAAATCAAAAAAAGACTCCCCCTCGGAAGTCTTTTAAAAATCTCTAATTATCTATCCATATTTACCACAACTTGAGCTACTTCTGCACGTGTAATATTTGCTAATGGATCAAACATGTTGTTGTCTTTTCCATTAAATATCCCTTTTTCATGTGCTTCTTTTACGTCATCTTTAGCCCAGTCTGCGATTTTGTCATTATCTGAAAAGTCTACTGCGTCTTTTTTAGATAGATTTAGGTTCATTGCTTTTTCATAGCGATTTAGGATTGTTGCGATTTCTTGTCTTGTGATATTTCTATCTCCTTCAAAGTCGCCTTCGCCTGTTCCTTTTATAATTCCTTTTTCATTTGCCCAATTTATATAGCCTGCGTCTGTAGTTCCAGATTTTACGTCTTTAAATACTGTTTTATTCATATAGTCTTTTGGATTTACTTTTGCTAATTTTGCTAATGCTTTTACATATTCTAGACGTGTTGCATCTACATTAGGGAAGAATTTTCCACTTTCTAATTCCATATATCCTTTATTTACTACTTCTCTTACTGATTTTTCTGCCCAGTGTCC
>JASBZD010000134.1 GCA_029983595.1 Peptoniphilaceae bacterium
GATATTAATGTAGATTTAAAAGATCTTCCTAAAAAATATGAAAGAGTAAAAATAGCTGCAGCAGGGGATGTAATGACTCATCTTCCTACAACTTATAATTATAAGTTAGAAGATGGTGGATATGATTTTTCTAAAGCTTTTTCATATATTAAATATATTTTTGATGATGCTGATTTATCTATGTTAAATCTAGAAACTGTTATAGATTATGATAAAAAACCTATGGGCTTTCCAAGATTTAACGCTCCTCGTGAGATAGTTGATGGCATTAAATATGCCGGAATAGACTTAATAGGTACTGCTAATAATCATAGTTTAGATCAGAGTACTAAAGGAGTTTTAGATACTATTAATGCAATTAATGATCTAGGTCTTAGCTATATTGGTACTAATTTAGAAGAATCATCAGATCGTTTTAGAATTTTTAAAATAAATGATATAAATGTAGGTGTAATTGCTTATACTTATGGATTAAATGGACTTACTCCAGATGCTGATTTTAGGGTAAATGTAATTGATAAAGAAAAAATCAAAGAAGATATCGAAGGACTAAAAGCTTTTGGGGCGGATAAAATTATAATGTTTATCCATTGGGGATCAGAATATACAAAGGGACCTAATGAATATATTGAAAATTTAGGTCATGAAATTTTAGATTTAGGTGTAGATTATATTTTAGGATCTCATCCTCATGTAGTCCATAAAGTAGAAAAAGTGGGAGATGATAAGTTTATCGTCTACTCAATGGGAAATTTCATATCTAATATGAGAGGTCAGTATTTTGAAGGCGATAAAAGGGTAGAAGATGGACTTATTGTAACTTTTGAGCTAGTAAAGGATACTGATACTGGAAAAGTAAAATATGAAAATCTTGAGCTTATCCCAACATATAACCCTAAAGAATCTGATGAAAAACATAAAATCTTACCAGTTTATCAAGCGCTTGATGGACAGATTCCAGAAATAAAACTAACTGATGAGCTTAGAAAAAACTTAGATGAATCTAGGATAAGAACCGAAAAAACTTTATATGTAGGTGAATAATGACGAATTTTTTAAATTATATAAACCAAATTAGAATACAAGATATAGTTGATATTCTGGTTATTACATTTATAATCTATCATATTTTAGGCTTTGTAAAACAGACCAGAGCTGAGCAGCTGATTAAGGGGATTTTTATTATTTTAATTTTGACTAAATTATCTGAATGGCTTCAGCTTTTTACTCTTAATTTTTTACTTACTAATCTTATTACAGTCGGTGCGTTTTTATTAATTGTGGTGTTCCAACCAGAACTTAGAAGAGGACTAGAAAGAATAGGTACTACCTCAATTTTACCTAGAAATTTTCTTGAATCAGAAGAGAAGTTTTCGCGTGAAGTTATTGATTCTATTACTAGTGCAGTGGCTTCGCTGTCTAGACAGAAAATTGGGGCGCTTATAGTAATTGAAAAGACAGTAGGATTAAAAGAGATTGTAGATACTGGTACTATGTTAAATGCTAAAATCAGTCCAGAAATCTTAATTAATATTTTTTTTCCAAATGCTCCACTTCATGATGGCGCGCTAATTATTAAAAATGATCAGATAATTGCAGCAGGATGTTATTTACCACTTTCAGATAATATGAGAATTTCAAAAGAAATGGGAACTAGACATAGGGCAGCGCTTGGGCTTTCTGAAAAATCAGATGCACTATGCGTTATAGTCTCAGAAGAAACTGGTACTATTTCAATAGCTGAAAATGGAGAAATATCTAGATATTTAGATATAGATACGCTTGAAAATATTTTAGAAGAAATCTATACTCCTAAGGCTTTCGAATTAAAACGTGTAAAACGAGGAAAATCAGAAGATGAAGAACAATAAGGAAACTAGAAGAAGAGCGGTTCTCTCATTTATTATGGCTATAATTTTATGGTCTATAGTTATGGGAGTAGTAAACCCAATTATGAGTGTTACTTTTAGACAAGTACCAGTTGAGTTTACTAATAAAGATTCACTTAAAAATAATTTAAAAATAGTATCTCAAGATTTTCAAAGAGTAAATGTAGAAGTTAGGGGTACAAAAAGCGCTCTTAGAAATCTAAGAACTGAAAATATATATGCACATGTTGATTTATCTAAAATGGAAGTAGGAGAAAATAGAGCTGAGGTTTTAACCAGTATCCGTGGATCAGCTAGCGAGGTAGAAATTGTAAATGTAGATCCAGCTTTTATTTCAATTCAAATAGACGAAGAGTCTAGTGTTTCTAGAAATATCGCTTTAGAAGTAAAGGGTAATTTACCAGATGGATATTCAATTGGAGAGGTAAGAGCTGTAAATAAGACTGTTAAAATAAGCGGTGTTAAATCAAAGCTTGAAAAAATAGAAGGTGTTGTAGGAGTTATAGATGTTTCTAACCTAACAAACACTGATGTAAGAACTGTTGTTTTACAATTTTTAGATGCTGATGGAAATGAAGTATTAAATATAAATCCGGAGTTTAGATCTGTAGAAGTAGAGATTCCAGTATTTAGAATAAAATCTGTACCAATAAGAGTAAAAACTACTGGAAGC
>JASBZD010000135.1 GCA_029983595.1 Peptoniphilaceae bacterium
GCGAGAGAAGCACTAGCTGATTTAGGAGTAGATTTAGATAAAATTTCAGAAATGGAAGATGATGCAGCATTAGGAAATGGCGGGCTAGGTAGACTGGCAGCTTGTTTTATGGAATCTGCAGCTTCACAAAACTACCCATTAACTGGATATGGAGTAAGATATAGACAAGGGCTTTTTAAACAAAAATTTGAAGATGGGTTTCAGGTCGAAGAGGGCGATAGCTGGACTAAAAATGGCGATCCTTGGTCGATGCGAGTGGAATCAGAATATCAAATAGTAGAATTTAAAGATATGAAAGTTCGTGCGATACCATATGATTATCCAATAATAGGTTATGGAACTGAGAATATAAATACACTTAGATTATGGCAATCTGAAGCTATTAATGATTTTAAACTAAATAAGTTTAATGAATTTAAATATGATGAATCAGTTTATGAAAAAAATAGAGCAGAAGATATAACTAGAGTTTTATATCCAAATGACTCTCAACGTGTGGGAAAAGTTTTAAGACTTCGTCAACAATACTTTTTCTCATCAGCCTCAATAAAAGATATTATAAAATGTTATAAAAAAAGCTCAGGCGATGAAAAACTAGTAAAAATAGAAGAAAAAATCAGAATCCAGCTTAACGACACACACCCAGTAATTTCAATAACTGAGTTTATTAGAATCCTAATAGATGAATATGGTTATAAGCTAGGTGAAGCAATAGATAAATCTAGAGTGATATTTTCTTATACCAACCACACGATTTTACAAGAAGCGCTAGAAAGCTGGGAATTATCGATAGTAGAAGATACAAACCCTAGAAATTTAGAGATAATGAAGTTATTAGATAAAGTGCTACTAGAAGATTTTACAAACCATGGTTTCTCAGATGAAGAAATAGAAAATATGAGAATTATAAAAGATAATAATGTAAAAATGGCAAATCTTGGACTTTATCTATCTCATACAGTAAATGGAGTAGCAGAACTTCATACAGAGATATTAAAAAATAGCGTGCTAAAAGATTGGTATAAATATTTCCCTGAGAAATTCCAAAATAAAACTAATGGAGTGACCCCAAGACGTTGGTTACTATTATCTAATCCAGAATTATCAGAAATGATAACAGAACTATTAGGCTCAGACGAATGGGTAACGGATCTTACAAAGCTTAAAGGTTTAGAAGAATATATAGATGATGAAGCGGTTTTAGATAGATTAATGGATATAAAGCACGCCAAAAAAGAACAACTAGCTCAGTATATTTATGAAAATGAAGGAATAAGAATAGACCCAAACTCCATATTTGATATTCAAGTAAAGAGAATTCACGAATATAAGAGACAACTTTTAAACGCACTTCATATTGTGTATCTATATCATAGGCTAAAAGAAGATCCAAATCTAGACATAATACCACGTACATTTATATTTGGGGGGAAAGCTGCACCGGGATATTTTAGAGCAAAATCAGTAATAAAATTTATTAATGAAATAGCAAATGTAATAAATAATGACCTAACTATAAAAGATAAGATAAAAGTAGTATTTATAGAAAATTTTAGAGTAAGCTATGGAGAGAGAATTTATCCAGCAGCAGACGTATCAGAACAGATATCTACAGCCGGAAAAGAAGCATCAGGAACTGGGAATATGAAATTTATGCTAAATGCAGCCCCTACGCTAGGCACATATGATGGAGCAAATGTAGAAATCGTAGAAGAAGCAGGATTTGATGCAAACTTCATATTTGGAGCAAGGGTAGAAGAATTAGATAGAATAAGAAATGAATATAAACCAATGGAAATATATCTTAATGACCCAGAGATAAAAGATGCAGTAGACTCTTTAATGTCAGGTGAATTTAAAGATAATGATACATTTATGCTATTTGATCTATTTAACTCACTTCTAAAAGAAGACGGCGGAAAAGCAGACCAATACTTTATCTTAAAAGACTTTAGAGATTATATAAATGCCCAAGAAGAAATAGATAGAGAATATAGAAATAGAAGAGAATGGGCAAAAAAATGCCTTAAAAATCTAGCAAACTCTGGAAAATTCACATCAGATAGAACAATAAAAGATTATGCTGAAAATATCTGGGAAATAGAACCAGCAAAAATTTAATATTAAATCTGAAAATTATAAGATAAATGACCTAACCCCAAAATCTAGAGATGGATGGAGGGGTTTTTATATAAAATAAATATTAAATATATGTAAAATATACAAAAAAATTGTAAAATATAGGTTTTTTAATAAATTCTTAGTTATTTAGATGAAATAATTTGATTTAGGATTTATAATAAAGTTATGTAATAAAACATTGTGGAGTAATCTATTATATTAGTAGCCATAAAATTAAAAATAGGAGGTTAAATAAAATATTTAAATTTAGGCTTAGTTACAAAATCTAAATAAAGGAGAGATAAATTGACAAGTAAAAATTATAAAAGCAGAATACTTTCTATTCTTTTAGCTATTATAATGCTAGTAGGAATAGTTCCAACTAA